>NZ_JAYLVQ010000061.1:0-330572 GCF_035818575.1 Halobacillus sp. HZG1
TTCGATAATGATCCTTGGTAAAGGGGCGAAGGGGAATGGCGAGACTCCTGCGGGAAAAAAGTGCTTGGTGAGACCCCACAGGACGCAGTCCGAGGAGGCTCACCGCGCTCCCGCGGAAAGCGAGCTATTCCCCGCAGCCCCACCTACTCATTAAAAGTCTCGAAACTGAGTCTTCAAGAAACCTGCCATATAGTTGAAGATCATTGTCATAGGTAAGAGACTATTTTATTGACGTTTTCACAGGAATTAGCTATATTAATAGTAACAAGGGGAGTAGCGACCGTATAATGCGGTTGGTGAATCGTCATTTCAGTGTGCAGACACTCGGTTCACCAAACTATGACCATAGTACGCAAGACCTTGGCCTGAACGAAACTAGGGCCAAGGTCTTTTTTTATTGGCTCAAAATCAAGGAGGAATACGATGAACTTTTTAATTTTCGCCATCTCAGCCGTTGTGGTCGTACTCGCTGCCGTACAGCTGAACCGTTATGGAGATGTCATCAGTCAAAAATCGAAATTGAGCGGAGCTGTTGTGGGAACCTTCCTTATAGCGGGGGCTACATCCTTACCGGAATTGACTACGAGTTTAACGGCCGTATATATCGACAACCCGGACATTGCCGTAGGGAATATGCTGGGTAGTAACGTATTTAATGTATTGATTCTGGCAGCGGTTGATCTTATGTATCGCAAACAGAAAATGTTCAACAGCATCCCGCCAAAGCATCACCTCCCTTCTGCCATTGCAGGGATTATCTTTACGCTGGTTGTTGTTGTCTCGCTATTGATGGGTTCAACGCTTTCGCTTTTTAATATAGGAATCGAAATGTTCATTCTCGTCGGCTTGTATATCCTGACCGTCCGATTTTTCGAAAATGATGAAGCAGAAGAGATGGACGAAGCAGCAGCCACTGGCAAAACGGTTTCCTTAAAAGGGGCAAGCATCGGTTTTGCAATCAGCGCTATTGTCGTTTTCGCTGCCGGAAGTGCCCTTTCGATATCCGGGGATCAACTGGCCCAGCAAACGGGAATGAGCTCAAGTTTTGTCGGAAGCTTCTTGATTGCTGCTTCCACCTCTCTGCCTGAACTCGTCACCGTCCTTGTGGCATTTAAAATGGGGAATTATGATATGGCGGTAGGCTCGATTTTAGGGAGTAACTTGTTCAACCTGCAACTTCTTGCCATCACAGACCTTTTCTATCAAAAAGGTCCGATTCTGAATGCGACATCAGACAGCAACCTCCCGATTGCCCTTTTATTCATTGGCATGATGGTGCTGACGATCTTCATGATGGTAAGAAAAAATGCGGAGAGCTTCACGCGCTATGCCGCTCCATCTCTCCTTATCGTAGTCACGTACTTCGTCTCTTCTTACTTTCTTTTCTAATTAAAAAATCCGCAGACTTCAATGTCTGCGGATTTTCTCTATAATACTTTACTTAAGAACTCCTGTGTTCTAGGATTTTGTGGATTCCCGAAAATATTATCAGGTACATCCTCTTCCATGATGATCCCTTCATCCATAAACAGAACCCGGTCGCCGACTTCGCGGGCAAATCCCATCTCGTGGGTGACGACCACCATCGTCATCCCTTCCTGCGCTAATTCCTTCATAACCGCAAGCACGTCCCCGACAAGTTCAGGGTCTAGCGCGGAGGTGGGCTCATCAAACAACATGATGCTTGGTTCCATCGCTAGCGAACGGGCGATGGCTACACGTTGTTTCTGACCGCCGGAAAGGCTTTCAGGGTAAGCGTCCGCTTTGTCACTCAGGCCGACTTTCTCAAGGAGCGGGCGGGCCACTTTTTCAGCTTCTGCTTTCTTCATTTTCTTCACTTTGATTGGACCGATCGTAATGTTATCAAGCACGGTTTTGTGCGGGAAAAGGTTAAAGTGCTGGAACACCATTCCGACACGGGAGCGGACATCATTGATATTGATTTTAGGGTCAGTCAAATTGTCTCCCTGAATGATGACCTCTCCGGAGGTGACTTCCTCAAGCAGGTTCAAGCACCGTAAAAAAGTACTTTTCCCGGAACCTGAGGGCCCGATGACACAGACCACTTCTTTTTCTTTGATTTCTGCATTGATTCCTTTCAACACTTCGTTGGAACCGAATGATTTATGCAAATCTTTGACGGTAATCATTACACATCCAGTCTCCTTTCAACTCGTCTCAAGTACACCGCTGTCGGTACCGTGATGATCAAGTACATCACACAAACCATCGTCAGTGCCTGGAAGGCTTGGAACGTCATTCCGTAATACTGTTGTCCCATATAAAGCAATTCCCCTACAGCAATGACGGAGAAAAGCGAGGTATCCTTCAAGCTGATGACAAATTGGTTTCCAAGCGGCGGAATCATCCTTCTGAACGCCTGTGGCCAGATAATGTACCGCATCGTCTGATTACGTGTGAGACCGATGGAGCGCCCAGCCTCTTCCTGTCCTTTATCAATCGAGTAAACCGCTCCCCTTACGATTTCCGCTATGTAAGCACCGGCATTAATGGCAATCGCTATGATGGAGGCCGTAATTTTATCAATGTTGATTCCGGTCAGGTCGGACAGACCAAAATAGATAAACAAAATTTGAGCAAGAATCGGTGTACCGCGGACCGCTTCTACATAGACCGTTGCAAGTCCGTATATGATCTTGTTTTTCGACAGTCGCGCAAAGCCAAAGACCGCCCCGAGCACAAATCCAAAAATCAATCCAACAAAGGTGATGAGTAGTGTCCATACCAATCCTTCAAGCAAAAAAGGCATGACACGAAAATAGTGCGATTCTGTAATGAACTCCATATATGTATTCGCTCCTTGTGTTTTGAATGGTGTGTGGGTTCATGCCAAGTATTCAATTCAAAAAGCGTAACAAGCCAATCACTTGCTACGCTTTTATGATCAGCTGCTTTATTACTCGGAAGATTCTGTGCCGTATTTACGCTCACCGAACCATTCTTCGTAGATATCATCGTACGTACCATTATCAATCAATGTCTTTAATGCTTCGTTCACATCACTTACAAGTTCAGAATCCTTAGGAAAAGCAATACCATACTGCTCCCCCTGCAAAATGTCTCCCGCTGTTTTTAATCCTTCAGAATCATTGGCTACATAGTACTGGACGTTAGGAACGTCATACATAACCGCATCCAAACGACCAGACTCAAGGTCCATATAAGCTTCAACGATTCCAGGGAAAGTAATTAATTCGGCATCCGGGTGGTTTTCTCTGATATACGTTTCACTTGTCGTACCAGAACGAGTCCCCACTTTCTTACCTGCAAGATCATCTTCGGATTGAATTTCATCATTATCTGCGCTGACCGCAAGCATCAGTCCAGCATCATAATAAGGATCAGAAAAATCGATGGTTTCTTTACGCTCATCCGTAATTGTCATACCAGCAATTCCGATGTCATAGCGGCCGGACTGCATACCAGCAACAACACCGTCAAACTTCATCGATTCAATCTCAATATTGAAGCCAGCTTCATCAGCAATCGCCTTGATCAAATCAATATCAAAGCCTTCCATTTCTCCCGTTTCTTCGTTCATAAACTCAAATGGGACAAAGTTATTATCCGTTGCCACCGTGTAAGTTTCTCCACCTGAATCACCGGAGTCTCCTGATGAGCCTGTCTCACTATCACTGCCACAGGCAGCAAGAAACAGAGTTAAAGACATGACCATAATGAATAAGTACCATTTCGCTTTCATCCATTTTCCCCCTTTTATTCTATGACCTCTATTATCTCAAATTTTACTACTCTTGCAAATTTTCTGAATAATTCTTTTGAAGGTCTTTTCAGCTGAAATCTACTATTCTATTCAACTTTCCTATCGATTGCTCAAAATTTCATTGTTTTTCACCAATTAACTCGTGATTACGACTCATTTTTCTTAAAAAATGGGATTAACCTCAGATTCAAAGGGAAATAGGGTATAATAGGGTAAAGCTCCTAATTTTGTGAAAAGGAAGGTTTTTCATGTCTGAAGAACATCTCATGGACTCAGAAGGATATTATTCTTTGAAGTCAGCCGCTCAGAAAATATTTGATGTGGTGACCCAAAGGTTAAATGTCCAGACCGCTTATGTAACGATGAGAGGTAAGAACGCGATGACCGTACTGAGTTCCTTAAATAAGAAAGAGGAAATCGTCCCTGAAGGGTTTACTATTGACTACGAGGAAAGCCACTGCCGCCTCATTATAAATGACCAAAACCATGTACTTAGAACAACCAACTTAATGGACGACCCACTCACTAACGAAATGAAAGCCTCAGCCCAACTGGAAGTTAAAGGGTACCTCGGTGTCACATTAAAAGATTTACGAGGGAATGTGTTCGGAACCCTCTGTGTGATGGACAAAGAAGAAAAACAATTCACCGATGAAGACATAGAATTTCTACAAACGATTGCAGCTGTACTTTCTCATATGATTGACCTTGATCAAACCCACTACAACATGAGATTAATGAATGTGCCGATCATACCAATCACAGAAGGTGTATCCGTCGTCCCTATCCAGGGCATCGTGGATGAAGAACGTGCGGACAAACTGATGCGAGACGTCCTTTTATACGGAAAAGAGCAGGATATTGATCATTTTGTATTAGATCTATCCGGTTTAGTAGTGCGCGATCAATTTTTCTCCGAAATGCTGCCTAAGCTCATTCACGCCTTGCAAGTAATGGGGATCAATACGATTTTAACAGGGATTACTCCGGAAGTAGCTCATAAAGAAATAGAAACGAATGTACTGTCCCCACACAAACCTAAAACGGTTTCTAATTTAAAGACAGCTCTTTCTACGATCGGTTTTCAATTAGTGGAAAGTCGTTAATCTTTTTACTTCATTCTATAAAAGTTTTCATAGGAAAAGCTCCACCATCTTTTGGTGGAGCTTTTTATTGTTTATTTCAACTTTTCTTTTTGAGAATCGGTAACTTCCCCTGTTTGACCATCAACCGTGATTTCGTATTCAAAGGAATCATCTTGAAATTCAAACTCGTAGTGCCCATCTTCAATTTCCATATTTTTCATTTCACTGCCCGAAGCTTCCTCTTTAGCAGCTTTCTCAGCTTCTTCTTCTGTTACTTTCATATCTTCAGCTGACGTTTCATTGGAATCGTCATCGCCACGCTCTACTTGTAAGACTTCTCCTGTGTTTGCGTCCACTTCCACTTCTGCCTCTTTGCCATCTTCTGTCTGACCTTCAAACTCATAGACGGATACACCGTCTTCTTTATCTTTTTCTACTTTATCAATCGTCAAACCATCTACTTCTTTTTTAGCGGTAGTTTCTGCTTCTTTTTGGGAAATCTCTACTTCACTTTCAGAAAACTGATCATCTCCGGAGACAGCACTCACACCGAAAGCTCCGCCGCCCAATACAACAATACTCGCAATACCGCCGATCAACCATTTTTTCTTCATTTTATTTCCTCCTCTTTGTTGTTCTACTATGACTATATCCACCAGAGATGAGAACAAAGAAAGAGGAAAATGAGAATTTGATGAGAAGTCAATCGTCCCATGTGACGGACATGATTTCACCTGTAAGGGCATGGACTTGGACCGTGGCTTCCGCTCCACCCGATCGCTCAATTTCTACGAGGTAAAAGGCTGGTTCTTCTTCTGATTCAAAATCGATATCATCCACTTCCCCCTCAATTTCATTCAGGGCGACAGCCTTTGCCTTTTCTTCTGTAATCGGCTCGGTTTGAGCGCTCTCAAACTTATCTTCCGGTGGTGAAGGTGAATCGTTGTCTTTGAAACTTTCAAGCGGCCTAATTTCAGAGATCCGGCCATCTGTTTTTATAACAACCACTTCATAAACACCTTCGTCCAATGCTATCGTTGCCAAGTAATGATCTTCCATCGAAGTGACATCCGTAATTTCACCATTGTATTGGGTTTGTACTTTTTCACGAACATCTGACTCTGATAAAGGCTCAGCACTTAAGCTCTGGTGAACCCACTGCCACCCGAGGATAATCAAGAGAGTGAGCAACGCTATGGAAATCAACACCTTAAGACGGTTAGCCATAAAACTCCCTCCTTCGTATCATCCTACTCTCTAAAAATGAGAACCCTCTGAGAGTGGCATAAGAATCGTGGCCGTGGTCCCTTTCCCTTTCTCACTGGAAAGTTGAATGTCAGCCTTGAGAGCTTGAGCCAACTCTTCAGCCAGCGAAAGGCCTAATCCATATCCTTCGGTCCTCGATTCCTCCACTTGGTAAAAGCGATCAAAGACTTTTTCAAGTTCTTTTTGCGACATCCCAATTCCGTGATCCATGACAAGGATAACCACGTGATCGTCTCTACTTTCTACGTTCACCTCGATCGGATCTTCACTATACTTTCGAGCATTATCCATAAAAATATAAAGCAGCTGCTTCAATTTCTGTTCATCGGTGGTTATATGAATTCCTTGAGGGCAGAAAAGATCAACTTTTCGCTGATAAGCTTTTTCAAAAGAAGAGACCGAGGTCTGAAGTAGATAAGACAAGTCAACGGACTCAAACTGAACATCCCAGTGTTCCTCTTTTCTTGCAAGGAGAAGCAGCTGTTCCGTAAGTCCACGCATTCGCTTCGCCTCTGAATGAATGGCTTCTACAGATTCTTGAAAAAGTTCCTCATCCTGTGTGCCTCTTCTCTTTAAAAGGCTTGCATAAGACTCAATGACCGTTAAAGGAGTCTTCAACTCATGAGAAGCATTAGAAACAAACTGCTCCTGCTTGTGATAGTTTTCTTCGAGCTGCACCATCATCTTGTTGAACGTATGAGCCATTTGAGCTAACTCATCTTTAGACTCCCTTTCATAAGGAATATGTTTAAACTGGCCACTGCCTCTGATTTGCTGCATCGTCTGAATCAATGAGCGGATCGGATGGACAATCAACCGGCTTAAAAGTCTGGAAGACAGGAAAAATGGGATCATCGCAAGAAGAGCGACGCTCATGAGCACAATTCTAAGAATATTTAAATTCTGTGCCGTCGCCTCCAAACTTCTCGTCAACTGAAAAGAGACGACCTCACCATTCGTCCATATGATCGGGATAGATACAAAAGCATAAGGGACACCTTCGTACCTACGAACCTCCGTTTTTTCCCCTGCTTCATATGGATACGCTTGTTCAATGAGGTCCTCCTGGCTCCCTCCCGTCAAGCTGACCTCCGAAGTTCCATCAGGAAGGACCAGCCGGATCATGCCATTGGCAGGAACATACGCTCTCAGAACGTCTGCGGACAGGGAATCAGAACGCTCATTAACGCCAGTCACAATCCGCTCTGCTTCCATTCTGGTTTGGTCCACATCACTATCGTAAACAATTTTACTGAAAGAGAAATAAACGGCTGCGCTGATCAGCACAAGAAGGAGAATGAACAGGCCTGTGGTGTAAACTTGAATCCGATTCCCCAGCTTCATCGTGGATCCTTCAAGACGTAGCCGACGCCTCTGACGGTATGAATCAGCTTCGTCTCGTATCCTTTATCCAGTTTGTTACGCAAATAACGGATATACACATCCACGATATTCGTATCTCCGTAATAGTCAAAACCCCATACCCCTTCTAAGAGCTGTTCACGGTTCAGCACTTGCCGCTTATTTTTCATGAGATAGACAAGAAGCGAGAACTCCTTGGCCGTCAACTCTATGGAATGTTCCCCCCGGTGCACTTCATGAGTGCTTACGTTCACAGTCAGGTCTTCAATGCTCATGACTTGTTGGTCAGACTTTGTCCGTAAAGCTGCTCGTATCCTTGCAAGCAGCTCCTCAATCTCAAAGGGCTTTGTTACATAATCATTCGCCCCAAGATCGAGCCCTGTCACCTTATCACTCACGGCATCCTTCGCCGTCAGCATAATGACCGGCGTATCCTCATCACCAGAACGAATCCTTTTGAGGAGGTCCGTGCCGCTCAAGCCCGGAAGCATAATATCAAGAAGAAGCAAGTCCCATTCTTGTTCGCGGTAAAGACGTAATCCTTCCATACCATCATGAGCTTTCGTCACTTGATAACCTTCAAATTCGAGTTCCAGCTCCAATACACGAGCGATTTTTGTTTCATCTTCAACGACTAAAATATGTGGTTTACTCAATGCTCATCCCTCATTTGTTTTGTTGCCTGTATTTTAGCATATAGGCAGGCTGAGGGTTGAATATTTAATAGGAATTCAGCACCTTTTGTCGTACGATTAAAAAAGAAAGGATGAATAGCATGATTATGAAGCAACGCACATTTCCAAGAGACATCGAACAACTGCAAGCCATCGAACGAAGACTTCCTGAAAACCATACCCACATGCCAAAAGTCAAAGAACACCTCAAAAACCGCCTCTCCGGTCACAAGGGAGAACTCGCTCTCAACTTTCCCCTCTCCTACCTTCCCGATCACTATCACATTTTCCATCACCTGCGCCTCTATGACGGCACCCACTACTTCCAAATCGATTGCCTGATTTTAACGAGTCAATGGATGTTGATTGTCGAAGCTAAAAATATGGGTGGGGAGTTGTTTTACAATCAAAGGTTCAACTTCCTATCCAGAACATGGGATGAAGGACCACAAACATTTTCTGATCCTGTTCTTCAAGTCCGCCGGCATCGCAGACAGCTCCAGCAATGGCTGCATATGAAAGGTTTTCCTAACATTCCTATTTACTGCCTCGTGGTCAACAGTCATCCTGGAACTTCGATAAACACAGATGACCCTTCTCTCGATATTGTAATCCGTACGGAAGCTCTTCCGGAAAAGGTGGATGAGATTAACTCTCAGCACAGCGATTTACAGAAGTTAAGTACCTCTTCTCTTCATTTGCTATCGAGCGAATTACTATCTAACCATACAGAAAATGAATTCGATTATATAAAATATTTCTCTTTATCTATAATAGACTTTAAACGAGGGGTATTTTGCACGTATTGTAACGCTCTTCCTATGATAAGGAAACACGGAACCTGGCAGTGCGGTAGTTGTCTCCATAAAGATCCAAAAGCGCACATTCCCGCACTGAAAGATTACTCATCACTTATTGGACTCAGGATTAATAACCGTCAAGGTAGAAGTTTTTTACTCATCAACTCACCATCTGCTATGCAAAATATACTAAGAGATATGAATTTAAGATCAGAAGGGGAATATAAAGGGAGAGTTTACTTTTTGAAGTAGTTTAATTGATATATTGCTAATTCAGCCGATATACCTTGCATTTAATTGATATATTCCATTTTTAATTGATAAAACCAAAATTTAACCGATATCCGCCTCTCTCAACAAACAAAAAAGACGACCTCATCAAGAGATCGCCTTACCACTTCGGCCCAGGATCAGCCTCCATCAGTAAATCTACCAAATGCACAGCTTCCATACCCAATCCTTCACGCTCCACCCCAAGCTTCATCTGAAGTTGACAGCCAGGATTGGATGTCACTACACCACCAGCACCGGTACCACACACATCCTGCATTTTCACGTCCAGAATATCCATCGCATCTTCATAGTTGGTGATATTATAAACCCCAGCCGACCCGCAGCAAAACTCCGGTCGTTCCAATTCGCGCAATTCCACCCCAGGAATGCGATGAATGAGATCCAGTGGTTCACTCGTCACCTTCTGTACGTTACGCAAATGACAGGAAGGTTGATAGGTAACGGTCTTCGACAATTCTTTTTCAAAAACAAGCCCGTCCATCTCAACCAGCACTTCAGAAATATCACGCACTCGTTCAACAAACCGTTCTGCACGCTTGTGCCACTCTGTTCCTTCTTCAAACAAATGCGTATACTCGACCAACCGCGCCCCACAGCCACCTGCATTGTTCACGATATAATCAAATCCTTCTTCTTCAAAAGCTTCAATATTCCGCTTCGCAAGTTCCACCGACTGATCGACTTTTCCTGTATGAGCGTGAAGAGCTCCACAGCACGTCTGGGCTTCTGGAAAAACAACTTCTGCTCCACTCCGAAGCAAAAGCTCGACGGTATTTTGATTCGTTTCAAAAAAGACGCTGTCCATCACGCATCCTTTAAAAAATCCGATCTTCGCCACAGCCGGCCGCTTACGCACGTAACGATCCACTCGCTCCCGACGGCGATTACTCGGCGCAGGCATGTTCGGCAAAGCCGCTTCGAATTCGTGAATATGAAGCGGCGCTCTTTTCGTCAAACCAAAGCGTTGGGATACCTTCTGCAAACCGCTCTTCTGATAAAGCCAAGTGGCATTTCCTAACGTATTCATCCACTTTGAAGAAGGAAAGAATGACTGGAACAAGAAATCCTCCACAATCCCGCGCGGCCTCTCTTCATCAATCACCCGTTTCGCTCCTTCAAAGATTTCTCCATACTGGACGTTCGTCGGACACACCGTCGTACACGCCATGCAGCCAAGACACTTCTCTATCGGCTCCTTTAAATCCTCCACAGAAGCTTTCCCTTCTGCCACCATCTTCACGAGATTGATCCGCCCTCTCGGCGAATGGGTCTCTTTTTCCATCGTTTCATACGTTGGACAGGCCGGAAGACAGTAGCCGCACTGGACACAGTCGAACGTTTTGTCATAGTTCAATCGTTCCTTCAGTGAACTAGTCATGGTGCAGCACCAACTTCTGTCCTTTTTCAGGAAAAACTTTGCCCGGGTTCAAGATGCCGTTCGGGTCCCAGCTGTCTTTGATGCGCTTCATCATATCCAGTCCGACTTCTCCTAGTTCAAGCTCCATGAACGGGGCCTTCATCGTACCGATCCCGTGCTCACCGGATAGTGTGCCACCGAGATCAAGGGCCGCCTGGAACATGTCCCCCACCGCTTTTTCAACAAGCTTCATCTCTTCCACATTCCGCTTGTCACACAAAATATTCGGGTGCAGATTGCCGTCTCCCGCATGACCAAAAGCGACGACGTCGAGGCCGTACTTCTCTTTGATGAGTTCTAACCGGTCCATAAAGTCCGGGATTTTGCTTCTTGGAACGGTCGCGTCTTCGGAGACTTTCGTCGGCTTAATCTTCGCAATCGCAGGTGACACTTGCTTGCGCGCATGCCAGAGCTTAGCCGCTTCCTCATCACTTTTCGGAATGATGATTTCCTTAGCGCCCATATCTTCCATAATCTCCTCGATCAGACCCCGCTCCACACGCAGCGTTTCCGGATGTCCATCGAGTTCAATGATGATGACAGCAGCGGCATCGACAGGCAGACCGACCGGCTGGAAGTTTTCGACGGCGACGATACACGCTTGATCCATAAATTCCATTTTCGCTGGTAAAATTCCTGAAGTCAGCGTCTGGGAGATGGCTTCCCCTGCTTTTCGCACTTCGTCAAAAGCGACCATGATCGTTTGCACAGCGGGCGGCTTCGGCATCAGCTTCAACGTAGCTCCGACGATGACGCCTAGCGTTCCTTCCGACCCGACGATCAGCTTCGTCAGATCAATGCCTGTGACATTCTTAATCGTCTGACCACCCGTCTTAATGATTTCACCTTCAGGCGTCACGACTTCCAACCCGAGTACGTGGTCCTTTGTTACTCCATACTTCAACCCGCGGGGGCCGCCGGAGTTCTCGGCAAGGTTACCTCCGATCGTAGCCACATGGGCACTGCTAGGATCCGGGGCATACATCAGCCCGTGTTGTTCGGCCGCTTTATTGATGTTTCCGGTCAAGACACTCGGTGTCACTTTCACCGTCAAGTCGCGCGGACTAAGGTCGATGACTGCTGGATATTGAGACATATCCAAAACAATCCCGCCGTGAACGGGAAGGGGACCGCCGCTCAGGCAGGTGCCCGAACCGCGCGGATGAACCGGTACTTTATAACGATTGGCAAGCTTCAAAACATCAGCGACTTCCTGTTTTTCTTTCACCTGTACCACAGCATCCGGCAGGTGTTCCCCAAAAGAAGCATCAAAACTGTAACTGTGACGGTCGGCCAAGGATGTTAATACGTGTCCTTCCGGAAGCAAAGACTGCAGCTCTTCCAACCACTTTTCCATACGATGATTCCTCCTTATCCCTTTGTTTTCTTCCCTTTCAACAAATCCATCACGTCGGTAATTTCATGAAAGTACTCAGAAGCCTTGTCCCACTGTTCGGTGACGACATTGACGAACAAAATGTCGATCATATGTAACTGGGCAAGACGGGAAGATGTCGCTCCACTTCGGAATGGAGCAGGGATCTCCCTTGAGGCAGAAATGTACAGCGAAACATCGGCATGTTCTGTAACGGGAGACTGTCCATAACGGGTCAAACTAATGGTCCGTGCTCCCTTCTTCTTTGCAATTTCCATGATTTTTGCTGTTTCATAGGTTTCACCGGAAAAAGAGATGCCGAAGACAACATCATTTTCTGTAACGTTGGCAATGTTCATCGCCGCATTATGCATATCCGTAAAAGCAGAGGTCGGTTTGTTCATCCGTAAAAATTTCTGTTGAGCGTCCTGAGCAATAATCCCGGACGCACCTACACCGAAAAAGTGGATTGATCCTGCTTCATTTAACAGCTTCACCGCTTCCGACAGCGTCCGGTAGTCGACCATTTCCGTCGTTTCGCGAATCGCCTGCAGACTGTTGCTTGTTATTTTTTCTACAATTGAATCGGAAGGTTCTCCCGGTTGGATATCGCGGTACCGCGCCTCCGGTTTCTTTTGTAAATCACCGGAGATCCTCAATTTCAATTCCTGCAAACCTTTCAGACCAAGAGACTTGCATAAGCGAATGACAGCGGCACTGCTCGTTGAGCTCAGTTCGCCGAGCTGTGTCGCTGTACAGTGGATCGCTTCATGAGGCTGATCCAGTATAAATTCGGCAATCTTTTTTTCAGAAGGCGGTAACTTATCTTTCATTTCATTAAGAATGACAAGTCCGCCGGTTAGAGAATTCTTCATTTGTTTCACCACACTTATCCTTTAATGGCTCCCTCAGTCATTCCTTTAACAATACGGCGTTGGAAAATCGCATACAACACGATAACAGGGACGATTGCAATGACGAGACTCGCAAACAGCGTTCCCCATGCATTCGTGTACTGTGTTTCATTACTAATATAATCAATCGCGAGTGCAAGCGTATAGTTTTCCTCTGTTTGCAGGAAGATGAGCGCCATAAAATACTCATTCCAAAACTGGATCATATTCATAATCGTAACGGTAATAATCCCAGTTGTCGAAAGTGGCGTAATGATTTTCCACAGGATGCCATACGGCGACATCCCATCAATCGCTGCCGCTTCTTCCAATGATTTTGGAATCGTTGCCATGAAACTCGTCAAAACGAAAATGCTGAACGGTAACTGGCTGACCGCATACACGATACTGAGCCCGAAGATGTTATCCAAGAGATTCAATTGCATCAATAGGAAAAACAACGGAATCCAGCCAAGGACCATCGGAATCATCATCGCGGAAATATAAAGCGTGAACAACAGCCGGTTTCCGCGGAAACGCATCCGCTCTAACGCATAAGACGTCGGAATCGCCATCGCAAGCGTCAGTGTCGCGCCAAGACCGGTGACGATAAAACTGTTGAACACACTCGCATCGATGTTGTAGTTGCTCCACGCATCGACGAAGTTACTGAAACTGAAGGATTCCGGCAGCCCCCATGGATTGGCGTAGATTTCCGCATTGGACTTGAATGCCCCAAGCACCATCCAGAAAATCGGATATAAGACGGCCAGAGACCAGATGATCAATGGGATACGTACGATCGTTCTTGAAAAAATACTCCCTTTTTGCACTCTATTCCCCTCCTGTCTTTTAGTACTCCACTTTCTCTCTTCTCATCAGGAATTGCATAATCAGTACGGTCACGAGAGACAGAATCAAAATCATAACCCCGATCGTTGCCCCGTATCCGAAGTTATATTTAACAAAAGCCTGTTCATATAAGTAGGAACCCATCACGTGTGTGGAGTTGTTTGGTCCACCTTTGGTCATGACCTGGACGATAATGAAGGACCCATTCAACGTCGTAATAATAATGTACAAAATAGATATCTTGATTTGCGGCCAGATCAGCGGTAAGGTCACCTTCCAAAACTGCTGCCACTCGGTGGCCCCATCGATTTCTGCTGCTTCATAATAACTCTTCGAAATGTTCGAAATCCCGCCCATCAGCATGAGCATGAACAACCCGATTCCTGCCCATACCGAAGGAAGCACTAAACTTGGTAAAGCCCAGTCTTCACTCCCAAGCCACGGCTGCGTCCAGCTTTCAAGGCCAATCAGTTCAAGACCTGAGTTCACAAGCCCGAGACTTGGATTATAGATGAACATCCACAAAATCCCGATCACGACGACGGACATGATATTCGGAAAGAAGAAGACAATCCGGTAAAAGGGAGCTTCTTTGATTTTCATTTGCGTTAAAGCTACCGCAAAAAAGGTAGACAGAATCATGATACCGAACACTTTTGTAATGACAAGAAAGTAATCGTGCCAGATGGTTCTCGGGATAATATCATCACTGAATAACCGGCGGTAATTATCAAAACCTACGAACTCGGCGAGTGAAGATGCCCCTGACCATTTGAAAAAGGAATAATAAAGACCATTGAACAAGGGGTACAACGTGAACACGGCAAACAAAATGAATGTCGGAACAAGACAAAAGGCAAGGAACAAGTTCCGCTGTCGTTTGGACTGGACCATTTACAACCACCTCTTTTTCTAGTTTGAATATGTTTTTACAAGCATAAGTCAAGCAACAGCAGGATGGTTTTCCCGCGGTTGATTGGCTTATGCCTTTAAGAAAAATGGAATGTGAAGACGTCCGCCTCCACATTCCACTTGTCCTTTACTCCAAACTGCTGCGGTATTCCGCTGCCGCTTGTTCAGCTTCCTCGACGAACTCTTCCGCTGTAATGTTACCGAGCATCAGAGAAACGAGCGAGTTGCTGATCGGCGTCTCAAGCTCTGAACTCATTGGGTGAGGCTTTTGATAGATCTGGACCTGTTCAGGGTCATTGATCATCTCGTTGGCATCAATCAAGAAAGAAGGCACTTCTTCACTTGAAGCAAGATCCACACCTTGCAAGTTCATGATGGCTCCCGTATGTTCAGAAAAACTCTTCGCGTATTCTTTTGTGAACACGAACTCAACAAAAGCTTTTGCTGCTTCCGGGTTTTCTGCTTTTTCAGCGATCGCTAATGGACGTAGGTCTGGAACAATCGCCGCTGGTTCACCTTCGTCCTGCATCGGAGAAGGAATGAATCCATATTCGAAGTCTTCCGGCGTATCATTCGCCATTTCATTCGGCAGCCAGAAACCGACCGGAATGAACGCATTGTCATGAAGCAGGAAGTTCATTTGGGACTGCGTATGGTTCAATGCACCAAAACCGGAGTCAATCATGCCCTCTTGCTGCATCTGTTCCACTTTTTTCATGACATTAAGGACAGGTTCACTCGTCCAGGCGCCTTCAGCACCTGTAATAACATCATTAAGTAACTCATCTCCACCTGCGGCACCAAAGGCAGGGTAAAGCATTCCGCGAAGGAAATAGTATGGATATTGTCCTGTCGTAACGAAAGGCTCAATGCCTTCATCTTCCTTAATCTGACTCATCGTATCCATGAAACTTGGGAAGTCTTTCGGTACATCCCAATTGTTTTCTTCAAACCAGGCATTGTCATACCATGTGCCCCATGTATCGAAGACAAGTGGTAAGCTGTAAATTTCCCCATCGTATTTAGCAGGATCAACAATGAAACTTTCACCTAAAGCGGAGCCATCCTCAAGCTCAACGCCGCTTAACCATTCCGACAAGTTCATAAGCTGACCATCTTCAACCATCTGTGTTTCGCTGGAACCGGCACCATCAATGTAGACGACATCAGGTGGGTCATCGGATACCCAGCGTGAACGCATTTCTTCATTAATATTAGGACCCGCGTGTTCCGTAATCGAGACATCCGGATATTCTTCCTGGAAATCGGCAATGACTTCTTTCCACCAGGAATCGCCATAACCACCGACAAAGTACTGAATTTCAAGCTCTCCCGAAACTTCACCGGATTCACCAGACTCTGAAGACCCTTCCGAACTGGATTCTTCTTCTGTGCCCTCGCTGTCTGTTTCTTCCGTTCCTGCACCAGGTGCACAACCGACCAACAACAAGAAAGCGAACAAAACCGCCATCATCAACCAAGCAGATGTTTTCCGCCACATGCTCAACATAAGCTCCCCCTTTTTGATTGAAAAATTTATTTGAAACCATGCAAGATGGTCTTCAAATCATTAAGATTCATTCATGGCCTTGCGTAAATTCCCCTCATTCTCCTGAAGCATTTTCACTGCTTGTTCATAAGAAACACTTCGCTTCAGCATGACAATCGCCGGCTTCACTTGCAGCTTTGCTTTTTTCAACGTTTCCTCAGCTTCCTCATAAGTCGCTGAGGTACACTCCATCAAAATGCTCTTCGCGCGTTCCCGCAGCTTGTGATTACTTGCATGGACGTCCACCATCAAATTCTCATAAACCTTCCCGAGTTTGACCATGGCAGTCGTACTCATCATGTTCAACACCATTTTGTGGGCGGTCGCTGCTTTCAAGCGCGTCGAACCTGTCAAAACTTCCGGCCCGACAACCACCTCGATCGGGCACTCGGCATAATCACTGATTTCGGAATGATGGTTGCAGGATAGAGAAATCGTATAAGCACCAATGGAACCTGCATGTTTGAGCGCTCCGATCGGGTAGGGCGTCCGGCCACTGGCCGTAATTCCGACCACGACATCGTTTGAAGTGAGTTTTTTTGCTTTCAAGTCGGCTTCCCCTTGAGCGGCATCATCTTCCGAATTCTCTTTCGCCTTTGTAAAGGCGTTGCCGCCCCCAGCCATGACCGCTTGAACAAGGTCGGGATCCACAAGGAAGGTCGGTGGACATTCCGACGCATCCAGAATACCGAGCCTTCCGCTTGTCCCTGCTCCTACATAAAAGAGTCGGCCACCCTTTTTTAATGAAGCGGAGATATGATCGACAGCTTTCGTAATCGCCGGCAAAACCTGTTTGACGGCTTCTGCGACTTTGTGATCCTCTTCATTCATGACTTTCAGTATTTCAGCAGTCGTCATTTCATCCATGTTTTTCGTTCGTTCATTTCGTTTCTCTGTTGTTAGGAACGTCAAGGAATTCGTCACTTTTGGCACCACCTTTTATTAATTATCCGGAATTGCTAACAGAGCTGCTCCAAACTCAGGTGGAGCATAGGCCTCTTTATATACGCCCAACCCTTTCGTTTCGATTTCTTGGATGAAATATTGTTTCAGAATTTTAGAATGCTTGAAAATAGACCCTGCCGCTGTAATCGCTGCATCTTTTTCAAAGCCGTGACGTGCGATACTTTCCACGTGTGAAACGAGCTGATCAGCAGCTTCCTTCAATATTTTCACTGCGACTTCATCCTGTCGTTCCGACGCTTCGATCACGCATGTCGCAAGCTTCGCTATTTCCTGTTTCTCATGAGTCCTGCCATACATGTGACGGACGAGACCTTCAGGCTTATGTAGACTTAATTTCTCTAAGATAAAAGGAGTGAGGAGCGTTTCCTCTCCACGTCCATCGGCGGCTTTCGCCACTGATGATAACGCTTTCAAAGATAGATAATATCCACTTCCTTCATCACCAATTAAATGCCCCCAACCGCCGCATTTATGAATTTCCCCTTCAAGGTTTACCCCAATAGCGTTCGATCCCGTCCCTGAGATGACGAGAATCCCAGACTTGTCTGTCAGAGAAAGTGCCCCTTTCAAAGCGGCTAAGCTATCAGATCCAATAAATGAGTTTAAATTTTCAGATAATGATAGATTCCAAAAAATATTCCGCACAATCCTTTTCATTTGCTCTTCGTCCTCTGGTCTTCCAATACCAGCCAGTCCGAAGCCAATGCCTATGACCTGTGCAGAATCTACGTTGAATGTTTGTAATCCTTTTTCAATCAGAGCCGTTAAGCGGTGACCCGCTTCCTCAAAACCAATCTGATGAGGGTTGGTCCCTGACCCCTGGATGACTTTTGGTTGTTCCGGGTATGTACATTGATTTGCTTCAAGGAACAGGCACGTCGTTTTCGTCCCGCCTCCATCTATTCCAATCACATAGTTCATGGACATCCTCCAAATCTTTGTTGGCTCTATTATAAAATTTATGAATTTTTATGTCAACATACGTTTTAAAATATTGTAATTATATTTCAATAGCACTCTAGTAGAAATCTATAAAAAGTAAAAAAGGGCGGACCAGGTCATCCAATATCTGGATGACCTGGTCCGCCACTTTTTCACATATTCCCGAATCATGATTTGGATTTATTTGTGAATCGACACTCGGGATAGTTCATACACCCTTTATAGGCCCCATATTTGCCGATGCGATCAATAAGTCCTGCTCCGCAATCCGGACAAATCATTCCGTTTACAAGTTGACGCCTATGTTCGTGTTTCTCCTTAATTTTAATAATATGATTTTCTCTCATTTGTCTATCTTCAATTTTATGGTGGTGTAACTTATAGATGATTCCTTTCATATTGGCATTGGATATAAGCCTTTCATCATACATTTTGATTGTATTCAATAAGTGAGAGGTATTCACAACATGCACCATAGGGGAAGTTATGGTTATGTTTTCCAACGTAGATTTAGAGCTGAAAGATATAACCGAACAAAAGGGATGGGTGTAAGTTTTCCCCAATACTTCTTCTAAGCCTTTTATGTGACCATAGTTCTGGTGGATAGGATTCATGAACGTATGTTTCTTCTTATAGATGACCTGTGTCCACTTTTTACATTTTTCATCACCAAAAATCCATCCTTTATAATTTTTCGTCTCAATGACAAAAACACCATAGACCGAGACAACTACATGATCAATTTGAGTGGTTCCCTTTTCCGTCTTCAGCATTAAATCATTCATGACATAATACTCACTCTCATTCAGTCGTTTAAGTAGAAGAGAAACCTTCGCTTCCCCAATTTTCCCTTTAACCACTGGATTAGCAAGGATTCCACGTATCAACATTAAAACCAAAAGCACAATAAAAAAGAACACATAATCTCCTCCAAAAGCATGATGTTTGACCTACATCATTAATATCGGCAGAGATCCCGTTATGTAAAAAACACCACACTAGGTCATCCAATATCTGGATGACCTAGTGTGGGTATTATTTCCATTAAAGTGTATATACTGTTCCTTCATAAGGAGCTAATCTTCCGCGATTCGATGATTCTGTTTCATTTGTAATTACGACAGGCTTTCCTTCTATCTCTTTTACAATTTCCTCATCCAACGCCACTTCTTCTTCCGAAAAGTTACAGACGATAAGAAGACTTCCTTCATCACTTACACGCTTATAGGCAAAAACATTTGAATCTTCTCTCATCAATAGTTCAAAACGACCATCGGTCATAATATTGATTTCTTTTCTCAAACGGATCAACTGTTGATAGAAATAGAATACAGAGTTTCTATCTTCCAGCGCGCGCTCCGCATTAATTTCTTTATAATTCGGATTCACTTGTATCCATGGGGTTCCGTCCGTAAATCCGCCATTTTCCTTATCGTTCCACTGAATCGGCGTCCGGGCATTGTCACGCCCTTTTACGTAGATAGCTTTCATGAGATCTTCATGGGACCACCCTTGTTCCTTTTTCTCTTTATACATATTCAGTAGTTCAATATCCTTGTATTCTTCGAGCGTTTCAAAGTGGACGTTCGTCATCCCCAGCTCTTCACCCTGGTAAATATAAGGCGTCCCCTGCATCATGTGCAGGCAGATCCCGAGCATTTTCGCCGACTTCTCTCGGTACTCTGCATCATCACCGAACCGGGAAACAATACGCGGCTGGTCATGATTGTTCCAGTATAAACTGTTCCAACCCACACCATGGAGCGCCGTCTGCCACTTTTCAAAGTTCTCCTTCAAGTCTACGAGGTTCAGATTCGTCCAGTTCCACTTATCCCCGTTCGAATCCAAATCCATATGCTCAAATGTGAAAATCATATTCAACTCTTCATTCTCTGGATCTGTGTATCGCTTGGCATCTTCCGGAGAAGCCCCTGGCATTTCCCCGACGGTCATCACATCATAGTTTGATAGAACTTCCCGATTCATCTCCTGCAAAAATTCGTGAACACGAGGGCCGTTCATAAAATAAGGACTGCCATCCCCATTGTCTCCATCCGGATAGTCCGGATCTTTAGAGATAAAGTTGATGACATCCATCCGGAACCCATCCATCCCCTTATCCAGCCAAAACTTCATCATATCGTACACATCTTCCCGAAGCTTCGGGTTTTCCCAGTTCAAATCAGGCTGCTTCTTCGCGAAAATGTGCAAGTAATATTGACCTGTCTTTTCATCATAAGTCCAAGCCGGGCCACTGAAAACAGAGCTCCAGTTTGTGGGTGGCTCTCCGTTTTCGTTGCCATCTTTCCATATGTAATAATCACGATACGGATTGTCCTTGCTTCTCGAAGACTCCACAAACCAGGGGTGTTCATCAGACGTGTGATTGACGACGAGGTCCATGACCAGCTTCAAGTCTCTCTTATGAGCCTCTTCCAATAACGCTTCCAAGTCTTCCATCTTTCCAAAAAGACTATCCACTTCGCGGTAGTTCCGAATATCATAGCCATTATCTGCTTGTGGAGAATCATAGATGGGGGACAGCCAAAGAACGTCCACACCAAGCTCCTTCAAGTAATCCAACTTCTCTATAATCCCAGGGATATCCCCAATTCCATCCCCGTTCGTATCATTAAAGCTCTTCGGATAAATTTGATAGACGACACTTTTCTTCCACCATTTCTGATTATTCATCTCTTCCACTCCCTTATGAAAACCTTCTCATATAACCATAACGCATAACCGCCGTGCACTTCCATTATTTGTTGTACCAGGTCATACAGATAATGGAAAAAGAGTAGCTAGCTATTTGCTAACTACTCTTCTTACTAGAGTGCTTTTACTAATCCTCCATCAATTACAAGAGATTGACCTGTTAGGTATGTGTTGGCTCCAGAAGCAAGAAAAACAACGGTTTTGGCGAATTCTTCGGGTTCACCGTAGCGGCCTATGGGAATCGATTGTTCCGTAGTCTTCTTCAGCTCTTCTACAGAGACCTCTAGTTTATTGGCTCTCTTTTGGTCAAGCTCAGCTACTCGATCTGTAGCAATGCGTCCAGGTCCAACGGTATTAATGAGGATCTGATCCCCGGCAAGCTCTTGAGATAGACTTTTAGACAAGCCTACAATTCCTGCCCGAAAGGTGTTGGATAAGATAAGGTTGTCCAGCGTTTGTTTAATAGAAGATGAGGCAATATTTATAATTCTTCCTGACTGTTGTTTCTTCATGGCAGGCAATACTTCCCGTATGGAGCGCGTAAAGCTGAGTAAATTCAGTTCAAACGCTTTCTGCCAGTCCTCATCATCAAAATTTTCAAATGTTCCTGCTGGAGGGCCACCCGCATTATTAATCAGCACATCAACCGTTCCATAAAGTTCAATGGACTTATTGATTAATTGTTGAATGTCTTCCTTTTTAGTGACATTACAAACTTGGTACTCGACTTGATCATTCCCGCTCGCTTCTTGAATTTCTTTTTTCGCTGATTGAAGTTCCGCTTCGTCCCGACTAGAAATAAGGACACGAGCTCCTTCCTTGGCAAACCCCATGCTGACAGCTTTTCCAAGCCCTTTACTCGAAGCGAGTACAACGACTGATTTATTTTCCAATTGTAAGTCCATCACTATTCACTCCTAATTTTTTAAATCTACCACTGGATTTTCCAGTGCCATCATACGATCCACTTCACATTCAATTTTGTCACCATCTCTAATGACGACCGCTCCTGGAGTACCCGTTGAGATAATATCACCTGGAAGTAGTGTCATAACTTTAGAATGGAAAGAAATCAAGTCGTAAGGTTGAAACGTCATGTTCCTCACTTTGTTCGTCCGATGAACCTTACCATTGATTTTTGTTGTAACGTTCACTTCTAAAAGGTCATCGATTTCATCGGGAGTGATGAATTCCGGACCGAAACTGAAGAAGGTATCAAAGCTTTTGGCCCTCGTTAAGTACCTGGGATTTTTACGCAAAATATCTTCTGCTGTCATATCAATGATCGTTGTATAACCTGCAACTACATTTTCCGCTTCAGCAGCTTCGACATCTTTACACTCCCGGCCAATAACAACACCTAACTCTGCTTCTCCTGTGGTACGTTCAGACTGTAGAGGAACTTTTATTTTGTCCCCATGACCGATGATTGTCGTATCAGGCTTCATAAAGCTCGCAGGTTCCCCTTTAGGAGCAGCTTCGTCCAAATCGGAAGCATGATCGACGTAATTCAAACCAATGCCCCAAATTTTTCTGGGGTGGCGATAGAGGGGGCGGTAGTCGGGATTTTCAATAGATGGCACCCGTTCTTTGTCCTCGTTCCCCAGTTCGTTCCACCATTCCTTAAAACGACTCAACTGGTTGGATTGAATCAATTCGAACATTGTCGTAGGCCAGGATTGTTCAAAGAAATCGTTCACATCAGGTAAAGAAGTGACTTGCCCTCCCTCACTTCTTATCGCTGCGATCTCTTTTCCATCTTTCATTATCGTAGATAAGCGCATAACGTCTTCCTCCTCTATTAAAGAGCTGTTCGTTGTTGTTGAAGATCATTGTTACTTTTCAAATTGGTGACTAGTACAAAAGCAAAGATGGCTAAACCGATAAAGTCGGTGAGGAGCCCTGGATAAATCAATAGTAAAGCTCCCGCTCCTGCTAAAGCCCTCATCCAGACGGGTACGGATGATTTCAGGTATCCTTCTGCCATGACCGACAACATAAAGACACCAACGAGCGAAGTTACCGTAATCAGCAAAATATTCATCACTGTCGCATCAATCATCAACATTTCATGCGAAAAGACGAACATGAACGGAACGATAAACCCAGCGATAGCAAGTTTCATGGCTTGGAATCCGGTTTTGTTTGGGTTTCCACCTGCTACTCCAGCTCCCGCAAAGGCTGCTAAAGCGACTGGTGGCGTAATATTAGCAAAGATACCGAAATAAAAGACAAACATATGTGCAACGAAGGTAGCCGTTTCCGTAGATCCCGCAAGCTCACGATATAACGGAAGCTGTAGAAGAATAGGCGCAGCCATCGTACTTGTAATGATGTAGGTTGGGATACTTGGAAGCCCCATCCCTAAAATAATGGAAGTGATCATGGTTAAGATAAGCGTGATAATCAATTGAATCAGCGGACTGTTTACGGCACTGCCAATGCTCACAATACTATTCGCAATTTCCAACGCTACTCCTGTAAGAGATGCGATTCCTACAACAATACCGACAGCACCACAGGCAATTGCTACAGGAACAGTCGTTTTAGCCCCATCCTCAAGGGCATTCAAACAGTCTTTAACCCCTACTTCATCGCCTTCGATCTGAAGCCACTTTCTCCAAAGGTTGATCCCGAGAGGAAGCGCGACAATCAAGAGTAATTCCCACCAATCACTTCGGACGTTCGGTATATTCCCACCTGTGACCAAAGCCGACAACTGGGGTTGAAAAATCAAGTATAAAGAAAGGGCGACAATAATCGGAAGCATCCGTTTTGAACCTGCAATCACTACCGTTGCAATGATTGACCAAAAAGCAGCATAAAAAGGTGTCTTCCCAGAGAAAAGCAGGTAAAGCAAAGTCAACATTGGAATAATTAAGTGACCACGCTCGACAAGGACCCCTTTTAATGAAGGGAGTTCTTCTTTTGGCAGCCCTCTTAATCCTCGTTTAGAGGCACGGAAATGAACCTGCAGCAATATGCCGACATAGAACAGTAAAGCCGGTATGATTCCAGCTAAAATGATTTTCGTGTAAGCGACATTCAAGTTCTCTGCCATGATAAAAGCAGCAGCACCCATGATTGGTGGTAAGATTTGACCTCCTACACTGGCCGCAGACTCTACAGCTCCGGCAAAGTCTTTTTTATAACCGATCTTCTTCATGAGAGGGATAGTGAACGTACCGGTTGTCACAACATTAGCAATAGCAGATCCGTTAATCGAACCTAGAAAACCACTGGCAATAACTGCAACTTTCGCTGGTCCACCTTTGGTATGACCCGCAACTGCAAGAGCTAAATCATTAAATAACTGACCCATTCCCGACTTTGCGAGAAAAGCCCCGAACAAAATGAACAGAATGATGTAACTGGCTGAAACCCCGATCGCGGTTCCGAGAACACCTTCTGTAATAAAGACTAATTGAGAGATAATCTGTTTTGAAACACTTGTGATCACCGCAGGATTCAGTTCCGGATATACCGACAATTTCACATAAAATCCATAGATGAGAAAACCAAGCCCTAATAGAGCAAGCCCCCATCCGGTTACACGTCGAGTAATATCAAATAATAATAGAATAATAAGTACACCAACATAAAAATCGGTGTCATTGATTTGACCGCCGGATTGGATAATTCGCTCAGCTGTAGCCAGCATGTAAATTCCTACAAACAACGACAATCCCGCCGTTATGTAATCATAAAAAGGGAGACCTCTCTGCCCTCTTTTCCTAAGGAACGGATACATAAAAAACCCAAGTGTCATCAATGTATAAAGGTGGATACTTCTCTGTTTCACATCGACAAGTGAGCCTGCATAAGACGTGTACAAATGAAACAAGGATAAAGCGATCGCCAATACTGAAATCGTTAAGGCGATCGGTTTTGCCATATTCACACGCGTGGTACTCTCACGATCGTATTTTTCTGCTGTTTCGCTCTGCTGCTTGTTCACCTTTCCTCACCCCTCCAATGAATTGCTATATACTTACCTAGCGGAACCTTCTGAACCTTCACTTGATAAGCTTTCTGACTTTTAAGCGATATAGTGGTATCCTTTCCATACATGAACGTATGATTGGTGCTTTTACCTGTTCGAATCGCCAGCTCCCTGCCAATACGTTGGGAGATCCCCGTCATGTAAACCCAGCCATCTTTCAGATAGGTCTGATCCCCCGTATCGTTCGGTACTCCTGCCCCAAACGTCTTGAAGCGAGTGGACGTCAATTCAATCGTTCCATCCTCTATGACAAACATCTCTTCCCAGGTTTCTTTTTCAACAGAATGGGTCCAGCTGATGGTAAAGCCATCCCCTTCTTCAAGCCGAAAAAGCCTGGTTAATTCCTGATTTGAATAAATACCGAGCACTTCCACTTTCACAAGAAATAAAGAGAATGCTGAACTGAGAATGATAAGTACACCGACAATTAAATAGGTCTGTTTCATGGAATAAAAAAGGGCACCAGAACGATGCCCTGTTTCCTTTACTCTAAAATGCCTTGTTCTTCATAAAACTTCTTAGCACCGGGATGCAATGGAGCAATTAAACCTTTAGCAATTTCATCACGCCCCAATTGCTTCAACGCACCGACAGAAACTTCTTCTGTTCCTAAATATTCATAGTACCGTTTTGTCATGTCATAGACGACATCTTCGCTCAAATCCGGGCTGACGATGATCATGTTTTGAATACCGACCGTCTCAACAGCTTCGTCTAAGTTGTATCGAGCTTCGTCACCAGCTTCGATCGTATTCGCTTTGTAGAATGGATATTTTTCCATAAGGGCATCGGCCGTTTCCCCTTTGATTTCAACAAAGTTGATATCCGTCTGCTGCATCAAGTCCGTAATGTTGCTGTTCGGAACACCTGAGGTAAAGAATGCAGCATCCAGATTTCCATTCTTCATTTCCTGTACACTATCGGCATAACCCGTATGTGTTACTTTAGAAAGATCATCATAAGTAATTCCAACCGCTTCAAGCACCTTCTTGGCACTTTGCTCAACACCAGATCCTACTTTACCTACGCCTACTTTTTTCCCTTCGAGGTCTTCAATGGATGAAATACCGCTGTCCTTCAAAGCTACAACCTGGACGACATTCTGATACATTCCCGCCATCGCTTGTACTTCTACGGCGTTCCCATCAAATTGACCTTGTCCTTCAATCGCATCATAACCAACGTCACTCATAATAATAGCCATCTGATTAAGACTGTCCTCAATGTTTTGGATGTTCGCTACAGAGGCCCCCGTGGATTCCACAGTCACATTATCAATACTGTCACTCTCTTCAAAAACAGGCTTTAGTGCACCACCAATAGGATAATAAGTACCGGACGTTCCACCTGTACCAAAGACAATGGATTCAGATCCACCTCCGGAACTTGAAGCCTCCTCTGATCCACCATCGCTGCCACAAGCTGCCAAAATTAATGTAAATGCTAAAGATAAAACAAATAATAACCGTTTCATCGCGTTTATTCCCCCAATTCGTAATATTCTAAAAATAATGGTAACGCTTTCAATTATTAAAAAAAACATTATGAACATATTGGACATTTTGGTCATTTTGGTCTTTGGTTTTTTTCATAAAAAAAGAGGCCTCTTTTCTGTAAGAGAACCTCATTGTTTCACCTGATAACGATTGACCGGACGGCCGACACCGCCGTACTGGATATCTATATTCAGCTGTCCATTTTTTTGGAGATAGTCTAAATATCTCCTTGCAGTCACCCGGGCCATTCCCAAGCCATCCGCTACCTCTTCGGCGGATAAGGCAATGGTATTCTGCTTCAAATAATCTAAGATCTGGTTTAAGGTTTGTTGATTCAATCCCTTAGGAAGGTGATTCATTCCTCTTGATGATGGCGCATGGTTGAATAAAGTATCCAATTGTTCCTGTCCAACCCCGCCTTCTCCTGTCATACGGGTACGGAAGTTCTTATAATCGAGAAGAGCACGTTCCAATCGTTCAAATTTGAATGGTTTTATAATATAATCCACAACTCCATATTGGAACATGGATCGAATCATGCTTTTTTCATTGGCCGCAGTGATTACCATAACCTCTACATCAAACCCTAGACGACGAAGTTCCTGCAATGTCTTCTGTCCATCCAGGGCAGGCATATAGATATCCAAAATGACCAGGTCAGGCTTGTGTTCACGGATAAGCTTCAGCCCTTTTTCTCCATTAGAAGCGATAGCAGCGACATGATAGCCTTCAACCCTCTCAATGAAATGCCGGTTGACTTCCTGGACCATAGGATCATCTTCAATCAATAACACCCGAATATCCGACTGTCGTTTACTCATCATGTCCCTCCTCTCTTTCCATAGGGAATTCAATAACAAAACTTGTGCCTTCCCCGATTCTTGAGACAACTTCCAATTCTCCGTATCCTTTATCTACGATATTTTTCACGAGATATAATCCAATGCCGGACCCTTGATCTCCTTTTGTTGAATAGCCCTTTTGCAAAATTCTCCCTTTCTGTTCATCCGATATCCCTTCCCCATTGTCCTCGACCATAACTGTACACTGATGTCGATCCTGGAAGATGGACAGGTTCACCAGCTTCTCCTCTCGACGGATGCTTTGCAGAGCATCAAAAGCATTTTCTATGAGATTCCCGAGAATGAGGACAAAGTCGTGCTGGTCCAATAATGGTGGGTAACTTTTCAACTTACTATCTTCATCAATGGACACATCAATTCCAAGCTCCCTGCCCCGGCTGACTTTACTAATCAACAATCCAGCCAAGCTGTAATCTTTGAATTTGTGGACGAGCATCCGGGAAAGTTTTTCGTGCTTTTCAGACGTTTCAAATACGAAGCTCAATGCTTGTTCCTTTTGATCAAGCTGAATCAGACCTGCAATCGTATGTAATTTGTTCAAATGTTCGTGGTTTTGGACACGAAGGGCATCGACAAACGCTTTAACGCCCGTCAGTTCTTCTGCGAGTTTAGTAATATTTGTCCGGTCTTGAAACACCATGACCGCCCCAATCACTTCTTTATCCACCCGTATGGGAACTCTCGTATTGAATATGATGGCACTGCCATACCTTACTTCCTCATTGAACGCTGTCTCTCCTGATGTAAGGACGTGATGCAGCCGCATTTCCGGGACTACATGTTGAATGGGTTTATTTATATAGTCTCCTTTCAGATCGAGAATCTCTTTCGCCTTTTCATTCATAATGGTGATCTGACTATTTTTATCAACCGCAATGATTCCTTCATTCATGGCTTGGAAAGTAGCCGTTCGCTCTACTAACAATTGAACAATCTCATAGGGCTCTAAACGGTACGTCTGCTCTTTAAGGTGTCTGGCAAGAAACCAGGAACCAATAACTCCGAACAAGGAAGTCAGAAACAGGATGAAAAAAATCTCCCTTTTCATATCTGATAAAATCTCAGTTATGGACGGTACAAGGTTTCCTACAATAACGACTCCGATCTGTTCGTGATCTTCATTCATTACGGGTACAAAACCTCGGACCGCTACCCCGGCATCACCTTGAGCTCTTGTTGTATAACTATGTTCAGCAAATGCAGGTCCTTCATCTTTTCCGGATGATAGAGTGCCGAGCTTATCTTCTATCGGATGAGAAAAGCGAACGCGATTCATATTGAGCACTACAATGTAATCCGAGTTGTTAATGGTTCGAATCCTATCCACCACAGGGTTAATTTCGTCCCACCCTTCCGGTTCAGATAAATGATTTTTTAACGCTGGCAAGTTGGCCACTGTGCGCCCGGTTACAAGGGCATGTTCTCCGAGGGACTTCTCTCTGGATTCAATCGTGTTCCCTATAATGACGATGCCACCGATGACGATAGAAAAAAGGACAATCCCGAATGAAAGAATCGTAATCTTCCAACGAATCGGCATATGTTTCAGTGACATGGTCCTTCCCCCCTACCCATTTCTATCCTCTCTTCATTCTAGTGTATCACTTAATTGTCGAACTATGGTAAACTGATGTAAACGATTCCAGGAGGGATTCTTCTGAAGACCTTCACAGCGATCGGGCTCTTCATCTGCACTGGTATTTTAACTGCACTCTATTTTGGCTTTGATTTCAGTGAGGCCTCTGAGACCCTTGAATATGACGATGAACAAGAGGGGATTAAGGATGAAATCGTGATTAAATTCAGCCACGTCGTAGCCGAAAACACTCCAAAAGCGAGAGCAGCGAGAAAATTTGCGTCTCTTGTCGAAACACGATCAAACGGGGAAATCAAAGTGGAAATCTATGCGAATGGCAGTTTATATAATGATCAAAACGAATACGCAGCCTTAAAAGACGGACACATCGAAATGATCGCTCCTGCTACATCGAAAATGACAGCTCATGACCCTGGATGGAAGGTTCTTGACCTTCCCTACGCGTTCTCAACTTACGAGGATGTAAAGAAGGCGTATGAAGGAGAGTTAGGTGACCGGTTATTCGATCGTCTCGACAGTGGCATTAGAGGAATGACCTATTGGTATAACGGATTCAAACAAATCACCAACGACAAAAAGCCCTTGCTTTTGCCGCAAGACTTCAAACGGACGCATTTTAGAATTATGCCAAGTCCTATGATTCAAACCCAATTCAAATCGCTTGGCGCAAGCACTAGTGAGATTCCTTTTAATAAAACCTACAGCAATTTGGAAGTCGGTTTTATCGATGGACAAGAAAATACAGCGTCAAATATATTTTCTAAGAAATTGTATGAAGAACAGAACTATATGACCATAAGTAACCACGGTTACTTAGGCTATGTTGTCCTAATGAATAACGAATTTTGGGAAGGGCTTTCAAAAGAACATCAAGTAATTATTACGAACGCACTGGATGAGACGACCGAATGGATATGGAGACATGCCATAGAAATGAATGACTCTCACCTTCGCCAAATGAAACGAATGGACTCTATGGAGATTCATTACTTAAGTAACAAGCAAAAAGAGCGTTGGAAGAAAGCGTTTAAAAGTATCTATCAAAACACTGATATCAGCCAATCATTGATGCAAGAGCTAAAACGAATACAAGAAGAATAGTTTTCATACTTGAGGAGGATTAAGAAATGAGAACCGTGTTTGTCGCTGGCCATTCTAAATTACCGACGGGGATTGCTGCCAACCATATCTCTGAATCTCTTACTTTAACATTGGAAATCGATCAAAAATATGGGGTCATCGTTGATGCCTCCTGCACTCTTGCCACGGATCACGGAAGAGGGTATATTAAGTCGTTATTAAAAGGATTCAGCTTAAAGGATGGAATCGAAGAACCATTGGATACATTAAGAAAAGGGTATCTTGGGAAAGCCGGAAACGCCCTTGAAGCCGCCCTGAAGGATGCACACAAACAGTATCACCAGCATATGTAAAAGGACCAGCATAATGCTGGTCCTTTTTCTGCTTATTTTGCTATAGCATACGACCGCTCCGGAAGACGAGCAGCAATCTCTTTTCCGATCTCCAATGAAGCCGTAGCTGCTGGAGAAGGGGCATTACAAATGTGTACGGTTCTCTTTCCTGAAATGATATAAAAATCATCCACGAGCTTTCCGTCCTTCAACATGGCTTGTGCTCTCACCCCAGCTTCAGATGGAATGACATCTTCAGGTTCAATAGATGGGACGAGACGCTGCAGGCTCTTAACAAAACTTTTCCTATGAAAAGAACGCACCATTTCCTTCATCCCTTCTTTCATGTTGGACCCAGCCATTTTCCAAAAGCCAGGAAAAGATAGGATATCCCGGGTGTCTCTCCAATCAAAATCTGTTTTCCTGTACCCTTCCCGTTTGAAAGTGAGTACAGCATTAGGACCTGCATGGACCCCTCCATCCATCGTTTTCGTTAAATGGACGCCAAGGAAAGGAAAATCGGGATTAGGAATGGGATAAATCAATCCTTTTACGAGGTGGCTTTTCTCTTCTTTTAATTTGAAATACTCTCCACGGAATGGAATAATTCTCAATTCACTGTGAATCCCCGCCATTTTAACAATGCGGTCACTAAACAAACCTGCACAGTTCACCACGTATCTGGCCCGGACATTTTCCTTGGGAAGATCAATGACTACCTCTTCATTTTTCTCATGAAGGTCTTCCACTGTTTGTCGGAGGATGATATCAACCCCTGCCGCTTCCAGCAGTTCTTTTAACTTCTCGCTCACTTTTTTATAATCCACAATCCCGGTCGTCGGTACTTTAAGCCCGGCTATTCCATCGACATAGGGTTCGATTTCTTTCAATTCATCTTGTTCAATCTTGTTAACATTCAATCCATTCTCCTGGACTCTTTCATACAAGGCTTCCATACGTGGAAGCTCTTCTTTTTCCGTTGCCACGAGCACTTTTCCACACACATCATGAGGAATATCGTTTTGTTCACAAAAGTCCACCATGGAATCACGACCTTGAACAGCCATCCTCGCTTTTAAACTACCAGGCTTATAATAAACACCAGAATGAATCACTCCACTGTTTCTTCCTGTTTGATGGGCAGATATACTTTTTTCTTTATCAATGACCGCAACTCTTGCGTCTGGATCTCTTTTCTTGATGGCATGAGCAGTCGATAATCCGACAATTCCGCACCCGATCACAGCATAATCATACATCCCAAAACCTCCCGTTATTGAACAAATCGACCTCTTTGACGGAGCAACTCTCTATGCAGCTCTGTATTCTGTTCAAAAGACCCTCGACCGTGAAGCCAAAAGCGGTTGTTCAACATGACAAGATCCCCAACAGGAAGTTCCAACTCGATCACTGCTTTGGATTGTTCCATGGAATGGGAGAGCTCTTGTAAGTATTCCGCTTGTTGGATCGTTTGAGGATAAACAAATTGATCGATGAAGCAGATACAAGGCTGGTTGTTCCACGTATAAAATGGCTTTCTAGTAACCTCCTCAGAAACGTTCTTACTTGCAGGGGCTTTATAAGTAAAAGGATAAGAAGCTAACGAATGATTGGAGAAGTATTCAAAATCCTCCCACTCATCCAAGTGAAGAAGTCTGGAGCTTCCTCCTGCAGCGTTCTCCTCTTCCATTTTCATCATAAGCAGCCAGTCCGTCGGTTCGTCCACATAGGTTCCATCCGTATGCAACGTGAACCTTCGGTAAGCCTGGCGAAGGTAGGAATCACTGTCGTCGGTATGTTTCACAGAGAAACGGGCGTAATACTTTTTCGACATGGCATCAAAGTTAGGAATACCTGCCAGGTGAGAGAAAGCCGTTGAAAATTTCACATAATCCTGGACATCTGCATCTTTCCCTCCCAGTCCGACTGTAAAGCCGCCGGATAAACGATCATGAAGAACATGGCGGATGGTTTCACCGAATGATTCATCGAGTAAGTCTTGCAGGGCTTTTGCGACCATAAGACGCTGATAAGGGATATACTCCAGTTGTTCATCACTGATGTTTTTGACATCTACCAAAAATTGTTCCACCACCCATCGTTCCAACTCTACTTTGTACAATCGAGGGTGTTCCTTGTTAGGCTCTATGCGATACCCATGACCTGTCCATATTTGTTCCGGATGCTTTTTCGTCTCAACCATACTCATAAAAAACCCCTCCAAAATTTTTGATTGTTTATGAACTGATTACGAAAAAAAGCCAGTCCTCCCCTAATAGGGAAGAACTGGCTTTTTACTGCGAGAATACCTCTTTGGCAATAGAGGTTATAACAGTCTTAACAGTTCAAATGATTTGCTGCGTTCTAGTAATCCGGAATCGAAAGGGGTTGCCTTTTTGAGGGATTACTTTCTACAAACACCTTAAACTTATTTGACTATTCTGTCAATAGAACAATCTTACATACAATCAGTAAAAGTCTAAGCTGATAAGCGCTCTTCTTGTTGAGATTCTTTTTTCAGTCGGAATGGCGCTGTTACCAGAGCAAGAATTAGGAACAGTCCCATATACCCGATCAGTGGGTAGAAAAATGCGACAAGTTCTGTAAATCCTACGAAGCTGAGCCCGAAAGCGACGACTCCTGTAATGAGAACGAACTTCTTATGCTGGCTTGTCCCAACTTTCGTATAACGGGCAGCAAAGGAGAAGAACATGCTGACGGCTGTATTGAAGACCATACCGAACAAAACAATCGAATAAAACGTTCCTAATACCGGAGACAGACCATCGACAAGCGCAAGAAGCGGCATGTCATACGAAGCAACAGTATCGACTTTTGAGAAAATGGCCAGATGGCTGATGACGATCATAATTCCGAGCCCTAATCCTCCAAGGAGCCCGCCGAGTGCGGACGTCCGTTCATCTTTCTCATTTCCTCCCATCAGCAAGGACATCGACGCCCCTACCGCCACGTTAAAGGAAACGTAATTGATGGCGGAAAGGAACCAGTTGGATAAAGCGGATGGCTGATCAACGGCAACCGCGTTCAAATCACTGAAGGACTGATCCATTGTAAACAAGCTGTAGCCGGATATAATTAAAACAGTAATGATTAAAAACGGTGTAATACTGCCAATGACATTGACGACTTTGTCCACATTCATCATTATTATCGCAACCACGATCACACTCATGAGAATGACTCCGAGGACCGGAGGCAGACCGAATTGCTGACTTGGAATCGAACCAGCTCCAGCAATCATCACGACACCAACACCAAACAACGTCAGAATAATGACATAATCCACAATCAGCCCAAGCCATTTGTTTCCACTGACTTTATAGACCGCTTCCTTATGTGAAGTCGCCTGCGTTCTCGTTCCAAGCTTCACAAGCATCATCCCCATATAGGCGAACAAAGCGGTCGATATGATGGTTCCGATCGTTCCTAAATAGCCGAAACTCGTAAAGTATTGAAGAATCTCCTGGCCGGAGGCAAAGCCCGCACCAACGATGATCCCTATAAAAGCGCTTGCAATTTTAAGTACTTTTTTCACAGAAAATCCTCCTTTAATCTAAGATGTCTCGTTCCTTCCCGGCATGATAAAACGCTTACACACCAAAGGGATAGGCCCAGTTTATCATGAATGCGCTTTCCATGATTGGGCAAAATCCACAAATCCCCTCATCTATATTCGTTCAATTTAACAAATACTTCAATAGGGAAATGGATGTTTCTCTAAGAGAATCAATGATAATATAAAGGTATTCACACCATAAGGAGTACCGCTATGAACCATTCATCACACATGAACTATTCATATAAAGATTACATCGATTCCCCCGAGGGGCTTGCTGACAGCATCGCGGAAACCTTAGGATGTCCGGTGACCATTGAGGATGCCAACCACCGCATCGTCTCTTACAGCAAACATGAGAAAAACGTGGATGAAGCAAGAACGGCCACCATCATGAGACGGAAAGTGCCCGAACATGTCATCAACGGGTTATGGAAACAAGGCATCATGGCTAAGCTTTTCGAAAGCGATCAGCCGCTCATTGTCAAAACGATTGATTCTATTGGACTCGGTCACAGGTTAGCTGTCTCTGTCCGCAAGAACAACGAAATCCTCGGGTTTATCTGGGCCCAGACGAACGATCTCTCCGTAACTGCTGAACATTTGGATGAGATGAAAGAAGCCGCTCAGTGGGTCAGTCATCATTTATTAAGACAACAGGCGAAGAAGAAAAAGACCGATGAAAACCGGAAAGAGTTTTTCTGGCAGCTGCTGACAGGCTCCCTAAAAAATCAGGCGGAAATCAAACGACTGGCGAAGAAGTTTCATATGAATTTACAGGGGCAGCTTTGTGTAGCTGTGTTTGAATTTACGGAAGAAATGAGTCAGGCCGTGGAACGTCACGCCTATTACTTAACCGAAACCCTTCATCAAACCCGGATTGTAAACCGAATTTTCGATGACCAGCAGCTCATTCTCCTTGTCCGTACAGATAATAAGGAAGATGCGAATGAAATGAATCAGGCGTTCATTCGTGAATTCACACAAAAGATGAAGGAACGTCTCAACTTTGAGGATTTAAAAGGGGCTTTCGGTTTGATCTATGACTCCCCGACATTAATCAGCGACAGTTATAAGCAGGCCTTAAAAGTCCTTGAATTAAAAGAACAGTATGCCGCAGGGCTTGAGAACGTCGACAACTACCAGGATCTTGGTGTCTATCAATTCCTTAATGAACTGTCGGTCCTACAAAAACGGGAAAACTACAAAAACGCTGCCTTGACCAACATCCAAGCTTACGATGAACGGAACAACTCTATGCTCCTTGAAACATTGAAGGTTTTTCTTGAGAAAAACAGTAACGTTCACCAGGCAGCCGCTCATATGCACATTCATACCAATACATTGAATTATCGACTGAAGCGGATTAAAGAGATCGGCAACGTCGACTTCAAAGATATGAACCAGAAGACAATGCTCTACCTGGATCTACTGATCTATGAGAACGAACAGGAGGATTTGTGATTTTACACAAATCCTCCTGTTTATTTTTTCACTTTCACCTAAACAAAAATATCCGCAGGCGGGCTATACTTTGTTTACATTCAATTTGAAAGGTGGACGTTCCCCATGATTATCGGAATTCCTAAAGAAATTAAAAATAATGAAAACCGCGTAGCGATTACGCCTTCAGGTGTCATCAATCTCATGAAAGCCGGACACACGATCCGCATCGAAACTCAAGCCGGTACAGGAAGTAATTTTACCGACGAAGAATATCGTGATGCAGGTGCTGAGATTGTTGAAACCGCTTCCGATATTTGGTCAAATTCAGAAATGGTGATGAAAGTAAAAGAACCACTACCATCTGAATATGGATACTTCCGTAAAGGTCTTATTCTTTTCACATACCTTCACCTTGCAGCGGAACCTGAACTGACAAAAGCATTAGTTGAAAACGAAGTCACGGCCATTGCTTATGAAACGGTGGCTGTTGATAACAAACTTCCTCTTCTTACTCCAATGAGTGAAGTGGCTGGACGTATGGCGACACAAGTCGGAGCTCAATACCTTGAGAAATCCTTCGGTGGAAAGGGAATCCTCCTGAGCGGCGTTCCTGGCGTTTCCCGCGGGAAAGTCGTCATCATTGGCGGAGGGATCGTTGGTACGAACGCAGCGAAAATTGCCATCGGCCTTGGTGCACATGTAACCGTACTGGACTTGAATCCTAACCGCCTTCGCGAGCTGGATGATCAGTTCGGCAAAGACATCCAAACCATGATGTCCAATCCGTTCAACATTGCGGAAGCAGTCAAAGAAGCAGATCTTGTCATCGGAGCTGTTCTGATTCCGGGAGCCAAAGCACCGAAACTTGTAACAGAAGACATGGTCAAAGAAATGAAAGACGGCTCAGTCATCGTTGACGTCGCCATCGACCAGGGTGGAAACTTCGAAACGGTCGACCACATTACGACACACGATGATCCGATTTACGAAAAACACGGCGTCCTTCATTATGCGGTCGCAAACATCCCGGGAGCTGTTCCACGTACATCGACGATCGCTCTTACAAACGTAACGATTCCTTACGCTTTGCAAATCGCTTCCAAAGGGGTCAACAAAGCAGTCGAAGAGAATAAAGCGATTGAAGCAGGTGTGAACACAGCCAACGGCCACTTGACTTATGAAGCCGTTGCTCGTGATCTAGGCTATGATTGCAAGCCTGTACAAGAAGCCCTTCAGTCTTTGGCACGCGTATAAATCAACAGGCTCCTCCACATTGATGGGGGAGCTTTTTTCATAGAAAGGAGAGAATCATCATGATCAACTATCGTCCGACATGGGCAGAAGTTTCCATGAAAGCACTCGGAAACAATGTGAAGGCCTTTCAAAAACATATCGATAAGAACTGTGAATTGATGGCAGTCGTCAAAGCGGATGCTTACGGCCATGGGCTTTTGGAATGTGCAGAAGTTATGATTGAAGCTGGAGCGGAGCGTTTAGGTGTTGCCATTATTGAAGAAGCCTTGGAATTGCGAAAAGCAGGAATCACACTCCCGATCCTTGTTTTTGGCTACACGCCTAAAGAAGCCGTCCCGGATGCCATAGATCATGACATTACGTTGACCGTTTTTACAGAAGAAGTCTTAGAAAAGGTCAATCAAGAAGCCGATCAGCGGGAGAGTTCTATGAATATTCATATCAAAGTGGATAGCGGGATGCATCGGATTGGTCTCAAAAAAGCGGAAGATATCATCCAGCTCTTAGAGCAAAATGCCTCACCTTTTGTCCATGTGGAAGGGATTTTTACTCATTTCTCTGATGCAGATAATGAGGACTCTGCCTATACAGAGCAACAATTTGATCACTTTTTATCAGTCGTAGAAGATGTGGAAAAGGCTCACGGGACGATTCCAACCAAGCACTGCTGCAACAGTGCGGCCACCATCAACTTTCCGCATATGCACATGGATATGGTGCGGGTGGGGATAAGCTTGTACGGACTTTATCCAGCTGATTATATGCGGGAATCGATTTCACTTCACCAAGTGATGCGTTTAAAAACAAAACCTGTCATGGTGAAAACCGTCCACCCTGGCGAACCTATCAGTTATGGAAGATCCTACGAACCAGCGGAACCGATACAAGTAGCCACAGTCCCCATCGGATATGGAGACGGCCTCCCCCGCTCCCTTTCAAATCAAGGGAATGTGGTCGTCCATGGGAAGAGAGCGCCGATCGTAGGGAAAGTGTGTATGGACCAAACCATGGTGGATATCACAGCAGTCGGAGAAACGGGCGAAGAGACGGAATACACGTTCTTCGGAGAGCGGACAGAAGGTCACATCCCCCTTCAGGAAATCGCCGATCAGCTCAACACCATCCACTACGAAATCACCTGCCAAATCGGCAGCCGTGTACCTAGAAAGTATGTATATAAATAACACACCAGGTCATCCATTTATTTACATCATGGGTGACCTTTATCTATTCACATTTTTGAAGGTCTCTCCTATCTTCCATATTTTTACGTACCAGGTCATACAGAAAATCCCAACTACAATTCTTATCCCCTACAATTCTCCATATTTCTTCTTTATTAGTACAATAGTCCGAATCTATTTCGCAACTCGAAATGTTCGTGTGACGGTAATTGTGTCTAAAAACCGTGATTAAAGTCTTATACTAAATTTCTATTCGACATTATTTTCAGAATATACAAACAGTTCAATCTACTCTGTATACTTTATCCTCTATTACCTATAATTGGATACATTATTACGAGGAGGTTGGTTATGAAGAAGAAACACGTGTTTCCAATGGCCGTCTTGTCATCTGCCCTATTAATGGGAACGGTCGCACCGACACAGTCCTATGCGATCAGTGAGAACGCTAGTTCAAATGCTCATGCGCAAATCCAGCACAATAGTGTACATAAGGATAAAGACAATCGTCCATTCTTTGTACAGGAAAAACAGAAAGAGAAGTACACAAAAGCGAACGAGGCCTCTGCCAAAGCCCACCTGAACAAGAATAAGGATACTTATCAAATGAATGATCCTGAACATAGTTTAGGTAATGCAGAAGTTACAAAAGACGACCTCGGAATGACTCACGTCAAGCTTCAGCAGGAAAAGAACGGCGTACCTGTAGAAGGCCACCAAGTAACGGTCCACTACGATAAGGAGAACAAAGTCCAAACCGTAAACGGTCAGTTCAACGAAATGGTTGAACAAAAAGATATGTCTACCGACGCAGCATTAAGCGATGCTAAAGGTTTGGAAATAGCCAAGGAAGCTGTAAAAGCTCCAGAACAACTCGTAGAGTCTCCATCATCCAATCTTGTCATCTATCCATTTCAAGAAGAAAATCACCTCGCTTACAAAGTAAATGTCAACTTCCTTGGAGAAAATCCAGGAAACTGGTTCGTTTATGTTGACGCCAACACGGGTGAAGTGATCGACAAATACAACGCCCTCATGCATGCGGATGAATATAAGTCCTCCAAAGGATCAGGGATTGGAGTCCTTGGCGACCACCGTAACCTCCACATTTCCCACAGCAACGAAAAAGGCGTGGAAGCAAACGGAACGGACTTTTACCTGTATGACAAATCTCACGAAAACCTGGATGGCATTTACACATACGATGCACAGAACAGCTGGGACTACTCAGCCCTGCAAGATAAATTATTCTCTTCAAGCGATGCAGCCTTTACGGATGATTATGAAAAACCAGCCGTTGATGCCCATTACAACTCTGAAAAAGTGTACGAGTACTATTTAGAAGAACATGACCGCAATTCTATTGACGGGGAAGGAATGGCCATCAAGTCGACGGTCCACTTTGGCCAGGATTACAACAACGCCTTCTGGAACGGCCGGCAGATGACTTATGGTGACGGAGATGGCGAGTTCTTCATCCCTCTATCCGCCGGACTTGATGTAGCTGCACACGAAATGGCCCACGGAGTAACGACAAACTCAGCAAATCTTAAATACCGCTTCCAATCCGGAGCTTTAAACGAAGCTTTCTCTGATATTTTCGGAGCACTTGTCGATGAGGAAGATTGGGAGATCGGTGAGGATATCATGGCGGAGGACGCAATTGCTTCCGGACGAACATCCTTAAGAAGCCTGAGTGATCCAAGCAAATATCCTGTTGGTGCAAAATACGTAGAATATGGAGATGGCAACGGCATGTACCCTTCCCACATGGATGAGTTTTATGACTTGCCGCTAGATTTAGATAATGGCGGTGTCCATATCAACTCGTCCATCATCAACCATGCAGCATACATCACAGGTGAACAAATCGGAAAAGAAAAGCTCGGCCAAATCTATTACCGTGCTTTGACTGTCTACTTGCAGCCGGAATCAGACTTCAGCCACGCCAGAGAATCGCTTATCCAATCAGCTGTTGACCTTTATGGCGAAAATAGTGAAGAAGCTCAAGCTACGGAAGATGGATTCAATCAAGTAGGAATTACAGAATAAGGAGGAATTGTTCATGAAAAAACAAGTATTTGCGGTCGCTAGTTCCATCGTATTGGCTTCCAGTGTGGCCATCCCAACATATGCAGCCGGAAACCACCCTGGTACACCTGATCAGCAAACCTACAACAGCTCCGGTTGGACAGACTATGGTCAGCTGACGAAAAAATTAGAGCAGATTGAAAAATCAAGCCAAGGAACTGTAAAAGTCGACGTCGTCGGTCAATCCAATAACGGACTGGATATCTATCAAGCCCGTGTCGGTCACGGCGACAAAGTCATTCTTATTGAAAGTGAAATCCACGGAAATGAAAAAACAGGAACCGAAGCCATTCTGAATCTATTAAGCTATTTGGGTTCAAGCAACTCCCCCCATGCCAAAAAAATCAGAGAAGAGGTGACACTCGTTACCCTTCCTAAAATGAACCCTGATGCTTCTGAGCTCGACAGGCGGGGCAATGATATGACGTGGTCAGAAGTCGTTGAAGACTTCCCTCAGCTGGCTGATGCCGGTGGGCCGACATGGAATTACTATACCGCCCCCAATATTCAGGGGGACAATTACGCAGCCAATCCAGGATTTGATGTAAACCGCGACTTTAATCCTGATTTGGATTATGTTCCAGAAGCAGAAGATGTTCCAGGTTCTTCTTCACAGCCAGGCTGGTATATCACACCAGAAGCTCAAACCGTTCGTGACGTTTATAAAAACTTACAGGATGAGTTTGGAACGGTCGATGTTTTCATAGATCTCCACCACCAGGGGCTCTATTATGTAGATGGCACAAGTGATCCCGTCACCTTGTCTCTATCCGGACAATTCGTCCCTGATCCAAACTCAGATGAAGGAGCCAAATACTCCGAATATGCAGCCAACTATGATTTCGATTATTCCCGTCAATTGAACGTTGCCGCCTACGATGCCTTGCAGGAAATGGGGAACTCTCCATTCGATAACATCACACTTTACAGCCAGGGACTGGATCTTCCAGGCACAGCCTTAGGTTCCTTTGCCCTTAATGGCAGCGGGACAGTCCTCTTTGAAGTGACGGGACAGACACAGAGTCTCGGGCAGAAGAAAAAAGGTATGCTCGTAAAAGCCGTAGAAACGGGGCTCAGAGGTATTATTGATGGTGTAGCAGCGGACACAGTTGAAGATTTAGATCCTGAAGATTATGAAGAAATTCCAGAAACAGCTTATCGTCCAAGCTTATAACATAAGAAAAGCAAGGGGCCTGATTCCCCTTGCTTTCTTTTGCATTATGGAAGAGAACGAATCATTTCTCTCACAGCACTCGTTAAATCCTCCTGCGACCAACTTGGTAAATTCCCATGCTGGACAGCTAATTCATGAGACGCAGGCATGTGAATGAATCCAGAAGGAATCTCCATATTCTTTTTCTTAAAATGATTCAGCCCTCTGTACATCACATGATTACATAAGTACGTACCGGCAGTGTTAGAGATTTTAGCAGGATATCCCTTCTCATTCAACACCTCAACGAAGGTTCGAATAGGCAAAGAAGAAAACAATCCATCCGCGCCTTCCGCATCAATCAAATCTCCTTCAGGCTGATTCCCTTCATTATCTTCTTCCTTACTTTCATTACAGTTGATCGCAATTCTCTCCGGTGTCACTTTGTACCTTCCTGCAGCAAGACCAAGTGAAAGAACAGAATCGGGTCGAACTTCTTCAATCAAGGACACCAATTGGTCGCCGGATTTGTTATAGTCGACGGGTAAGACTTTGGCGACAATTGTATAATTGTTGATCGTCTCTCCATCTAATGCACGGGCAATTTCCTCGGTCGGGTTCAATGAATAATTCAAAAAAGGTTCAAACCCAGTAAGCAGTAATTTTTTCATGTTTCCTCCCCCTCTTCTTTATAGCGCAGAATTCCCTCTATAAAACTTCCTTATCCTTTATTCTAAACTCTATGGAATAACTTCTCATCTCCCTTTAGGGAATCTCCCCATGTCCAATCTGATAGAATGATAAAAAAAGGAGTGATCCAACATGGAACTTACTGATCACCTGGGACAGGAAATCATCCATCGCCTCTCTAAATACATCGATGTAGCCATCAACCTAATGGATCCGACTGGAAAAATTGTGGCCAGCACAGACCACGCCCGCATCAATCAAGTCCATGGTGGAGCACAAAAAGTAATAGAAACGCTGGAAGCCCAACAAATAACTAAAGACATCTCATCCCAATATTCCAATACAAAACCTGGGGTTAATCTGCCGATTTTTCATAGAGGAGAACTTGCGGGTGTCGTCGGTTTGACAGGAGATCCAGATCAAGTGTACCAAGCGGCTGGAATGACCCAAGGATCGGTAGAGATTGCGCTCGAACAACTCTATATCCAGAAACAGAGTTTCTATCAAGAAAGACAATGGAACCACTGGTTTCATCGGCTCATGTCAGATGAAGATATCGAAGAGCTGGAAAAAGAAGCCCGCTATTCTTTACGCGCAGACCTTAAGAAAGCATGGCAGGTGGTCGTTTTCCAGACACCCTCACCTTTTGATTTTACAGAGAGACTCCGCAGACAGGCCGAACAGCTGCAATTACGTCCTCTTTTCATCCTCCCTTTTCAGGAAAATTCAGTGGTCATGCCTCTTCCATTCCAAGAGCATCTTCCACCCTTCCAAACAGAAGGACCCGCCGCTGTTGGTGAACCAGGGTACAGTGCCAAAGGTATTTATACATCTTTCCAACAAGCATCACAGACAATTGAGATTGCAGGAAAAGCTGGAGAGATGGTTTACAGCGGAGCTTTTAAGGTTGAACGGCTACTCTCAAGCATTACAAAAGAGACGTACATAGAGATTACGGAACCTTATGCCCATCGTTTGAACCGATTAGAAGCACCTTATTTAGAAACACTTGATTCTTTTTTCAAAAACGACTTAAAAATGAGTCGGACTGCTGATGAATTGCACGTCCACAGAAATACACTCCATTACCGTCTGGATCAAGTCCATAAAAAAGTAGGACTGGATGCACGCTGTTTCAAAGATGCGATCATCTTACAAGCGATTTTAATCAACCCGTGATTTGTGCAATTGCACAAGAACACGCTTGCAATTTTCTGATATTTTGTGGATCTCATCAATTGTTATCGTTTCTTATTTCCTGTTGAATAGAAAGTAAGCAAAAATCTAGTAAAGGAGGGTGAATAATGAAGGTCGTTTTTGCCCCTGATTCGTACAAAGGAAGTTTGTCTTCCATTCAAGTCGCCGAAATCATGGAAAAGGCTTTTCATTCGGTAAATCCAAATATAGAAACCATCAAGAAGCCAATGGCAGATGGCGGAGAAGGTACCTTAGACGTATTTTCTACATCTGTGCCCCACGAAAAAATTCAATTTTCATGTAAAGGGCCTTTAGGAGAAGAAAGGAAAAGCTGGTATGTAAAACTGGACGATGATCGAGCGGTCATCGAAGGAGCAGAAATTGCCGGCTTACCACTCGTCCCGACAGAAAAACGTAATCCCGATCACACAACGAGCTATGGAATTGGACAGGCAATCACGCATGCGTTGGATGAAGGATGCACGGACTTGATTGTAGCTATCGGGGGGAGCTCTACGAATGACGGTGGTCTCGGAATGTTACAGGCCCTGGGGATGAAAACCTACGATGAAAGCGGTCAGATAACGGGCATTCACGGGAAGGATCTACATACTGTGAAAAAAGTAGAATTGTCCGGATTAGACTCCCGCCTGAAGAATATTAAGATTCGTGTTGCTTCTGATGTAGACAATCCACTAACGGGAAATCGAGGAGCCAGTCATGTCTATGGCCCACAAAAAGGAGCGACCGAGCAGCAGGTCTATGCCTATGACCAATCTTTAGACCACTACGGAAAACTCGTGGAAGAGGTCCTTAATAAAAACATCATGAACACCCCCGGTGCTGGTGCAGCCGGTGGCCTCGGCTTTGCTTTTCTCACCATTGGTGCGCAGCTTGAATCAGGTGCAAAGTTAGTCGGTGAAGCCATCCAGATCCAAGAGACCATCCGCGGTGCTGATTACGTCATCACTGGCGAAGGTCAAAGCGATGAACAGACTCTTTACGGGAAAGCACCCGGCTATGTAGCTGAACTTGCAAAAGAAAACCATACGCCTGTTCTTCTCATTTCAGGAAGTTTAAGCAATGACTACGGGGCATTAAATGAAAGGTTCACGAGTTGTTTTTCCATAACTCCAGGTCCTTCCTCACTAGAGGACTGCCTGGCTAACGCAGAAGAATATTTATTTGAGACAACAAGACAAATCGCAAGGTTGATCACCAAACAATAAAAAGGAGTGAGAAGTATATGGAAGGTTTCGGACTTGTACTTATTATTTTACTCGGTGTTTTATTTGTCATTGTAGCCACAGCGAAATTCAACCTCCACCCTTTCCTTTCTCTTTTGATTTCTGCTTTTGCTATCGGAATATTATCCGGTATGCCACTTGGAGATGTCGTAGAGGCCGTCAATGGCGGTTTCGGAGGATTGATGGGAGGAATTGGTCTCGTCATCGTGTTCGGTACAATCATCGGTGTCATCTTGGAAAAATCAGGCGCTGCCTTACGTATGGCTGAAGTCGTCTTGAGAATCGTCGGGGAAAAAAGACCGCAGCTCGCGATGAGCGCCATCGGCAGTATTGTCAGTATCCCTGTTTTCTGTGATTCAGGCTATGTTATTTTATCCTCTTTAAAGAAAGCGCTTGCAAATAAAACAAAGGTGACCGTTGCATCCATGGCGATCGCGTTGTCTACAGGTCTGTTCGCTACGCACACTTTAGTGCCACCGACACCTGGACCTATCGCAGCGGCAGGGAATATCGGTGCGCAGAATTATCTAGGTACGGTCATTTTATTCGGTATCATCGTCGCAATCCCAGCTATCCTGGTTGGATACATCTGGGCGGTCAAGGCCGGTAAAAACATTCACATTGAACAAAGTGAAGATGATGCGTTGTATAATTACGATGAGGTCGTCAGCAGCTTTGGTGATATGCCTTCGGCTACTAAATCCTTTGCGCCCATTTTAATTCCGATTCTTCTCATTGGTTTCAGCTCTGTCATTACTTTCGCTGGATGGGAAGGCCCGCTATTTTCCTTTTTCCTATTCCTGGGTTCACCTGTTGTCGCTCTACTCGTCGGTGTCTTATTCGCCTTTACTCTTCTTCCAAAATATGATGAAGAAACGCTTACCCAATGGGTCGGAATCGGCATCAAGGAAGCCGCTCCTATCCTATTGATTACAGGAGCAGGTGGCGCTTTCGGTTCTGTGATCAGCTCCACAAGTATCGCTGATCTTATTAAGGGAATTGCGGGCAATGAAGTAGCTGTTGGAGCAGTATTCATCTTCATCCCATTCATTATCGCAGCCGCATTAAAAAGTGCTCAAGGTTCATCTACTGCTGCGATCGTCATCACATCAACCTTAATCGCTCCCCTTCTTCCACAAATCGGAATCGAAGGAACAGTACCACTGGCCCTTGTTGTCATGTCCGTAGGTGCCGGAGCCATGGTCGTCTCCCACGTGAACGACAGCTATTTCTGGGTCGTTAAAGAATTCAGCGGGATGTCCATTACGCAAGCCTACAAGGCTCAAACGATGGGCACACTATTACAAGGAATAACGGCTATTATTGTCACATCATTTCTATGGTTCATATTGGTATAACAAAAAGGGAGACTTCCAGATTGGAAGTCTCCCTTTTTAACTTTCCGCTGCTTGCCCGTTGAAGTTTAAAACTTTATTTTACCAAATGAAAAAAACTCCTAAAGCAATCATTCCCCAAATCGGCAGAGCCAGCAATCCAGCCCATAATAATCCTTTGAAAAAGTTCCCTTCATCATGCTCCATACCATCACCTCTTTAAAAACAGTATGGACAACACCAATCGGATTCTTTCTTTAAATGTTCTGCAAAGACCGATCCACTTACAATCCAGGGTGAAGAAAAGACACCTCGGTTCAAAGGGACTGTACTAGCATTATGTGGCTAAAAAAATCACAATAGGAATCGTAACTAAACTGAGCACTGTGGTTGCTAAAGTCGCACTCGTAACGGTTTGGGGTTCGGTTTGAAACTGAATGGCATACATCGTCGTATTTGCAGCTGTAGGTGTGGCCGCCATAATGATCATAATTTGCTTCATCAACGGATCGACAGGCATTGCCCAAACTATAGCGGCCGCGATGGCAGGTGCAGCTACCAGTTTAATCATTAAGGCGATGGATACTTTTTTATATTCGAACCCCTTGACCTTGATGTTCGCAAGTTGCATGCCAAGAGTAAGCATGATCAAAGGAATCGCGGCACTTGCAATTAAATCTACGCCTCCTTTAAGCTCTCCGATAGATATGCCGAACGTTTGGAAAAGAAACCCGGCTATAGCCCCATAAACCATCGGCATCCGACGGACGGAGCGCAGGGCAGCCTTCATTCCATCTCCCTTGTCTCCTACCCCTTTAGCCGCATAGTAAACGCCTAAGGTACTCATCAGCAGCTGTTGTAATACCATAAGGACAATCGCTGTTTCCATTCCTGCTGTTCCGAATAAGAACAATACGAGTGGTGTGCCGTAGTTTCCGTTATTAGTGAAAGCACAGGACAAGACCATCCCGCATCTTTCCTTTTCGGTATAGTTCTGTATCTTGGAAAGGATCGAAACGATGCCAATGATAATGATGCACAATCCCAGCATATAGATTGAAATATAAACATAGGAAAAGGTGATCTTTTCTTCGTAAAACGTCTGGAAGACAAGGAAAGGAACGAGAATATAAAGAGCTAGTTTTGAAAACGTAGAGGTATCGAATTGAAAGATCTTCTGAGCTCCATAACCAATACCAAATACTAAGAAAATTGGCAGTAAAATCGTGATAAACTCCATATGCTTTCTCCTATAAGTTAAATTAAGAAAAGGGAGCCGTATGGACTCCCTTCCTAGTTACAAGTTGAATACAACAATTTTCTCTTCTGTCATTTCCTCAATCGCATAGCGTGGACCTTCTTTTCCTGTTCCACTCTTCTTCACACCGCCATATGGCATATGATCGACTCTATAACCGGATGTATCGTTGATGATCAAGCCGCCAACATGGATCTGATCCATGGCTTTCATCGCAAACGCCAGGCTGTTGGTGAACAACCCTGCTTGAAGTCCATACTCAGAGTCATTGACGTAAGAAATGACTTCATCTTCATCAGCATAGGAATCAACCGCTACGACAGGTCCAAATACTTCCTGCTTGCAAACTTTCATTTCTGCGTTCACGTTTGTAAGAACGGTAGGCTGGTAGAAAACACCGTCACGCTTTCCTCCGGTTTCAATAACCGCCCCTTCTGCAACCGCTTCTTTAACCCATTCTTCCACTCGAACCGCTTCTTCTTCTGCAATCATTGGTCCCATTTGTGTGGAAGGATCCATAGGGTCTCCTAATTTGATTTGGGAGGTCGCTTCTCTTACTTTTTCAAGAAACTGGTCATACACAGCATCGTGAACGTAGACGCGCTGGACGGAAATACACACCTGCCCTGCATTGTTAAAGCTTTTTTGTGCGACCAGTTGTGCCGCTTGTTCAACATCGGCATCTTTGTGAACGATTGTTGCTGAATTGTTGCCAAGTTCCAATGCGACATCACGTAGGCCTGCTTCTTTTCGAATCCGTTCTCCGACCTGCGGGCTCCCGGTAAATGTAAACATATTCACATCAGGATTGGATGTCAGCAGTGGTCCTACCTCATGACCTTCTCCAGTAAGTACATTCAGTCTCCCTTTTGGAAGTCCTGCTTCTTCAAACAGCTTCGTCAGTAATAAAGCCGTAAGCGGAGTCTGCTCAGCGGGTTTTAAAACAACACTGTTTCCAGCTGCAAGCGCTGGGCCAACTTTGTGGCAGACAAGGTTCAACGGGACATTGAACGGCGTAATGGCTGCAACCACACCGACAGGATAACGTCTTGTGAACGCTTTACGATTTTCAGATCCCGGGGCTGCTTCGACAGGGATTTCTTCGCCGTGGATTCGTTTTGCTTCCTCCGCTGAATTCTCTAAAGTTAAGGCAGAACGACCTACTTCTCCTCTTGCTTCATTAATCGGTTTTCCGACTTCCTGCGCAATCACCGCTGCAAACTCTTCGGTGTTGTCTCTCAATAATTGAGCGACTTTCAGTAAAACTTGATAACGATCATATAAAGAGAAAGGCACTTTAAAAGCTTCTTTGGCGCTTTCCACAGCTTCCTTGACATCGGATTCATTGGTTACGGCTGTTTCACCGATTTTTTCTTGATTGTATTTGTTCAAGACAGGAACGGTGTTTTCTTTTGTGCTCCATTCGCCATTGATAAATAAACCGAAAGAATAGTCTGTTGCTACTTTATTCATTACAACAACCTCCTTATATATTATAACGTTACGACCTTTTGTTCATTGCTAAATGCTTCCGAACGTCCAGCACTTCCAAAGACATCAATCTTCTCTTTGACTTTTTCCTTCATTCGCTCACGACCTGCACCTAAGGAATTAGCCAAAACAATGTCTTCTGGATTTGAAGCCAAATAATCCTGTAAGCCTTGCGTATAGGCCTGGCGAAGTTCTGTGTCTACATTGATTTTGGAGATCCCCAGCTTAATAGCTTCCTGTACTTGTTCATCCGGCACATCTGAACCGCCATGCAGAACGATTGGTCGAGCCACAGCTTCAGAGATTTCTTTCAACCTTTCGAAACGCAGATTTGGTGTCTGTTTGTAAATGCCATGCGCGGTTCCTATGGATACCGCTAAATAATCGACATCCGTTTCATTCACAAAGTCGACTGCTTCCTCAGTTGTCGTAATCAATGCATCTTTTTCGTCTACCGTAATATCATCTTCAGTTCCACCAATTTTACCGATTTCCCCTTCACTGCCGATGCCAAGCGCCCGGGCAGCATTGACCACCTGTTTCGTAATTCGTGTATTCTCTTCAAAGGAATATCCCGAACCGTCAAACATCACGGATTGAAAACCGGACTGAATGGCTGCCATTGTCTGCTCATACTGACGGCTGTGGTCGAGGTGGATACATACAGGAACAGTGAACTCTTTCGCAAAAGAATCGACCATATCTTTCATCGGCTGCAAGCCCAGGGTTTGTATCACTTTCTGGCCAATTTGAATCATCACAGGGGCTTGCTTTTCTTCCGCAGCTTCTAATATAGCTAAAATGGTTTCCGCATTATGAGCACTAAAGGCTCCGACTCCGTACTTGTTCTCATAAGCATGGGTTAGCAATGTTTTTCCATCCACAAATGGCATAGAGGACCACTCCTTTTATCGTTTAAGTTCAAGACTATAATGGTATTGATCGTTACGATATTTCGTTTTCGTATATTCAATCGGCCGTTCATTGACACCGAAACTCAGCCTCGTCATTTCAAGAAGAGCTTCGCCTCCCCGTATTCCGAGAGCATCTGCTTCATCAATGGTTGCATTGATGGCTGCTATCTTTTCGCTGGCTCTATTCAAATAAATGTTGTAGTTTTCAAGGATTTCGTAGTAACGCGCTTCATCTAAATTGTGCTTCATCAGGATTTCGCCGATCTCTTTCGGCCAGCATGTACGTTCAAGGGCTACAGGTATTTCATCCGCTAAACGAATCCGCTCGATTAACAAGATGGGTTCATCGTCTTTGACCTCAAGCATGGACTTTTCATGATGGAGATTGGATTTAAACTCTGCCCGGATCAACTTGCTTCGAGGAACTTGCCCGCGTTCCAGAACCTCTTCCGCGAACCCTTTCAATTGACTTAAGTTTCCGCTCAATTTTCTAGGTTTCACGATAGTTCCGCGCCCTTGTTTCTTTTCTACCAATCCTTCCTGCACGAGAATGGAAATGGCCTGACGGATCGTTGTGCGGCTGACGTCGAATTCCTTCATAAGTTCCTGCTCGGTCGGAATCAATTTATCTGCTTCCCATTGTCCATTATGGATACGATCAATGAATAATTCTTTCAATTGTAAGTAAAGGGCTAAATCTTTGTTGGGGTTCACTTTAGTGTTCACTATATTCGACTCTCCTTCTCGAAAGCGGAGGATAAGAAGGCCGGTCACCTCCTAACAGTGGAGTCAACCATTGGTAATAAGCCTTTAGATCTGTGATGAATTGAGCTGGTAACAGCCGTTCTCCCTCAGCAATCACTTTTTCAAGTTTTACAGGTTTTATCTCCATTGTATAATAGTTTGATGCTTTTCGCCCAACAGCGACCATTACTTCATCATACCCTTCCATCACCCATCGACCACCTTCTCTGCCAATTTGATAAGCTTCATAGGTATCGATGGGGGATAAAGCCGATGTGTCCGCCCGTTGATTCATCCCCAACAGTTCCGCCCTTGTATTTACATTTAATTCTTCCTTGATAAATTCACTGACTTCCTTGGAAATACCCCCAAGAATGGAGCGTCCGCCCACTTGATTGAGTTCAATTTGAGATCCTTGTTCCCACTGAACCCCTTCACTGACCACAACGATCGCGTAACCATAGGAACTCAAAGCTTCTTTGACTGTTGTTAACAAAGTTTCCTTATTCAATGGCTGTTCAGGAAGAGCTATATAATGGGGGCCTTCCTCCGCATACTCTCTCCAGGCTCCTGCAGCGGCAGCTAACCACCCGGCATTCCTGCCCATCGTTTCCAATATGCGGACCTGCTCAAAATTCTTCATGGAATATAAATCACGGCTCAAATCTTTCGTCGTCTGCGCAATCGATCTCGCTGCACTTGCGAAACCAGGAGCATGGTCTGTGCCTCCTAAGTCATTATCCACCGTTTTCGGAAGTCCGAGTACCTGCAGAGTGTAACCCTGACGTTCGGCTTCTTTTTTCACTTTTAACAAAGCTTCCATCGTCCCATTCCCACCGATAAATACGAGGGTATCGATTTGGTGCTTCTTCAGGGAATGGACCGCTTGAGCAATCGCCTCATCGTTAAAAGGATAACGCCCGGATTGTAAGCACGCCCCCGGCACTGACTGATTCTCAAGAATCCAATCAATGACTTCCGAATCACCGTAAAGAAAGTTCTCTTCCACCAGACCTTGATAACCTCCTTCAACGAAGGTCAATTGACACTGTTCTTTTACACTTTCAACAAAACCAGCCAGGGTAGCGTTGATGACAGCTGTCGGTCCTCCTGCCTGCCCTACTGCGACATGTTTCATCAGGTGTCCTCCTTCAATCAATCTTTCGTATAGACGATAGTTTCAAGGTCCAGTTGACGCCCAAGTTCCACAAGCTCTTCAACGACATCTTCGTAAACGAGAGCATAGTGAGGCTCAAAACCTTCTTCCATTAAACTGTACAGCGTGTCATTGATCTCCGTCTCAAGTTCTACTTCTACAGACGTCCCGTTGAATCGTTTCGGAGTATCCAATGCGTTTCCTCTCATGATAAGCAGACGATACCCATCTGGTGTATAGCTGACGCGGAACATCGTTACCTGCCCTGGCTTCAGACCAAATTCCATCGTAAATCCGAGTTTACGGTTCGGGTGCACGCCAGGCTGCGCTCCCTGGTCAGGGTGAGCAAGAGAGTAGGCACCTGCGCCGCAATGCCAGAAGACGACTGAATTACTCGCTTCATTCACATGAACCATATCTCCTAAGTAAGGCGCTTTTCCTCCACTCAGTTGCTGTAAAATAAACATGGAAACAGAACCATGGATATCCGATTCACAAGAAGAGACGATTCCGTCTTCGGTAAATTGGGAAAGTGTTGAACAAGCGGCTGCTCCTAATTCATTGAAAAACTCCGGCCAGCAGCGGATGGCGAGTCCTGAAAGGTTTTCTTGATTAACGACAGACTCGACATAAGTCGTGAACTGAGCAAAGCGCTGGACTGTTTCATCATTTCTGTTCAAACCGATCACCTGCTGCTGAGCTCGGTCAATCGCATGTTCCCATTCTCCTTCTGATAGTTTCTTAGACTCTTCGAAGGCTTTCATCAAGTCCACACTTTTCACTTCAACCCCCAGTTGCTTGTGAAGCATCTCTTCGTCTGTTCCTGAGAAAAAGAAGCCAGGAGGGTGTTCCCCAATGACGCCAATTTTGAATTGCTTTAAATCTTGAATCATCTGCTGAACTTTTAAATATTTTTTTAAACGCCCGCGAATTTGAGCCTCTTCCGGATTCCCGAAAAGGAAGGAATAAGGATGCTTCGCACATTTCAACACGTGGCTGGTGCTGTTCCCACCCGTTAAGGAGTTTAAGCGCAAACGTCCGTTAATGCTCGGTTCACGAATGGACCACACCATGACAGGCGCTTCCACCTGCTTGATCAGTGTTTCAACAAATTCACCATCCGCGAACGTGACACTTTGATAAATGGAAACGCCGATGTCATCCTTAGCAATCGCTTTCAAAAAGTCGTTCAAGTCATCTGGTGAAGTAAGGATGCCCTCAGGTTCAATCACTTCAATGCCTAACTCGTTCAACATCTCCGAACTCTTTTTCCTTTGGGTTTCTCCTGCTTCTAAATCAAATGTTTTTCTCCCAATTGGAAGATACAATACTTTCATACTCATTGATCCGTCCCACCTTTTTTCTTCATTTGAAAACATCATACCATACATACCTACCTTTTAACAAAGGTTATTACCTTTTTATTTTATAGGCATATGTTTTTCCCGAATCTTCTCAAAGAGATCGGCGTAGGCGGATTCTTTTTTATAAAAAACAGGAGGCTGACCGATAGGAGCGGAAACTTCTACATGGCCGCCGTCAAATTCTTCACCGCTCCAGAGGTGAACCCATGTTTCATTCGGAAGATAAACATTCCACTGGCTCGCTGCTTCCTCGTAGACAGGTGCAACAAGCACATCGTCTCCCAACATGTATTGGTATTGAAGGTCATACGTCTGTGCGTCATCTTCAAATTCCATAAACAACGGTCTTTGAACCGGAACCCCTTTTTCCGCATTTTCTTTCACAAGATCTTTTAAATAAGGAGTCAATGTCACATGGACATCTGTCATTCTAATAAATGCATTCATCGTGTCTTCATCATGATCATACTGGTGACTATCGGTCGGGCGATTTCCTTCATGACTTCTCATTACCGGCGTGAAAGCAGCGAGTTCCACCCAGCGAAGTAGCAATTCCTTGGAACGCTTGTTTCCATGCAAACTCGTGTATCCACCGATGTCACTGTGGTGAAGTCCATTACCTACAAGACCCGCTGAAAGTGCAGCAGGGATGACAGACGCGATCCCATCATCAAGATCCCAGTTGACGCTCTGATCTCCCGCCCACAACAAACGGCAGTACTTTTGGCTTCCTGTGTAGCCTGCACGCATGAAATAGACTATGTCATCTGTTTTACCAGCTTCATCAACAGCTTCGAAATTCACTTTTGCCCACAGCATCGGCCACGCATTGTGCATAAGCATCGCCGGCTCACCATTGTGGAGTTTGGCATCGGTCGGTAAGTATTCTCCGAAATCAGCCATCCAGCCATCAAGACCGAAATCAATCATGTACTTTTGAATGACGCGCTTATACCATTCAAAGGCTGACGGATTCGTAAGATCGACAATTCCGCAGTCAAACTCACCGAAGTCAACTAAATAAACGTCTTCTTGTTGATTGAGGACAAAATAATGATTCGCCGCAGCTTCTTTATACAATGCTCCATCTAAAATCAAATATGGATTAATATAGCCTAAGAAACGGATGCCTTGTTCTTTCCATTCTTTCAATTTTTGGTCCAGTTCAGGATATTCATTCTCATCCCACTGCCAGTTCCAGTTCAAACGGCGGCCAAAAGAGGTCACTCTTTTCCCTTGCCAATCCTGAGCCCAGACAGCCCCTACCTTCATGCCTTTATCACGCGCAGCATCGATTTTCTTTTGAACCTCATCCGTGCCGCCTTGCATACCGAGCCAGATGCCATCATACGTCCATTCGGGAAGCTCCGGCTGTCTCCCTAGATGATGAGTCAGTCGAGACACTACCTCTTTGATGCTCGCTCCCGTTTCAAACATGATTTGCGACGGGACTTCCCACACTTGAAGTTCATGATAATGATCTTTTCGAAAATCAAAGTCGGCATAGGCAGTGGTATCGACATGACAGAAATACTTCTTCGAAGACAGGAATGTTGGCTGAGGGTAATTGGTATGATAATAGTCGCCCCCCGCCTTATCATGAAGGTCTGCTAGAAAAGTGGTGTACGTGTTTTTGTTCCGGCCAACACCTGGCTCAGAGGTCCAAAGTGGGAAATGCTTGCCCCGCAAATTCAGGTGAGACATCTGCTCCCCGCATCCGTACACCTTTTCTGTGGAATCAGCAGGGATACGAACCCAAAAACGATTGAAGACCTTTCGATCTCCTGAAAAATCCAGTTTCAGATTTTTATTTTCATAGCTGAAGGCTACAGATAGAGTTTCAGAATCCATGGAAGTCCGCTTAAAATCAATACGGAAACCCTGTGCGCTTTCTTCAATAACTTCAAAACTTCTCAGTCCGAAGCGTTCCACCACATAATCTTCGATCTCATAATTTCCACGGTACATCTCAATTTTTTCTTCTCCTTGACCGACAAATAAACACGGGGACGTCGGTGTATGTTCAAGGATCTTACGTCCATCGAGTACAACTTCGAACGTATTTCCCTGATATTGAATGGATAGCCCTTGTTTTTGTTTCGTCTGCATAGATGAACTCCTCCTTAAAAATTATAGATTAGCCGCTTTTTTCATTTGTTTTTCTACGACACGGTCATATTTCTTTTCCCATTTCTTCATAGCAAAGACCAGTGCTACAGAAGTTAAACCAATCAACACACCAGAAGCGATCCAGAACCACTGGGAAACCACCGCGTCCGGATATGCAAGCCCGATTGGAGAGAAGACGATGTAAGTAAATACAATCAAACTCAACAAAATAATCGCTGTCGGAATCGCATACTTCCACGGGACCATGTCCACTTTTGGAGCATGCTTGAACGAATAAGGTTTGGAAAGTGGGCGAATATATCCGACTGCCAACATAATACCGACTTCGATAACAAAAAGGATGGCAGAAATATGGATGAAGTTCATCGTGATTTCAATGCCGAACATCTGGTTCAATCCCCATACAAGCATGTAGTACGTAATGACGTGAAAAATCACTGCAATCTTCGCGCCCAGTGGCGGAACAAACTTGGATGCAATTCCTACGAGCACAATCGCGATGATTGGGATGTTAAAGAATCCAGTAAACTTACGAATGATGTCCCAAAGGCCATCCGGTGCACTCATGAGCATCGGGGAAATAAAGAATGAAACGAGTGCCAAAATCGTACCGAAATATTTACTTACCCGAATCAACTGTTCATCAGAAGCATCGGGCTTAAAACCAGGCTTGTACACATCTAAAGCAAACATCGTTGCCGCTGAGTTCAAAAGTGAGTTAAAGCTTGAGAACACCGCTCCCAGAAGAACAGCTAAAAACAATCCAGAGAAGATCGTAGGCATCAAATTGGTCACCATGGTTGGATAAGCCAAATCGACCGTTTGGAACCCTGACCCATATAGATGGAAAGCAATAACTCCTGGAATCATCATGAGAATAGGTACAACAAGCTTATAAAAACCGGAGAACAAGACCCCTTTTTGACCTTCCGCCAAGTTCTTTGCTCCCAGGGCACGCTGAATCACGTACTGGTTCGTCCCCCAATAGAACATATTCATGAAGATCATCCCAGTGAATATAGCGGAAAATGGAACAGAATCATCTTTTCCACCAATCGCATTCAACTTGTCTGCATTATCAGTAGCCATCGTCTTGAACCCTTGAAAGAAGTTTCCGTCCCCTAGTACGAAAAGTCCGATCACAGGAATCATTAAACCAATCAACAGCAAACCAATTCCATTTAACGTATCAGATACTGCAACCGCTTTCAATCCGCCGAAAATCGCATAAATGGCACCGATAATACCAATCACCCAGATAACGAGCCAGACCGATGATTCGAAAGAAATACCTAAGAGACCTGGAACATCAAAGAGCTTCAGCACCGCTAGTGCGCCGGAATAAAGAACGGATGGTATGGTGACAAACGCATACCCGAGCATAAACAGGACCACTATGTAACGTCTGACACCATCATCAAATCGTGTACTTAAAAATTCCGGAAGAGTGGAAAATGCCCCACCTAAGTATTTAGGAAGCAGGATCAATGCCATAATGATGACAGCAATTGGTGCTGTCACTTCCCAAGCCATGTTGGACAAGTTCGTGCGATAAGCCTGTCCATTTAGACCAATCAATTGTTCTGCAGATAAGTTCGTCAGCAGCAAACTACCAGCAATAAACCCACCTGTTAATCCACGACCGGCCAGAAAATACCCATCAGAATCATTGACCTGCCCTTTCGCCTTCCGGTAAGACACCCATCCGACCAATCCCATAAACAAGATACACGTGACCAGTGTATATAGAATACTCATGATTGACTTCCTCCTTCTTTATCGTTCAAATATTGTACAAATACATTGGGACCTTTAATCCCGACATATGCCCCTTGAGAGACAAACCTTTGATGTTCTTCATGGGCAATCAGCCATTTATTTCTCATAAAAAGTAAGGAGTCTTCCCCTTTTTCTTCATCCTTTAATGGAGTATTGGTACCTTCAGGTAAAATGACTATACATTTGAATCCTTCACCGGTCACTTTACAAGGAGCGAGGTGAAGGGTCGTTTGGAACATTTCGATCGCATACCCTTTCGGAATATAAAACGCTTTCAAATGATTTGTAGAAAAAGTACTCTCCTCCATGTCATTCAAATGCCCTAAAAGCAGGACCATATCCGTTGCAGCCACATTAATTTCACTGCCTTTATGATATTCCAGTCCACCTAAATTGGAATTGTTCCCATTACAGTAGCCAATTTGAATATCCATCCCACCGTAGTACCTTTTCTGAATGGTGCTTTTCAAACCTTTTAACTCCAAAGTAGGTTCAGAAGGGACATATACATTCCCACTCTCGGGAACCGGAAGATCTTCAGTCAATGGAATGAGATCTTCATCAGGAAACCTTTCAAGTATTCGTCCGAAATTCTTAAAGGAACTATCCTCCACGTGTCGAATATTTAGAGAAACATTCATCTTTTGCAATTGGTCCAGCATATCATCCCTCCACATTAAAGATATCTACCTTTTATTAAACGTAGGTATCTTTGTTGTTATTCATTGTACTGGAAGCGCATTCAATCTGGCAAGAGGAAATTTTAATTACCTTCCACGAAACCGCATGAAACAGCGATTTAATCATATTTATACCTGATATAAAATTTTTAATTTTCTAAAAAGTGTTGAAATATTCAGGGTCTGTCCATATAATATTAGACAATGAAAGCGTTATCAATAGAGGAGGTGCGGAATTAAAGGTTGTAACGTTATTAATTAAGGTAGCAACGTTAGTATGTAAAACAAAAGGGGGACGAATTAGTGAATGTTAAGCATATGATGCTTGCCGTTTTTATTCTAATGACAATGGTTCTAGGCGCTTGTTCATCGGAAAGCTCTGGTGAATCTGATAATGCTGATGGAAGTAAAACGATCAGTTTCATTCATTGGCGTGGGGAAGATAAAGAGGTTTTCGATCAGCTCATTGAAAAGTTTGAAAAGGAAAATGAAGGAATTAAAGTGGATATGACCATTTATCCATCCGAACAATATCAATCCACAGCACAGACACTCATTCGAGATGGGGAAGTCGGCGATGTATTCACATCCTTTCCAGGTTCTCAATTCGAAATTATGGATAAAGCAGGATTGATGACAGATCTATCTGGAGAAGAATTACTCTCCAACTTTAATGAGAGTTTACTTGAAGCTGGTCAAAAAGACGGGAAACAGTGGGCCGTTCCTTATCAGTTGGTGTTCAACCAGCCCGTCTACAACAAAGGGATATTCGAGGAGTTGGGAATTGAAATCCCTGAGAGTTGGGAAGAGTTTTTAGCTATGAATGAAACGTTGAAGGAAAATGGATACGCCCCAATGGCCTTCCCTGGTGCAGACATTGGTCCAGGACAATTAATGAACAGTATGATGATGAATAATGCAACAGATGAAGATATCTTTACACAATTGGAAAATGGAGAAACAAAATTGACGGACGAGTGGTGGGTCAAAACACTAAGTCAATTCAAGGAACTAGCCGACAAAGGGTATTTCCAGGATGATTCCCTTGGAACAAAACACGACGGAGCGATCGCACTAATGGCTCAAGAAAAAGCAGCGATGCTCGGAAGTGGTTCGTATGCCATGGCTAGTATTAAAGAACAGAATCCAGACATGAAGCTTGGCCTTCTGGCACCGATCACGGTTCCTGCAGATGAAGCCGTCTATGAAGGGATTCACACCACGACATTCATGATGGCTGTTAATAAGAACTCTGACACACAAGACGAAGCGAAGAAATTCATTGAGTTCTTAAGCCAGCCTGAGAATGCCAGTACTTATGCAAACGAAACGGGACAGCACCTAACCGTAAACGATGTGAATTATGAGTCTGAAGTATTGAAAAACACGGCCGATTGGATGGATAAAGAAACACGCTTCCAACCTCGCTACTTAATCAATAGTGCGGATATTGAAAAAGCGGTCATCGCTTCCATACAATCCGTCATCGGAGGGACAGATCCCGAAGAAGCTGCAGCTGAAGCACAAAAAGTGGTCGATCAATTTGTAAAATAACCAAGATTCCTTATAGGGGAAGAAAGCGCGGTTCATGAAAACAGACGCTTTCTTCTTCTATTTATGACTAAGGAGGCACTTATGAAAGCTGGAAAATCCATTTACCTATTTGTTGTTCCAGGATTGATCTTGTATTTGATCTTTTTTATTTACCCTACAATAAGTGCTCTTTTCTATTCCTTCACAAACTGGGATGGATTATCTACAGAGTACGATTTTGTAGGAGTCAGCAATTACGTGGAAATCTTCACGGCTGATGCTATTTTTCGTAAATCATTAGTGAATAATATTGAATTCATGCTGTTTGTCGTCATCTTTCAAACCTTGTTTTCTTTAGTTTTCGCCCTGTTTTTAACGAAGAACTCGAAACGCAGTGTGTTTTTAAGGGCGCTTTACTTCTTTCCAACGATTTTATCTTCCGTTTCCGTTGCTTTTATTTGGTCCTATATGTATGACCCGAACCTCGGACTAATCAACACGGTCATGCAGGCTATTAACCTGGATTCACTCGCATTGAATTGGATAGGCAATGAAGATATCGCTATTTACTCCATTTCCGCTGTTCAAGTCTGGTTCCATACGGGGCAGATGCTGATTATCTTCGTCGCTGGCCTACAGGGGATTCCGAAAGATTTATATGAGGTGGCCAAAATGGAAGGAGCAAACAAATGGCAGACGTTCAAGAAAGTCACCTGGCCTCTGGTGGCACCTGCGGCTACGATTGTTGTGGCTTATACAACGATTCAATCGTTTAAGGCCTTCGATTTGATCTTTGCCATGACAAGGGGTGGCCCGAACTACTCGACAGAAATTTTAGCCACGCTAATTTACAATACGGCTTTTCGGAGCTACCGCTTTGGATATGCATCCGCTGAATCTGTCATTTTCATGATTGTCATTGCGATTATCACGATCGTTCAAATGAGAGTCTTAAGATCAAGAGCTACGTAAAAAGGAGGGAAAGAATCCATGGATCGATTAGGAAAAAGAGTGCTGCTCTTCATTTACGCAGCCATCATCATCATTCCCATGTTGACCGTCTTCTTCTCTACATTTAAAACCACATCGCAAATGTATGAGAATCCCATAGGACTGCCTGAATCATTCAACTTCTCCAACTATGTACAAATCTTTAATGAAACTGCGATGGCTACATATTTTAAGAACAGTGTCATCGTGACCCTTGTATCCGTAACGTTCACCTTGTTCTTTGCCAGTTTAATTGCCTATGCCATTACAAGAATGAACAAGTGGATGGGAGGATTACTTTTCGGCTTATTCACCCTAGGAATGATGGTCCCAGCCCAGGTAAATATGATTCCACTCTACTCATTGATTTACAGGTTGGACTTAACCAATACACTCAGTGGGTTAATGATCGTCAATATATCCGTGACCTTACCCGTTGCGGTGTTCATTTTGACCGGATTCATGAAAACCATTCCGAAAGAATTATTTGAAGCCTGTACCATTGATGGAGCGAACAATTGGCAGGTGTACCGCAGAATTGCCCTGCCGTTATCTTTGCCTTCAATATCTGCAACGGCCATCTTCCTTTTTGTCATGCATTGGAATGACTTGTTATATCCTTTGCTGTTCATCACGAAAGACGAATATAAAACCCTGCCGCTCGCTTTATTAGAATTCCAAGGGCAGTATATGACAAACTTCCCGATGCTGTTTACGGGTGTCATGATTGCTTCAGCACCCATGATAATTGCCTATGTGTTGCTGCAGAGATACTTCATAGCTGGAATGACAGCAGGATCAGTAAAAGGATAAGGAGCTGTGGAGATGACCATTTCGATTGGATTGATCGGTGCTGGGAATCGTTCAAAATCCTTACTTAAAGCCATGAAACATACCAACGAATTTTCAGTGGTAGGTTATGTCGATAAAGAATCAAAGGCGTTTGTTGAACACCTCTACCCGGAGGCGCATTTTTTTCACAACGAAGAAGAACTGTATAGGAATAAGAGGGTCGATGCTGTCGTCATTGCTACACCTAACGACCTCCACGCAAAAAATATTATCACAGCGATGAAAAATCAAGTAGCTATTTTCGCAGAAAAGCCTATGGTTGCTAGATATGACCAATTCATAGACCTATATAAAAAAATAAAGGCGTACGAGAAAACTTTTGACATTGGAACAGAACTAAGACATGACCCTGGTTTCACTCGCTTAAAAAAACATGTGAACACAAGCACCCTTCTATCCATTTGGTGCCATGAGTTCAGACCTCCCTTTCGTTCTGGGAGTGAAAGTTGGCGACTGGAACGAACCCGGTCCGGTGGTACATTCTTAGAGAAAAACATCCACCATTTTGATCTTATGGTCAATCTCATAAAGTCCCCTCCTCGTTCTGTATTCGCTAAAGGAGACCATACTGAAGGAATGATCGAAAACGGCTGGGTCATTGTTGAATTTGAGGATGGAACCTTTGGAAACTTAGGGGTTTCCCTATCCTGTGAGCAACACCATCTTAAAGTGGGCGTCCTTCAAAAAGACAATCAATTTACGTATTATCCTAACCAGCAAAAACTGATGTCAGAGAACATAGAAAATCCTCCCCTCTTTGACCTTGGAGGAATTGACCAGACAGGTTTTGATCATCCAGGTGAAGTTGAACAAATGAAAGAATTCGCACGTCTTATCAAATCAGAAAAAACATTGGATGGGGTTCTTGAGGAAGCCTATTGGAGTCATAAGATTGCCTTTGCCGCTGAAAAGTCGGTTCGGTCAGGAAAAGAAGTTCTGTTAAATGACTTCACTCTTTCTTAAAGGAGGAAAAGTATGAGTGTCATTGATATGCACCACCACATTCTCAACGTCCCAAATTATATGGAGAGCTTAATAAAACAGATGGATGAGATCGGTATTGAGCGTGTCTGCTTAAGCGGTCTCGGTCTCCCCTCAGATAACTGGCTTGGAGACCTTTCACCTACAAATGAAGATGTCAGGAAAGCGATGAAAGAGTATCCTGACCGTGTGATTGGATTTGGGGTTATCCGTTTAGGGGAGTCGACAGTAGAAGACGTCGAACGCTTATATACCCAGGGTTTTAGAGGAATTAAAACGACGCGGCCTTTGCACAATTATGATGACCCCCGCTATGATCCCATCTATGCGAAGATTGAAGAACTGGGCATGCCTGTCCTTTTCCATACAGGCTTCATTCTGCAAACGAAAGTGGATCAGCAGGATGATGTTTCATCTGCCCGTATGCGTCCGGTGATGTTAGACCGTGTGGCGCGATCCTTCCCTAACTTGATTATGTTTATCGCTCATTTAGGAATGCCATGGCACGAGGAGGCAGCTATGATGGCTCGCTTTCATCCCAATGCTTATGTCGACCTATCCGGATCACCCATGGGTTGGAGGAACCGGAAATCTCCTTCTTTCTTTCAGGATCTATTCTATTGGGAGGGAGCTTTTGAAAAAATCTTGTTCGGTTCAGATGTTCATTACGATGACTTGCAATCTTCTTATAACGACCATAAAAAACTTTTTGAGCTGCTTAATCTGGACGAAACAACTCAGCAACGTATTTTTTCTGAAAATATGAAAGCAATTCTTAACTTATGATCGGAGGGAAATGATGAAAAAACGAGACGTTTCCTACACTTTGACAGAAGGTTCAGAAGAATCAGCCCATCACTTCGCCCGTTATTTGGCTGATTTTATCCAGGAGCGTAATAGACAAAACTTACTTACCAGACTGATTTTGCCCGTAGGACCTGTTCGCCCGTACCCCATCCTAGCCCGCATCACGAATGACGAAGAAATTTCTTGGAAGAACGTTCATATCTTCAACATGGATGAATACCTGGATTGGCAGGGGCGTCCCATTGAAGAAGATCACGCATACAGCTTCAAAAAGTTCATGAACGAATTTTACGAAAGCCTCCATCCTTCTCTCAGGCCCCCGAAAGATCAGCGTCATTTTCCTGATGTGTACAATATCGATGATATAAGCATACAAATAGAGCAGGTTGGAGGCATTGATTTATGTTTGGGAGGAGTAGGGGTGCACGGGCATGTCGCTTTTAATGAACCTGTCATCTCCCGCTTCCATCAAGTGACCATCGAAGAATTCAGAAACTCCAAAACTCGAATTCTATCCTTAGCTCCCGAAACACAGGTGATGAATAGTATTCGGACCAATGGCGGAAGTTTTGATGAATTCCCCCCGATGGCCATTACCTTAGGAATGAAAGATATCATGAATGCAAGGAAAATCCGACTTTATTGTGATGGAGGAGCGTGGCAGCAAGAAGCCTTTTACCAAGCCACCTGCGGGAAAGAAGATGTCCGATATCCAGTCACCTTACTTCAAAACCATGCAGACCTGAAGTTTATAGCTACGAAAGAAACGGCCCGTAAAGTGATCAATCAGCCTTAGCAAGCCAAGGCCATTAAGAGTTAAAGACCTGAAGCGTGAAGGACTCCCCAGTCACGCTTCAGGTCTTTTCTAATTGACCCCGCCTCTATGAAGCTATTGGTCTGTATTTCATTAAAAACAGACAATAATTTCCCGGGTAATATTTATTTCGCCATTATTCTATTATCAAACCTATGCAAAGAAAAAAGCCGCTCGTATAAAAGCAGCTTTCGAAACTCATGAATTATAATCCAAGATCATTTCCCGGACATCCTGCACTTCCTGATCCGGTACTTCTAAATAATATATTCCATCAATTTTGGTGCCAGTACCAGACATCTGATAGGTAGACAGATTTTCTCTAGCCCCACTATAGTTCTTCATCAAATCCTGCATGGTATTGAAATCCATATTGGTAGAAACATTCTTACCAAGTACGTCCATGACGTTACCGATTTTATTGATGGATCCGACATTCATCCCTTTATCAACAATCCCTTGAATAACTTTACGTTGACGTTCGTTACGACCAAGGTCACCTTTAGGATCGTCATAGCGCATACGCACATAGCCGAGAGCTTCTTCGCCATCCATGGTCAATTCACCTTTTTTATAATGGAAGTTATTCTTCCCGTACCATTCGATATCGTTTTGGATGGTGATTCCACCAACGGCATCCACCATTTCTTCCAAACCTTCCATGTTCACTTGGACATAATAGTCCAGGTTGATCTCCAGGAAGTTCTCTACCGTTTGGATAGCCATATCTGCTCCACCAAAGGCGTAAGCATGATTAATTTTATCCTGTTTTCCAGAATGAGAAGAATTGCCCACCATCTCTGTACGTGTGTCACGTGGAATGCTGATGATTTGGCTGCGATTGTCATTTGGATCGACAGACAATACCATTAAAGCATCAGAACGCCCGGAATCTCCGGCTCTTTCATCGACGCCCATCAGCAAAATGTTAAGTGGTTCCTTTTCCTTACGCTTTTTCTCTGTCAGTTCATGATCGATGGATGCGACTTCTTTGTGCATTTTTGAATCCACCGTGTTTTTGGCCCCACTGTAAAGGGAGTAACTATATACTCCTGCTGGTATTAATAACAATACCAACAAAACGAGCGTTACTTTCCACCATCGTGCTTTTTTCTTCTTATGCTTATCCGTACGTTTCATCTACAAATCTCTCCACCTTATTATCACTTTATCCTTCTATTATATAGCGAAAAGGAAAAACTTACAATTCTATAATTATAAAATAATCGTTCATCTCCCATACTATTAATAAGTTCAACGAAGGAGATCTTATTATGAAAAAAGCGCTCATTACCCTTATGCCCATTCTCTACATGATTCTTATTTGGATTCAATCAAGTCTTTCTATTGAGACAATTAAGGAGTGGATTTTATGACATTAGGATTCTTCCTGGAAAGTTTGCATTTGATTGAGTTCGCTCTTTTATATGTTCTTATCGTCCTTGCTCTACAAGTCCATGACCGCTTTTCGAAAACAACCAATATACTGGCTGCCATTTTTGCTTCATTCTATGGTTTGACCGATGAATTTCATCAGTTGTTCGTGGACGGTCGGTCATTCACGATCAATGATCTGATCAAAGATTGGTGTGGTGTATGGACCGCTTATTTTATTGTTAACCTGATTTCTTTAAGAAGGAATAATCATTCTCACCGTAATTCAGAGGACGACGTTGACACTGTACGGGCTTCCTTAAATCAATAGCAAAAATGAATTTCATTTAGGTAGATGACCCGTATTATATGTCCTCGTAGCATCTTCTATTTAGCAAGCAAAGGAGGAACTGGTTTTGTAACTCTCTTCTTCCCGAAAACCGTTCTTCTCAAAGTTTCGACCAAAGGTTTTTCTACAATGTTATAAACCATACAGCATGAAGCCGTCACCAAAAGAATGATCAAGACCAACCCGAAAAAAGGGTGAATGATATCAAAGAAATTCAACTTTACAAATATCACTAAATATACTTTTATAAAAGGGCCATGGGCTATATAAATCGAGTAGGATGCTCCGCCCAGATAAGATAGGATATGTGGGACATTTCTCTTGGTTTTATCCTTTTCCGCTATCCCATACATGATTAACATGGAACATGACCCGTACGCTAGAGCTAACGGTATAAAGGTTAGCGAGTAAATATTATGGATCCATGTAAGGGCGTAGCCAGCCAGCCCTAGAACAATACAAAGTCCAGCGTATCGATTTGTGAAATGAATAGACAGGTGAGCGACGAGCGCTCCGCAGAAAATTTCCAATGTACTAACATTGAAGATGGTGCTTGGAAGGAAGGGAAAGATATTCATTTCTCCAAGAAGAGTGTACCCGATCAATAAGCCGATGACAGGTTTCATAATCACCGGTTTATACATATAGGCAAAAAATAGGAAGTAAAAGATTACGATGTGTGTCAGTGACCAAGCTGAACTCAAAATGGGAGCACTTGTTAATAAGAAAAAAGACTTGAGGGTGACCTCCACACTGTAACTCTCCTGTAGGAGGGGAAACGCGTAAGGCACGATTAAAGCTAATGTTGTAAAAATCCAATACATAGGGAAAATCCTTACTATTCGTTTGATCAAAAACTGGGTGGCTTTTTCCTTGTTTCCAGCATGCTTATGATAGAGGTAATAAATCATGAATCCGGTGACAATAAAAAAGAAATCCACGCCCCCTGTTCGTTCCCATTGGGCTATATTGAGCCAATCATACCCAATCTGCTGATAAAAGTTATTATTTGCATGGCCGATAAGTACAAATAGTATAGCCACAGCTCTGGAAATCTGGACGATCTCCAATCTACCGGAATTGGATTTTTTCATAACCTTCATCTCTCCTATATTTATTTCTGAGAAATCAGGTTTAAGGAGTTCGCGTATGTTTCCTCATCGCACGGAAGGAATAATTCAAAAAATACCACATGGTTGAAGGAAGATTACTACGCCCAACTTTCCTGTAAGTATTCCACGTCTTTCGAGCTGACTTCCACTTGTTGCTGGAAAGTGATTCATTACATTTCCTATATAACGCGAGCTCTTCATTTAATCCAAAAGCAGTCACCCCTCGGGAGAGAATGGACATCCACAACCCATAATCTTCAGAACAGTCTCGATAGAGGGGCATTTGGACTTTCCCTAACTTTTCCTGGTCTAGAACCACTGTCAAAGTTCCAATGGCTGTATTCTTGAGCAAGTCTTTATATGTGATCTGACGAGGCATATGGAATATGGTTTCTGTAAGTTCTCCTTCTTCCTGCATAATCCTATAAGCAGTATAAGAAAAAGAATAATCATTTTTATGCATGAATGAAATTTGCTTCTCCAGTTTTTGAGAAAGCCAGCAATCATCACTGTCTAAAAAAGCAAGGTATTTACCTGTTGCAGCTAGAATCGCTTGATTCCTGGCAAAAGCAGGTCCACCGTTTTCCGTGAGTTTGATAAACTTGATCCGTTCATCTTCCGATTGTTTGCCTTCAATAAGGTTAACTGAATCATCGCTGGAGCAGTCATCAACAATAATCATTTCCCAATTCTTATAAGTTTGAGATTGCACGGATTCAATCGCCTCTAATATATAATTCGCTGAATTATATGAAGGAGTAATGACGGAAACTTTACCCAAATCTCTCAAAACCATATGACCATCTCCCCTTTTAGTGAATTGCCCTCTTCTTACCTACGCTTTTCATGGAATCTTTCAAATCAACGCCTTCTGCCTGTTCACGTTGGAAGATCACTTTCAATGTTAAGGTCAATATCTTCCAATCTGACAAGAAGCTATAATTTTTCACATAGGCTAAATCAAATCGTAATTTATCTTCCGCTGAAGTGGTATATTTCGCATAGACTTGCGCTAAACCTGTGATGCCTGGTTTAACTTCAAGACGGTGATGGTAATCGGGAAACTGTTTATTGAATTGTTTTACAAAATACTCTCTCTCTGGTCTAGGACCAATCAGGCTCATCTCACCTTTCAAGACATTGAACAGTTGCGGAAGTTCGTCTATTCTTGTAGCACGCATAAATGAGCCGATTGGAGTAATCCTTGGATCTCTTACAGTTGCTAAGACCGGCCCGGTTTTATTCTCCGCATCGGCAACCATACTTCGGAACTTATAAATCCAAAAAGGTTTTCCTTTCATCCCTAACCGTTGTTGTTTATATAAAGCAGGACCGGGAGAAGTTAAAGGGATCAGCCAGGCTAATAGAATCAGTAGTGGACTAGTAAGTAGAATTAAACTTATAGAACCAATCACATCCATCCCCCTTTTCAGGAATTGTTGGACGGGATGTATATGAAAGGGACGGATAGAAAAGACAATTGTATCTTCCATCTGGTAGGTTTCGGCCCCCTGAATCCCTAACTCATAAAGCTCCGGTATGACCAATGTTTCTTTCCCATATTTAGAAGCAAGCTGTACCATTTCCACTCTTTCTTTTGTACTAAAACCAGATCCGATCAACAGGGTATCCGCATCCTTACCGTATTTTTCAAATTCATCTTCTTTCATTGTTTGAGAAGATCCACAAATCCGGTACCAGCCTTCCTTCTGATCTAGGAAATGATGCATTTTTGAATCCTGATTTCCAATCAACCAAACCCGCTTTATTGCTCTTTTCCTAATCAAAGACCAGACTAGGAACCTTACGAGTAACATTAGAAGCATCTGCAGGCTAATAGAAACCACCAAATAGCTTAAACCAAAAGCGAACCATGGTGTGAAAACGATTCCCAGACTAATGAACAAACCTAAAATGCTCATGATAAAAAATACAGAGTAAATTAGATTTTTGAAGGATTTCATCCCCCATCTTTTGTAAGAACCGAAGGCTGTTAAGATTATATAAGCTATTCCTATTGCAAGAGGAAGTGATGCTGTGTGAAACGGGAAATCAACGAAAGACTGTCCTTCAAACAAATGATAGATTATCCAAAACCCACTTAAGAGCAGGGCCATGTCAATAAAAATAAAAGGAGCAAAGTTACCTTTAGGCTGATTCATTTTATCCCTCTCCTCTGTTAACGATCCTTAACTTTTCGTCTCAATGAAGAATGATTATTCTTAATTGAGAACAACCATGTAAAGGACCCTCTTTTTCAATGATCATCCCTCGCTAGACTATATCTCTTCGATCCAGATATTCTTGAAGTGTCTCTTTGACCATTTTTTTCAACGAAAATTCTTCCTCCACCCGTCGTCTTGCCGCCATAGATAGGTCACGGTGTTTCTTGGAATCTTCTAAAAGCGCCAGAATCTTTTCCTGGAACGCAACAGTTGAATGATCGGGAACAAGATAACCCGTTTGATCTTCAAGGAGAGCTTCGCTTATTCCGCCCCGATCAATCGATATGATAGGTGTTCCTACAGCCATCGACTCCAATATAACCATTGGGAACACTTCACGGTTGGAAGTGAGCAGCATCACATCCATGTCCCGAATAAATCTTTCGGGATTGTTAATTGTACCGAGCATTTTTACGTGCTTGGATAAACCATGACGTTGGATCATAGCCTCTAACTTTTTTCGTTCAGGTCCGTCTCCACCGATAAAAAAGTTCACATTATTCATACCTTTGCATTTTCTGGCAACTTCAATAAAGAATTCAAGATTTTTTTCTTTAGATAATCTAGCCAAAACTCCCACATTAAATTCTTGGTTTTCTCTAGTCTCTCTAAAAATGAACTGCTCTAGGTCTACTCCGTTATAAATCGTTTTGATGATTTCCTCCCGAACGCCGGATTCTAAGAGCGACTTCTTTTCATAGTTGCTCACGGTAATGATGCGTTCGACAAACCTGTTCAATAAAGATGAGAATATTCTTCTGTTTTTCCGCTCCAACCAGGTGATATTGTGCTTGGTGTAGAGCAATTTAATAGACTTGCGTGTCATCATTTTCAGAGCAATTCCATACAGCACCATCCGCAAGCTATTTGCGTGAATTAAAGAAATACCATTCATATTTACTATTTTTTTCAACTTCATTAAATTTTTAAGATGTTTCTCTTTAGTTAATTCTACGTAATGGGCCTTATTCTCAATTCTGTCTTGCAAATCACCCGGGCCTGCAGCATAGAAAAAGTTGATGTCTGGATGTTCCAAATGGTTTTCAAGCTTACAGAAGTAAATCTCTGCTCCCCCAAAGCTCAATTTATCCGTTAGTAACAAGACATTCATTGCAATCACCTCTATTCATATCATTCATGATACTTTTTGTACGATTGTCACCTGAGATTTAACTTCCTCCGCTTTCCTTTTCCTTTGATTCAGGTAGGTCGATAAGATCGCCAGGACCATAAAGAAAATGTCATTGATGATTACAGAGAGAAACCCCATTTGGAGAACCATTCCTATAACTGTTAAAAAAAGATAAGGTTTATGTTTGTAAATCTTCCTTTGATACAACTGATACACCACAAGCGATAAAAACAATAGATAAAAGAATATCCCAAGGAGCCCTGCTTCAGCAAGTACATCCAAGAAGGTATTGTGAACCGAGAGATTATCGCCATATTTGAAGGCATTGTAATCCGCGAAGTTGAAGGCTCCAATACCGACGATTTTATGCGTCTCAAAATATTCCCAGGCCCGACCCCACAACTCAATCCGACCGCTGCCCCCGTCACTGGTGAAATCGTTCATTCTCGATTCTAAAATGGATATCAAATCAAATTTCAAATAAACGACAGCTATATAGCAAGCAAAGGCAACGGAAAGGATGACGCCCATAGTCATTTTTAATTGTTTGAAAGGGTGGTTGAGCATCCCATATAAAAGGAAGAGAACCACCATGACAAGTAACCCTCCTCTTGAAAAGGTGAGGATGTTCGTTACAATACACAAAATTAAACCTGCTTTGTTCAACCAACCTTTTGAGTTACATAAATAGTAAGCAAAGAATACAGTATTATAAAAAACGAAAAAGTTAGGATCCTGGAGTAAGCCAATCAATCTAGGATAGTTGCGATCAATCATCAACCCGAATTCAGAAATTCGGATGCCCTCGGTATCAAAAAAGTATCCAACACTTTTAAGTCCAATTACATACAATAGAAGACTAGACGCATTAAAGATCAGACCTACATACCCAATACTCTTATCAATAACCGATTGATGAACACCTGCTAATATAGATTTCATCACCATGTAACAAGCTAAATAGATAAGTGCACCAGCCATGATCCTTATACTTGAGGCAGGATATAAAGAGAATGCCCCTGTGAACGAATAAATCAGATAAAAAGCCAGCATCGCCACTTCATACAATTGCAGCTGATAAAAACGGAACTGACTGATAAAAATAACAAAATAGAGGAGGGAAAATATCATATAAGGTTTTAATGAAAACCCTATTTGAACACCATAATTGGCTAGAGTGATGAGTAGGAATAGAAAGAATACAGTCCCATTCCTTTTATGAGCCATTGGCTTTTGAAGGTCCATTTTCCACCCCTCCTGAATGCTTTGGTTCTCGTCCTTGCTTATATTTCAATAGCCATTGTTGAGTATAAACGTAAATTTTTGTCCTTAGTCCGGGGTCTAGCAAAGGAAGCAGCAGCACTAAGGTCATATGGATGATCAGTGCAAGCAAGCCATGAAAAAATTCAACCCATTCTAAAAGAAGTAATCCAGCAAAAAAGTAGGATAGATAAGGAAATAAGGAACTTTTGAACAGCACCCATCGGTTTGGTGAACATAACCAAAAACCAAGAAGTGCCAAAACTTCAATAGCCACTCCAGTATAGGCAGCACCGATCACGCCATAAGAAAGACTCAGGGTTATATACAAACCTATACCGAGGATAACCGTGACAAGTTGTACAAATGTACGGGAGTTTTGTTTTTCCATCGTAGTCAAACCATCCGCTAAAGCTATATTAATCGATTGAAGTAAAAGCATAAGTGAGAGCACTTTAAGCGGGAAAGCAGCACCTAACCACTCCGTCCCGAACAAAACCTTGATGACATATTCAGAAAGATAAAAAAAGGGAAGAACCATCATCATACCCACTAATGACATGATTTTAGTCTGAGAGATTTGATGATCCAGATGTTCTTCTAAGTTCTGATGCTGGAAAGAACGAAATAAGACGGGATAGTATGCGCCTGCTACAATAAATGGAACTTGCTGCAAAGCTTGCGGGATTCGATAAGCCACAGCGAACAATCCCACAGCAGCAATAGGGATCGTTTTCTCTAGAATGATCGGCCCTATATGTGGCAGCAAAACAAACAGAAGCCCCCCTAAAGTGAATGAACCCAGGTTCTTGAATAGACCTTTATGAAAAGGATAGGAAAATCGTATGGATACGTCCTTCATCACTAAGATCAGACCAAAGATTCCTGCCGTTAAATAAGACAATCCATATAAAGTACATAGGGTGAGAGGGTTTAACTGGAGTCCCATCCCAATCACCATTGATGTAACAAGACAAAAGGATGAGACCATACGAATCAAACCATAGTATTGCATTTTTTCATTAAGTTGATAGAAAGTCGTTCCTATGCTTTGTAAGGCGACGCCGGTGACCATAGGAATAATTAAATAATAAGCCGTACGAATTAACTCTCCGTTACCTGAGTTGAACAAGTGAATGACAGAGAAACCTATGAAAAAGGTGGCAACAAGAAGAGCCAGCCTCATTTTTACATAAGAAGAGATCAATTCTGGTAATTTCACTTCAGCCTTAGCACCTTCGCGAAGCACAATACCGCTTAACCCTGCATCTGTAAAATATCCCATAATCATAGCAAACGCTAAAGCTACACTGAATAACCCATATTGGCTGGATTGGAGGTAGGAAGCTAAGACAATAAGAGCAACAGCATTTAAAATACTTGATAAAGCTGTACTGTAAAAAAGATGAAGGATATTTGACCCAATGGAATTTTTCTTGTCTTTGTTAATCCTCTTACCTCCTCCCTGATTTGCAGCTATCCCGTTTGTAGAATAGTGCCTAACATTTTCCCTCCAGACCTTTCAATGGCTTCTACAGTGGTAAGTAATTCCTCTTTCTTACTCTTATTGGCACGTGCTACCAACACAACACCTTCACAGTACTCCACTAATAATTGAGCGTTGACGCTAGAATGGAAGGTGGGAGATATAAATAAGATCAGATCGAACTCCTTCTTACATTCCTCAATAACTCCTCCTATTTTTTCAGGCACCCACATTTCTTGTGAAAATCTATTTGCAGGACCGGTAGTTAAGAGATATAGATTTGGAAATAAGGTTTCCTTAATCTTGTTTTGCACACCTCTTCTTTTTAGAACTGCATCAGACCAGCCCGTCTCGTTATTTTTCTGAAACCATTCATGTAAAGTAGGAGTCGAAAAATCAGCATCGACCAGTAATACTCGCTTTCCTTCCTGAGCCATAGATATGGCTAATTTCGCAGATACCAAAGGTTTATCCGTATATTCATCGATTGATGTAACCATTAAGGCTGAGGATTTAGGTCGAATAGAACGATTCACACGCAACTGAATCATACGTATTTGTTGAGTGCTCACATAGTGTTCTTTTAGCAGAAGTCTTTGTTTAATTTTTTCAGACACTGACCTCATTGTTTTTCTCCCCTTCTACAACTTCCATTTGTTTATCTGTCTGGATGGGCAAATCATTACGTAAATGTCTTCGAGAATTTTTCTTTTTTAAATGGACATCACCAAGGACAGTGATTCCCAATTCTTTTTCTATTTGTGTTACGTTCCGGATCGAATCATCTAAATGTTCTCTTAAAAATGCTGTTCCGATCCCTGCTAATAAACCTACTATTAAACCAATTCCTAAGTTTAGAGTAGTGCTTCCAACTTTTTCTGTGGAAGTCTGGTTAGGAGAATCACTTAGTACGTATATATCGTTTACATCAAACAAATCATTCATCTTGTCAACCGTGGTCGCAACAATCATGTTAGCTATTTTTTCTGTTTCTTTCGCGTTACTGCCACGAACAACAACATTCACAATTTGTGAATCCTTGGTATTCTGAACGACCACCTGTTTTTCTAAATCCTCATAGCTCATACCAAATTCATTCCTTACTAAATTCAGTACAATAGGGCTTTTAATAAAATCAATGGTAGAAGCAAGCAGCATATTAAGTTCTCTTGATTCTCCATATTCAGTCGATTGTTTATTTAAATCACCGACAACAATACTCTCCATCGATTCAAAAGTAGGTTTCATGACAAATATAGAAACCGCTCCGACCAAAATAAACACGAAAAAGGTGACGAGAAGGATTGAGATGACTCTCTTTTTAAGAATAGTGAAAAACGTTTTTATATCCATCTGATCTTGCATGTCAAACCTCCACCTATTCATTAATATTTATTTCAAGTACATGTGAACTTTATGATTTTGAGAATGTTCGATCGTTAATTTAAGACCCTCCGATAATGTATAAAATGGTTCCCATTCAAGTAATTGTTTTGCCTTTTTATTTGAAAGAAGACTATGACGAATATCCCCTGTACGTTCTTCGTAAAAAGAAGGCTGAATGGAATCACCTATGTTAAGATATAGTGCTTTAATGAGTTCTAATATAGAAGTTTGAATGCCCTGACTGATATTGATCGTTTCTCGATCACCATTGAGGCAGGCTGCTACATTCGCTTTAGCTACATCTTTAACAAAAATAAAATCTCTCGTTTGCAATCCATCACCAAAAACGGATAAAGTCTCTCCTTTCAACGCTTGATCGATGAATAAGGCGACGACCCCTGCTTCCCCTTCCGTATTTTGCCGCATACCATAAACATTGGAGTAGCGAAGGATCGTATAGTTTAGGTCAAAGGTTTGAGAGAACATCTCAATATAGGTTTCTGCACTTCTTTTAGATAATCCATAAAACGATGAAGGGTCGATAGGATGATTCTCATCAATAGGTAAATAAGCTGGGGCTCCATAAACAGCTGCCGATGAGGCAAAAATAAACTTCGTCACTCCATATTTCACGCAGGATTCCAGCAGGTTTACAGTCACCTTGATGTTTTCCTCCGCATCAAACCCTGGATTTTTCATCGAATGAGCCACCGAAACTTGAGCTGCTTGATGAATAACGATATCCGGCCTTTCGTTGGCAAATACTAAATCCAAGCTATCTCTAAGATCCATGTTGTAGTGAGTCACATGACCAGGGATGTTCTCTTCTCTTCCTGTTGATAAATTGTCGACAATGACAACATCAAAATGTTGGAAAAGTAATTCATCTACTATGTGTGATCCTATAAAGCCAGCTCCACCTGTCACTAATACTTTCATCCCTCCACCTACCCTTTCTACATTCTTTATAAAGAATATCCTCTTTGTTCTTTATAAAGTATATTTTGTTCATTATATAACGTTTACCAACAATTTGAAACCTCTAAATACTTTTATTTTGTTCTTAATAAGACACTTTTCGTTACTGAATCTTTTAATCCCTCTTTTTTTAGCTTATATGTTCTTTAAAGGAAACAAAAAGTGATCCATTTACTTATAAGTAAACGGATCACTTTTTCATCTCATGTATTTGGATTTAATGCACGACCTGCTATCAACATTTATACAGAAATCAAGGACCGGATTGCGGATAGTAGGAGTTAGCATCTCCTTGATCGATCATATAGGTTTCATCAACATTAGTTATTACACTGTTCCTCATGGACTGATTAGAGAATTTTACAATCTTAGTTTCTAGAGCATGAGATTCGACGTCCCAAATCATTCCCTGAAAACGGTTATCTGCTCCAGATATGCTCAAGACTTCTTTTGTAGCATCTGACAATTGAACTTGAAAGTCCGTAAATTGATTCCCGGACACTTCATTAGGAATGGATTTTGAACTTTCTATGACGATACATTTAACGCAATCATCCAACGTGAGATTAATAAAACGATTACCATTAACAAAATTATGTTTCTCTACTGGAATGTCAGCCTTTATAAAAACACCTGTGTGAAAACCTACAATGTTTAACGATGAAAAATTAATAAAGCTAATAAACTCATTGGAATTGTCAGCAACAAGAGCTAAAGCTATACCAAGGTTTTCACCGCTCGTATTAATAATATTCACACCCTCAATTCGGGACGTCTCCCATGACCAGAATTTCTGACCCCCATCAAAATAAAGGACTTCTGAAGAGAAGTTCTGGTCCGACACCTCTATGATCCCATTGGTTATCGATGCATTTTTCATGATTTCAAAAACCCTAAAATCACCTTGAACTTCTATAGTGGTATTCCTTCCCAATTCCATCTCCATGCCTTGTTGTAATATGATTCCTTTACGAAGAATGAAACGTTGATTCCCCGTTACCTTCACTTTTCCTAATCCATGCTTCACACCATATTCGATTGCCTCTTGTATAGCTGAAGAGTCATCCTTGTCATCATTTCCTACGGCCCCAAAATCTTCAATATCCACCTCGCCTCTCCGTGCAGCTTCCTCTAAGACTTGTTGTTGATTTTGATATTTTTCGTAAACAAATAAAAGAAAGAGAAGAAGTATAATTAATGAAAGCACACAACTCTTGTATTTCAACGTACACGCTCCTCAAAATTTTTGAATAGATAAAAACTCTCTGTTCTGCACTCTCATCAATTTGGTAGATATGTACAGATTAGACCTAACATTACAGAACAAATAAAGACTGAAAAACGCAAGCCTCTCAAATAAGAGCTTGCGTTTTATTCATAACCTGAACGAAAGTCTTAGGATGTGTACTATCCATAAGAAGGCAGGTCTTCCTATTGTTTAAAAAATTCCCCAGCCGCTTTTGGTTCTCATGCGCTCAGGCGGATCTGTATAAACCATCTCTCCCTCAAGAACAACATGGGCATTTTCCATGAATTGATACATAAGATCTCTACCAAACTTTTTCTCAATTTTGCTATAAGCTTCTTTCATGAAAAACCCCTGTTTTTTAGAGTAATGAGCATTAGAGGCTACGAGGTGAGTCAGGTTGAATTCTATCATTTGGTAAGAAAACTTTTGAACTTCCTTCCCTAGTTTCCCTGCAATACTTGCGGCGGTTACTTGAGTGATGGCGCCATTTTTTACGAAGTTATAGAGTTCATTCGGCTGCTGACGAATCAGTTTATTTCGCTCCGGATGCACGAGGACAGGCTTATAGCCAAGCAATTGAATCTCATACATCACCTTTTTAGCATAATGGGGAATCTCGTTATTCGGCAATTCAAGAAAGACATAGCCACTATTATTATTGATCGATAGCAATTCCTCCGAGTTAAACGCTTCGAGATCTCCATTGAGTCTTATCTCCTGTCCGGGGAGCACGGTCAAATCAATTCCGTGTTGAAAGAGTTCATCATTTAACTGAGCGGTTTTCTGGATGATTAACGATTTTGGATTACTATAACGGGGATGGAGATGATGAGGAGTAGCCACAATGGTATCAATCCCTTGTTCAACAGCCATTTTAGCCATTTCTACACTTTCCTCCATTGTTTGTGCCCCATCATCTAATCCAGGTAATATATGACTGTGCAAATCGATCATCTTCATTCCACCTCTTTAGTATTTTTCGAACAAAAATAAGCAATGGCTATTTCTGAATACATACACAGATGTAAAATTATTGAATGGAATTATTAATTAGCTACTAACCAATAATCAGCTCTTTTAAACAAGAAGACGAGCAATAAATGCCCTCACGTCGTTCCTCACTAATAAAGAGGTGCTCCCATGGTCTCATCATTTTTTGACGACAGATCTTCTTCCTTTCCTTGCTTTAGAAAGATTTTTAATTTCATAAAGTTCTGCACAACACAGCAGTTGTTCTTTATTAAGAATGGCGTGAATTTATTATATTATCTTCAGAGACATATGGAAATCCTCAAATTCACTCATATTTCACTTTAAAGAACAAAATCATTTATAAATCTTTAAAATCCTTCCTATAACTTTAAATTAAGTAAATTTTTCCTATTATATTCTTTGAAAAGAACGCATGTTTCGTAGGTTGTAAAACACATATTCTACTTTCTTACCACCATAGAAGAAATCACATTCCAGAACCCGGAGTCTCATCGTTAGTTTGCTTCTGAGACGTGAGAACCAATTTTATTTATTTTTCATATAATACAGACGTAAATTACGATAACTTTCACGTGTGAGCATCAGACATTTCAAGATCCTTTAACAGAAGCTTATAAAGTAAAACAAGACATAAAGTCAGTGGAAAATTGATAAGAAGAGGTGTACCAAGTGGTAAATTCCAATGAAGAACTTCAGAATCAACTCAACAACTTAACAAGTGCCATAAACGGCATTGTTTCACTTTTATCCTTACAAGATGAGGTCAGTCAATCGGCAGGTGCCCGCCCCATCTATATACGAGTATCAGACTTTTCAGGAGTAAGTGATGCGGATAGATTACAGAAAGCGATTAACTACGCACAGCAGCATTCCATTAAAACCGTATTTTCAGATGATCTTAGTTTTTATCTAGAGAATACCATTACAATAAAGAAAGGTGTACGTCTATTGTCTGCTTACTCTACGGTGTACACTTTAGGAGCAAATGTAAACGGATTCATCATAGAACAGGATGCTTCTTTTTTAGGTGGAAAAGTTGCTATTGACGTAGCTGGTTATACAAAAAAGGCTATTTCACTGAATGGATCACAAAAGTTCTACAACACATGGAATAATACACAGATCGATGATATTACGATCCTGAACTGGATGGGGGATAACGGAGGAACTGGGATTTACCTTTACTCCGGAGGAAACGAACATGAAATTTCATTTGTAAACTTCAACAACATTAAGATAGTAGGCTTCGAAAAGGGAATACACCTTCGCGCGACAAAACCTAGTAGTGGCAGGGCATGGGTAAATGCGAATAACTTTGACAACATCGCCATAGAGGATTGTGTAAACATGATTGTGCTTGAAGGAAGTGAAACAGTCCCGTTCGAAACTACCGGAAACATATTTTCAAACCTTCAGATTCAACCCTCTAGTTCCACCAAAAAAATCATTACGGCTAATGGTCAAGCCAACAAATTCACTGGCATGGTGTGGGACCTATTTGAGATCACCCATTCTGAATCTGTCGTAGATTTCACTTCAAGATCGTCGTATAACTTCATTGACTTATCCAAAAATATACCATTGGATCGTGTAAGTGATAAGGGAAGAAAAAACCTTGTGGTTAGTCATGATACGACAATCATTGAAAAAAGAACGAGTGACCCTCAAAACCCTGTAGTAGGGCAAGTATGGTTAAGAACAGACCTCAATCCAATAACAGATGCTGTTTATCGAATCATGACCAGTGCAGGGGTTATGCACCTTCCTTTAAAATCAGTATGATAAATGCCTAAAACACAAAGGAAACCAACGAAAGTAAGATTATCTATGAATGACATTTAAAATTAAATAGTGTCGAATGGTGAACCTTCAAGACTACAACTTCTGACAATTGGTAGTCTTTTTTTCTTATTTTTCTGAATAGTTAGCAAATAACATTGATTATTCTTTCCTTTTTGCTTAATTAGAAAATGTAGGATAAAAAAGGTTTCTAAAGGAAGGGGTCATTTTATTGAAGAAAACGTCAAAGATTGTAACATCTGCTTTAGCTCTAGCACTCGCTGTGGGTCCAATGAGCGCCAGTGCTTTCGAAATGCCGACGACCGGTCATGAGAACGTACATAAAACTCATTCACATTCTCATGGGGGCATGCCATTCGACGGAGCAATCGCCAATGACGAGCGGTTGATTGAGATGTTGAAAGAAAGTGGAAAAATCGCGAAAGATGCTTCACCTGCCGAGGCAGAGAAAGGCTTGAAGAAGTTCCTTGATTCTAAACAGGCTTCAGCTGAAAAAGCGAAAGGCCAGTTAGATGATGAAAAATCAGATACCAAAGCAAAATTAAAAGAAGCTATGGACAATAACAGCTTGACGAAAGGAAAAGGAAACAAACTTGGACAAGCGGACACTCCTGATGGTGTCGAGGAAGAAGCTTATGATGGTGAAATGCGTACCGACAAAGTTCTAGTTCTTCTGGTCGACTATCCTGATAAACCTCATAATTCTATGACTGCTGATGAAACAGATATGTATTACGAAGGTGAAGATGCTTACTCCCGTGAACATTACCAGGACATGCTGTTTGGTGATGGCGGCTGGACAGGTCCGGACGGAGAAACCTATGTATCTATGAAACAATATTATGAGCAACAATCGGGTGGAAGTTATTCTGTGGAAGGTGATGTTGCCGGCTGGTACACAGCTAGTAAACCTGCTGCTGCCTATGGCGGGAACTATCCGACAGAAGATGGTAGTGATGTTAATGCTCGTGGGCTAGTCAAAGAAGCTCTTGAAGCTGCGTCTAAAGACCCGAACGTTAATATTAGTGACTATGACAAATGGGATCGCTATGACCTTGATGGAGACGGAAACTACCTCGAAGCTGATGGACTGGTCGACCACTTGATGGTCATCCACTCCGGTGTAGGTGAAGAAGCTGGTGGAGGATCTCTTGGTTCTGATGCGATTTGGTCTCACCGTTGGAATCTTGGAGGAGTAACACCAATCTCCGGAACAGAAGCCACTGTTGGCTACTGGGGCGGATCGATGGCAGCCTACGATTACACAATTGAGCCTGAAGATGGTGCTGTTGGAGTCATGGCCCACGAATTCGGACATGACCTTGGGCTTCCGGATGAGTATGATACTCAGTATACAGGTGCTGGTGAGCCAGTCAGCTACTGGTCCATCATGTCGAGCGGAAGCTGGGCTGGAGATATTCCTGGTACCATGCCGACAGGATTCAGTCCGTATATGAAAGAAATGCTTCAAGCTTCAGCAGTTGTAGATAACGAGGGTACTAAAGGTAACTGGTTAACAGGTAAAGAAATTAATGTTGAAGATGTCAATGGGAATGGAATGGAGTTCCTTTTAGACGAAGCCATTACAAAAGGTACGAACTATGATGTCGTAAAGGTCAACTTGCCACAAAAAGAAACAGTCATCAACGAACCGGCTAGTGGTGATTATCAATACTTCTCTGGAAGCGCTGATGATTTACACAACTACCTAACCAAAACAGTCGACTTGACCGATGCAACAAGTGCTGAATTCAATTTCAAAACTTGGTATGACATTGAAAAAGATTGGGATTATGCATACGTAACAGTTAATGGTGAGCCACTCGCAAGTGATATTACTACGAACACTAATCCTTATGACTCTAACCTAGGTAATGGAATCACTGGAAGCTCAGACGGTTGGATTGACGCTTCCTTCGACCTTTCTGCATACGCAGGACAAGAAGTTGAAGTAGCCATCGAATATGTAACAGATGGTGCTGTATCGAACCCAGGCCTTTATGCAGACGATCTTTCCATCGTCGTTGATGGAGAAGAAGTTGTCTTTGATGATGCAGAAGGTGATGTTAAATTTAATCTCGATGGTTTTACAAAGAATGATGGAATTAAACGTTCCGACCACTACTACCTCCTTGAATGGAGAAGTCACAATGGGGTCGATGAAGGTTTAGCAAACATCCGCCGTGGGGACAGCCTTATGACATTCGATAATGGACTTGTCGTCTGGTACGTGGATAAGCAATACTCTGAGAACTGGACAGGTATCCACCCAGGAGATGGTTTTGTAGGAGTCGTTGATGCAGACCAGCATATAAACAAGTGGAGCGATGGCAGCATTGGAGCCACTCGTTTCCAAGTACATGATGCTGCATTCAGCCTTGATAAAACCGAAAAAATGTATTTAGATTATACAAACCTTTTAGGTGTAACGATGAAAGATAATTACACGAAACGCACACCACTTTTTGATGACAGTGCAGATTACTCGAACAAAGGTCTTGTAGATGCGGGACGAAATGTTCCTGAGTATGGACTGAAGTTCAGAGTCACTGGTCAGAGTAAAGATGGTACAGTTGGTAAAGTGTTGATCTTTAAATAAGAGCTTCGAACTAAAAAAGTCATGGAAGAGGTATCTCTTCCATGACTTTTTCTTTGCTGGATATACCTTATGTTAGCCTCCCTAATCATGAAGGGACTATTAAACAAAAGATTAACTGCAATACTATCGATCTACCATAGTGGGGCCTCATGGAGAGAAGCTTACAGATGAATCATTACCGAAAGATTAACATAGTAAGAGCGCAAGCCTAAAGTAGGCTTGCGCTCTTATTTTCAAAGGTTTTTTACAATCTGAGAGTGACTATCAACCTTAATTATTCAGTTACTTTCTTCTGAAGAGCTTCTCTCACTTCTGGGCTGACAGCTCCGTCGCCACCAAGTACAGTCACAGAAGAAATATCATTCGTGTACACGTACTTCGTAAGGTAAGCATCTACTTCTTTTGGAAGTCTTTCGTCATCTACCAATAGAAGTAGACCGTCATTTGCTGTTACCAGTGGGGCAGCAGCTAAGGCATCTGGATAGTTAGCTCCACTCGCTGCATAAAGTTGATCTGTGCTGTGACCAAACTCTTTGAGCAAGGCTACAAGCGTGCCGTAACGGTTGGTACCAGACAGTCTTTCCACAGACAAGGCTACTTCATCTGCCTGAGCTAAGACTTCATCAGATACGACTCCCGTACCACCAGCGACATAAACGTCTTCATTTTCCAGTATTTCAAGAGCTTCTTCAGAAAGTTCTTCACCATTTGTAAGAACAATCGGCATTCCGTTGGCACCAGCGATAGAAGCTGCACTCAACGCATCTGCATAGTTCTTACCTGTGGCTAAGAAAACGCCATTTCCTTCAAAGCCATATTCACTTTGCAATTCTTTGACAATCTTAAGGTTTGTTCCGTAACGTGTATCGTCGGACAAACGCTCGATATTATCGGAAGCGATACTGATGGTATTCAATTGAGAGAATACTTCCTTATCAACAGCACCTGTTCCACCTAATACATAAACATTCTTAGCTCCAAGTCGTTCAATTTCTTCAAGAGCTTTTTCATCTAAAGTACCTTTACTATTAACTGGGATGATTGGGGCATTGGTTGCAGACGCTAGTGGTCCAGCAGACAATGCATCCGGGAAGTCATATCCAGTTGTGACGATAACTGTATCCGCTCCACCATCAGGGTAAAGGTCTTTGGAAATTTCAATGGCTGTTTCTGTACGGGTCGCACCAGATAGCACATCTACTACATCGGCATCCGTTGTAACTGGTACTAGATCCAGTACTTCATCTGTATTCGCATCCAGCATATACAATGCTGCATATCCTTTAATCGGTTCATCCGGTGTCGTAATAGACACTGGAACATCTACAGATTCCCCTACACCGAGAGTCGTCGTGCCTGCATCAGTAGAAACAGAGCCCTTCGTTTCTTCAGTTGTATCATAGGACAATACTTTTTCTTCCGTCATGTTCAACGTATAATTTACAGTACTTGAACCATCACCGAAATTATCAACAGCGATCTGATAGTTTCCATCTGGAAGACCTGTCACAGAGAATGCTTCGCTATCTGAAGCTGTTGCACTTGAAGCAACAATATCCCCTTCTTCATTTAAAAGGAACAGATCCAAATCAGCAGGAGTTTCTGGGGAAACATCCACACTCAAGGAAACATTGTTCTCAATCTCGATATCAATTAAATCGCCATCATCTACAGCTTCAGCAAGGTTTTGTGTCACTTCACCTGTGATAGTTTTCGAAATAGGTCCAGAGAACCCGACTGTCTCGAATTTAACCTCAGCAGAATCCTTCAAGTAGTTCGTAAATGTAACCTCTTCGTTGAATTCCTGAGAAGTAGACACCTTACCAAGGTCAATACGTCCAGGACTTGCCACTACATCCTGCGCTACAGCTTCAAGGGTGTATTCATGGACTTCTTTACCTTCTTCTGGAGCGGTTGTTCCATAAACGTGAACTTCCCACACACCAGGTTCAGGAGATGGAACAACGAAGTCTTCTACATCCAGTCCACCTGATCCATATCCGGCATATCCAACGTACTCATTGACTTGTGTACCATTCGGATTAAAGATCATCATCCGGACGCGGCCTTCATAATCTCCACCTTCAGTAAGCGCGTTTAAAGAGAAACGCAATTCACTCAAGCCAGACTCAACATCAAATGTATAGCCTTTGGTTTGAGAAGACTGTACTTCATCATTGGCACGGAAGCGGTGTTTATTGTCTTCTGTGAACTCATAACCAGTCATAATCGTCTGAGCACTTCTTGCTTCCACATAATGAGTGGATGGATCATTGAAAATCAGATTACCTGCGTTGACCCCTGTTTCCAATTTCGACGCATCATAGCTGACTGTGATGTATTCATGTTCACCCGCACCTAGTGTAAGTTCACTAACTGACGGTGTGAACCAATCGTGAGTCGCTGTGATTTCTAAGTTCTTCTCTTCATCAGAAGGATTCTCTACAAGAACTTCCACCGTTTCAGGAATATCCTTGTTACGAACATATAGGCCAGGACCACCGGCTACCTTTTCACCGTGGTAGACCGTTACGTCAACATCTTTGATTTCATTGACGAAATGTTCGCGCATATATTCGTAGGCTGCTGGTACATTGATCAGTCCAGCCCCCTGTTGAGCACGGTTATAACCATCAAGTTCTCTCGATGTTTGGACCAATGCTTCTTTAGCCAGCTCATAATCAAATGGCAGGCGGTCTTTCAAGGCCGCAGATTTCAATAATGCTACTGCACCGGCAACATATGGAGCAGACATACTCGTTCCTTGTTTAACGCCGTAAGCGGTATCTAAACTACCCTTTTGGTGAACAGGAACGGCAGCATATGCTGACCCTGGAGCTACAACGTCCGGTTTTTGATCCCCTATTTCGTTAGGACCTACAGATGAGAAGTACCATAGACCTTCTCCAGGCAGAGGATTACCTTCTGCATCCTTACTATATGGATAATCACCGTATTCTTTGGCCCACATTTCAGAGTTGATATAGGCACCGACAGATATAACGCTTCCTACATCACCAGGGGATCCAACCGAATCTATACCCGGTCCATCGTTACCTGCAGATGTAACGAAGACGATGTCATAGTCATCGCTAAGAAGAGTCATAAGCTCTCCATAGCTTCCTTCACCGATATTCAAGTCTGGTAGAGAACCTAGACTCAAGTTGGCTACGTCTGCATCAAATCCGCCCATATCTTCCGGAAGAGCTGCATCGATCATGGCTTTCTGAATGCTCCAAGTGTAAGCTCCACCTGACTCCTCGAATACACGCATTCCAACAAGATCAGCTTCAGGTGCGACACCTTCTCCGGCTACGGCTCCCGTCTCACTATCACGTAACGGACCATTAGCAGCCGTAATACCTGCTACGTGTGAACCATGGCCATTGAAATCAGTGAACAAGTTGACTGTACGGATTCCAAACCGATCCTCAAGGTAATCAAGGTCATTGACACGGAAGTTCGCTCCTACCGTCTCATCGGTCACATCGACATCAAATGTCCCAGCTTCCTCATTTTCGTAAGCTGTCTCATCAGAGAAGTCTCCATCCATATCCGTATCGATATACAACTCATCCCCAATAAGAAGCACACCAAAGTTATCGGGATCCCCTTCGATTTCACCATCTACTTCTTCCGGGTGTTCCCCATCACCATTCAAATCTGCCAAAGCATTGAAGTGAGTCTGGCCATAGTAAACATCACCTTCTTCGGTGATTCCCATGTCATTTTTCTGGTCTTCATCTAAAGGCATGAAAACGACATCACCCTCGGAGAAATAATCGTATTCCACACCTTCTACAAATTTCTTATAGCGGTCTTCTACTGGAAATACCCCTGTTTCAGCACGATGATAATTTGAGACCGTATAATCTCTAACATTCACAATCTTAGAATCTCCGTATTTTCTCGTTTCCGCGAAAACTTCCTCAGCATCTTCCCCCTCTTCTACTTCAGGAAGATCTGTAAAAGATTCATGCCCGGGGTCTGGACCAGAGTCAATGATCGCAACGGTCGTACCTTCTCCATCAAATTTACCGTGAAAATCGTCTACGCCAGCAGCCGGGTGAGTTTCCAGCTGATCCGGGCTTACGCTATCCTCTTTATTTACATCACTATTCCCTTTAGACTCAGAGTCTTCTGGAGTTGGTGCTAGTTGTACCTCGGCATTATCTCCAACCGTACGCACAGCATCCAGTTTTACAACATCAAAGATTTTATTTGTAGGAACATCAGCCAGGTAACCATAATTTCTATGGTTTTGTTTGACTTTGACTCCAAGCTTTTCAAGCTGCTTGGTAGCATCAACTTTCCCGTTACCAATAATGACAAGTTCCTGAACATTCTCTTCATTATTAGCAAGAGAAACGACTTCCTTATAGTTTAATAGAGTATTAAATGTCTTCACTTCACTGGTTTCTGCTTGCACGGCTCCTGGATTGTATGTAGTTACTCCAGCGAAAGAAGAAGCTACAATAGCTGCACTGGCGAAAACACTTAAGGCTTTTTTCTTAGCATTCTTTTTGTTTGACACCAAAGTGTATAACCTCCCAAATTTTTCTGTGAATCGGTGTAAATCTACCTAATACTCCCCTCCCTTTATTAACAAACAATTTCAAAAAATTACAATTTTCATTGTAATGTAAAGAAGTGTATACGTCAATGAATATTCACTCAATTTTGATAATTGTAAACACATAGGCTGAAAATCCTGCTCAAGGGTAAAACCTACGAACTATTTTAAGAATTGATAAGAGCGCTCCCAAAGGTTTTTAAACAAAACAAAGGTAGAAAGCCCTGTATCTATCAGGCACTTTCTACCTTTCTCCTAGTTTTGCATTTTTTTAAAGTATGCTTAAGTCCTGTCCTTAAACCAGGCTTAGATATCAGGCTGTATTTCACCGGTAAAAAGTCTCATCAATCTCCCATGCGTACGGAGCCGGAATAGGGACCGTTCCCCCTACGATATGGTAATCTTCCCTATAGTCGAAGAGCTGTATATTTTTGCTTGTAATGACCTTTTGATTTTCGTGGGTGATCATCACAGGACTTTCCGATTGAACTGCAAGAGGAGCGGCTGCCATCGCATCCGGGAAGTTACGCCCCGTTACAAAATAAATAGTCCTGGCATCGTCATTTCCAAAGATGCGATGCATTTGATAGTTTGTTTCGTAACGGTCATCTCCTGCTATCCTGAGAGGATTATCATCTGGCAGCTGATTTTCCACGTCTTCAGAAACAGGAACGGACCCGCCTACAATGTAATTTTTCGTGATATTTTCAGCTTTCATATAATCGTTCACGACACCCGGGATACGGTCATGGCGCACATAAAGAACAGGGTATCCATTCATCGCACTATATCCGGAAGCAGAGAGAGCATCAGGGAATTCTTGTCCAGAAACAATGAAAGCTTTATTGGTATCAAAAGGTATCAACTGATTGACAGCCACAGCTGTCTTGTAGCGATCTTCCCCGGATATGCGGTGAGTGTTGTACCCATTTGATTTCAAAGAAGACTCCACTTCTGTCGACAAAGCGTTCGTCCCTCCAATTAGAAGCACATCAGACGCATCTAATCTTTTCAGTTCTTTTAATATCGAAGGTGAAATGTCCTTCTTCAATTCAAGCAGAACAGGACTGTTCAAATAAGAAGCGAGCGGTGACGCAGCTAAGCTGTCAGGGAAATCTCTTGCTGTGGCCAGGATCACAAATTTCCCTTTGATTGTTTGTCCATTGATGGTAAGCTCTTTTTCCTCTAAACGCTCCCATCCTTCATGAGAAACTTCCACAGAAGTTTCAACGGAGGTTGAACCTGAAATTCGTTGATACTGTTTTACATTTTTCAAAGTATCGCCTGCATGAATCATTCCATTACCTAACAGAAACTCGCCACTAAGCTTTGTAGAGGATGTTTGTATTAATTTCCCTACTTGTTTTCCTGTTAAATAGGGAGAGTTTTCCATTAACAAAGCGGCAAGAGAACTCACATGGCCTGTCGACATGCTGGTCCCATCCATAGCTTCGTATCCATTTTCTTTATATGTACTCCAGATGCCATCGCCCGGTGTCACTACATCTATCCCTGAACCGTAATTAGAGAAGGAGGACTTGGATTGTGTCTCCGGATTAATACTCCCAACAGCCAGAACCCCTTCGAGGGCCGCAGGATAAAGGGTTTCATTGCGATTATCATTCCCTGCAGCTGACACCACGAGCACTCCCTGATCCTGTGCATATTGAATGGCATCAGCTAATGCAAACTTATAGTTATATGTACCAAGGCTCAAATTAATAACATCCACTCCCTGCTCAACGGCATAGGTAATGCCATCGATCAGGTCTGATACATTCCCTTCGTTTTCTTCCATAATTTTCACGGGAAGGATCTTCGTTTTGCCGAGGGATACGGAAGCCACGCCTACTTCATTATTTGTCAGTGCACTGATCAAACCAGCCACATGGGTGCCATGGCCATAATGATCTTCAGGCGGCTGATCAGGGTTTACAAAGTTTTCTCCTTCCAACAGTTGCCCCTTCAGGTCCGGGTGATTCAATTGAACCCCGGAATCAATAACGGCTACCACTGTGTCTTCATCAAGCTTTTTCTCTTGGAATGCTCCCCAGCCTTCAGGTGCATGGATAGCTTCTAGCGTATCTTCTTGTTTATCGTAATAATTGTCGTTAGGTATTTGTCCTTGTGAGTAAACCTTCGTATCCATTTCTATGTATTCAATGTCAGGGTCATTTTTTAATGCAGCCACTTTATTTGCGACCTCTTCTTTTGGCGTCGAAATAATTTCTACAGGAAAAGAAGATGGTTTTGATGCTGCTGTAACTTTATCTTTATGTTTCACGATAATTTTGACTTCATTTGCCTCCGCTTGTGCTGTTTCAGCATGAGAGAAAAAAATAGATCCTATAAGGATCATCAGGATCGCTGTGTACTGATAATACTTCATGTTGTTTCTGCTCCTTTATCGTTCTTTGGACCTTCGACTTCAAATTTAACGATTTTTTTAAATTTGTTCTTATACTTCGATACAGACTCCACTTCTAATACATATAATCCTGGCGGTAGTGGTAATAGTGTTATTTTTTCTGTGTACGTTTCTCCAGGATCAATGACCTTCTGCGTTACTTCCTGTGTAAACATTTTTCCTTTTGAATACGTCTCGATCAGTTCACCTTTACCGTCCCTTACATAGTACTCATATCTCTGACCTGATCGAAAAGGTAGAGTGACCGGCTCCGCCGTCTCGTTATGAATGGTGTATTCAAAATGGTTGGATTGTAAATCCTTCCCCTTCCGTTCAAGGGTTGCATAAACTTCTTGCTTACGATCCTTGGATACCACGGTCTCACTCCCTGATGTTTCTGTACTGGTGCGCGGTTGGTGATTAAAATAAGAGGCATTTACCCACCAGATCACTCCACCAAGCAATAGAAGGAGAGATAAAACACTCCAGAACTTTGCCAAGTTTCTTCCCCCTCTCATTTTCTTACAGTTTACACGCAATTCCATCAATTTTAAATATAGGAATCTACTTTTGTTACAAACTTCTAAGATCTCGCGGCTACCTACCTCTATCTATAGTGGGGACATGATTATGAAAGACCATCCCTTATCAGGTGGTAAATACTTTTAATATCATTGTGCAACCGATAATCAATTATATTAAATTACTAAAAACAGGTTGGAATTTTATGTATATAGGGGAATATACTTTATAGGCTGACCAATCCCAATAGAAGAGAGGACGTAACGATGAAAAATCTTTTAAAGATCCTTGTCACAATGTTCTTCCTTTCCAGTCTCTCTATATTCCTTGATCCTTTCTATGTTTTGGCTGAAAAAGAACCTAAGAAAATTAAAAGCTTTCAACAAGAGGAAAATCAAGTAAGGTCACAATTTAAGCCTAAGATAGTTACGTCACAAACAAAAAAGTCCATTCCTCTGAACAAGATTAATGATAGACAAATCGTCATTAAAAAGAAAGATGGTGGGGATACTCTCAACTTACATAAATACGAGATTATAGACAACGATGTCTTAGAGAAGCTCGCCCCGGGAATATGGATGACCGTTCGTGTCCCTGAGTCGCTTCATTATGATGATGAACTTTCTTCTATTCATAAGCTGCCAGAAGTGGAGTCTGCCTCTCCTGATTTAATCTATCAACCTAGTTACATCCCGGGGGACCCCTATTATAAAAGTCAGCAGAATTACTTAAATAAAATCGATATGGAAAAAGCATGGGAAATCACTCAAGGAGCAAGTCAGGTAAAAGTAGCTGTTATCGACTCTGGGATTACAGCCTCTCACGAAGATTTGACCTCACGCTTAACCGATGGATTAGATGTCATCAATTCTGGGCCTGTAAGGTCCGATGAAGTGGGGCATGGTACTCACGTAACAGGAATTATTGCTGCAAATGCGAACACAAAAGGAGTGATCGGTGTTTCTCCTAAAGTCAAGGTCGAACCGATCAAAGCCGGTACAACAGAAGGTATGTCGACAACTGCCATTATACGTGGCGTTCAACATGCGATCGATGAAGAGGTGGATGTTATAAATATGAGCTTTGGGGGATACACGGCCGATCCTCTTCTCCAGGATGTTCTATGGCAGGCCTATCAGGAAGGCATCGTTCTAGTTGCTGCATCAGGAAATGATGGGACGTCTGCCTTCTCATTCCCTGCAGGTTATCCATGGGTGATTGCCGTAGGTGCAACCGATACGACCAGAAGCTCAACAACTGCCGACTCCTTCAGTAATTATGGTCCCCATATTGATGTTGCAGCACCAGGTGTGGATATTGTAAGCACAGACCATTTTGGAGGTTATGGGAGTGGAGATGGAACTTCCTTCTCTGCACCAATTGTAAGTGGCCTTGCCGCACTACTCAAATCAAAATACCCGGAATGGGACCCAAGCCAGGTAGAATTCGCCCTGCAAAATGGTGCAGAACAGCTCTACGGGCAGGAGTCCCACCCCTATGTGGGCTTTGGCCAGGTCAATGGTTATCAGTCACTGACCACTTCTCTTTCCGTTATGGGACGAGATACTTCCACATGGTCGATGGATGGAGCAATGAATATTACGGCAGGAACTTATAACGAAAAGTTCAATTTTCCAAATGACAATGATCTGTATGCTTTTACGATGGAATATCCAGGAGAGCTTTCCCTCAACCTTTCCCATCGCGGGAACCATATCGACCCTGTGATGAACGTATATCAGGAAGTAAATGGTGTCATCTATGAACTTTACTCCATTGACAGCCGTTATGAAGGTCAACCAGAAACACTTTCCTTTTACGCTGAAAGAGGAAACTATTACATTGGTGTAAGTGATTATTATGCAAACTGGTCAAAAAACCCCTATGTGCTCGAGGTAAAACAAAAGTTGGATCAGCCTGAAAGAATCTATGGAGAAAACCGCTACGAAACAGCGGTTCAAATATCCAGAGTAGGCTTTAAAGATGGAACAGATACCATTGTACTCGCACAGGGTCAGGACTTCCCTGACGCCCTCTCAGGATCTCCTCTCGCCTATGAGATGAATGCTCCGATATTATTGACACGTTCTCATACACTTGGAGATGAGACGAAAAACGAGATTGAAAGACTAGGAGCAAACGAAGTCTATATTCTAGGAGGAACTGTAGCCATCCATACAGATGTAGAAAAAGAACTAAAACAGATGGGGTTACAGGTGACAAGGATATCGGGGGAGAACCGGTATCAAACCTCAGCCGAAATAGCTAGAGAGCTTCTCCGCATTCAGGATCGATCGTCGTTTGATAAAGCTTTTGTATCGTACGGACACAATTTCCCCGACGCTCTTGCTTCCGCACCTTATGCGGCTCAAAATGGCTACCCAATTTTACTAACAAAACAGAAGGCCTTACCAGAAGAAATCCGTTCCATTGCAAGAGATGTGAATCAAGCGTTTGTGGTCGGGGGACAAAATGTAGTCAGTGATCAAATTCTTCGGGACTTACCTAATGGCGTCCGTTTCTCTGGTAACAACCGTTATGCAACGGCTGTTGAAATCATTGAAGGATTAGATATGGATACTAATGAGGTTTTTGTAGTGACCGGTCAATCCTTTGCTGATGCCTTAACGGGTTCTGTTCTTGCAGCCATTCGTCAACAACCCATCCTCCTTGTCCGTACAAACGCAATCCCTGAAGAGATGGAAGCATTGATTCATCGAAACCAGCCAAAGGCCTACACCATCCTGGGTGGGTTTGGAGCGGTTAATGAGGAAGTCGGCGCCCGATTATTGCAATTGACCCTGGAATAATCTAGAGCTATGAGCTATTTACCCACCTCCTGCGTTTTAATTTAAATAAAAAAACAGCCCCAGCTCTATGAGCTGGGGCTGTTTACTTTCATTCTACACTCTTCTTATTCAAGCTCTTTCGCAACCTCTTCACTGACGGCTCCTGTTCCACCAAGTACATGGAAGTTACTAAGGCCCATCTCTTCAATCACATCTTTGGTAACTTGAGGAAGCTGGTCTTCTTTTACAAGAAGCATGGATGCATCGTGCTTCGCTGCAAGAACAGATCCTGCAAGTGCATCAGCAAAGTTTGTTCCCGTAGCAACAAAAGCATTCTCTTCACTTGCCATCAAATCTTTCGCAATCACAGCAGCTGTTTCGTAACGCGTCGCGCCTTTATACCTTGTAGGTTCAGGCAGCATAGATTCTACATTTTCTGAAATGGCATTCGTGCCACCGACCACGATACTCTGATCAAATCCACCAAGAGCAGTCTTTGTAATTCCAGGTAGTTTATCCGTTTGGGAAAGAAGAATCGGATATCCTTCTTTAGCCGCGTAGGAAGCTACAGCCAAAGCATCTGGATAATTACGCCCATCGGCAACAATTACGTTATCCGGATTACCGCCAAGACGTGCCGCGATACTTGCAGCTGTGGAGTAACGGTTCTTACCAGAAATACGTTCCACATCCAGGTCTAAACCTTCCAATTGATACTTCACATAGGAAGAAATTGCTCCCGTTCCACCTAGGATAATCGCATTTGTAGCACCAAGACGTTCAATTTCTTCTTTCACTCTTGAATCCAGTTTATTCGACTTCGTCAAGAGAATTGGCGCATCTTCTTTATAAGCTAAAGGTGCACCAGCAAGGGCATCTGCAAACTGATCTCCTCTCGCGATGACAACAGTATCCGCCTGATCCCAGCCTTTCTTAGAGATTTCAATAGCTGTTTCATAACGATCTTGTCCCTGAATTCGTTCCACATCATTCGTTTCTTCTGCTACTTGATCGATTATACGTCCTTCTACTTCTGGAGAAACGGTTCCCTGTTCCTCAAGGTATTCATTGAAAACTTCATAGTCAACAAAGAAAAGCTCTTTCATCTTTCCGTCAGCTTTAGCTTCAGCAAAGGATGTATATCCGTCTCCGCCATCAGCGATGAATGCGTTTGTTGCCACTGTGTAAGTGCCGTTCATATCCAAAGCCTTATAACCATCGTCCGTCTTTGTCTGAACTTCCACAACGCGGTCACCTGCAGGCTGGTTACGATCAAACGTGTACTTCAAACCGGAGACCTGAGCAAAACGTCCGCCCATATTTTCCAAATCGCTCACACCATTTTCAAGAGCTGCCATAAGCTGCTCACCCGTCAATTCTAGAGTGACAAGCTGGTTACCAAAAGGCATCGTTGTCAATACTTCGCCCATGGTAATCTCACCTTCATCAATGGACGCACGAATACCTCCACCATTCTGAATAGCAATCGTTGTTTCAGGAACGGCTTTTTGTGCTTTAGCAAGCATAGAATCCGTAATTAAGTTTCCAAGGTTTGTTTCTCCCTGGCGGACATCACTACGCTCTCCATTTAGGGCCACAGTCGTTTTACCGACCACTTGCTTCTTAAGGTCTTCAAGAGGCTCTTGATATTTTTCAAGCAATGCTTGCGCTTCTGCATTCGGTTCTACGTCAGAAGCCTCGATGTCAATCAGCTGGCCATCCCATTCTTGTAAGACACCTTGATCATCGAAAGTCACTTGAAGATCTCCTAAGTATTCGTTGTATTCTCCTGCCTGTACAACAAGGGTAGGTTCATCACCATCTCCATTATTGAAAACCTCAGTTTCTTCTACTGTAGTATGACTGTGAGCTCCTACAACGACATCAATGCCATCTACTGATTCAGCCAATGTCCGATCGTAAGTGACACCGATATGAGTAAGAGCCACAACCTTATTGACTCCTTCCCCTTCAAGCATCGTCACTGTATCTTCCGCTTTTTGCAAGTAATCCTGGAATTCAATGTCGTCTCCCGGGTTTGAAAGAAAAGCCGTTTCTTCTGTAGTTAATCCAAATACACCGATTTTCTCCCCATCAACTTCCAGAATAGTAGCAGGATAGATGTTGCCACCTTCTCCAGGCATTCCTATTTCGTTCTTGAACAAATCCTTCAGGTTCACATCTTGGCTATAGTCGATGTTTGCACTGACAATTGGGAACTCTGCATCGTTAATAAAATCAGCCAAAGGCTCGGTACCATCATCAAACTCGTGGTTTCCTGGAACCATGGCATCATATTCCATCATGTTCATGAATTGAAGGTCCGCAAGACCCTTGAACTCATTATAGAAAAGCGTGCCTGAAAATACGTCACCTGCATCCAGCAATACTGAATTTTCACGATCTGCACGCAATTGTTCCACCAAAGAAACTTTTTTAGGTACTTGATCCAAGTGAGCGTGTGTATCATTGCTGTGCATGATTGTCAGATCAAAATCTCCTTCAGCTGCTTTGACTTCCCCGGAAGGGAAAGCCAAAGTACCAAGAGCAATCGCCCCTGATGCAGCTACAGTTACAAGTGGTTTTACCATTTTCATTAAAATACATCCTTTCAAAGTTTCACAGTTTTTTATTTGTCATCAAGCTCATTCTTCACTTCATCACTCACGGCATTTGTTCCACCAAGAACATGGAAGTTTGTGTAATCCTTTTCCTGGATTAGTGCTTCGATTTCATCTGGAAGATCATCCGGCTTCACAAGAAGCATCGGCGCTTTCAATTTCGCTGCAAGTACAGATCCTGTTAATGCATCCGCAAAATCCCGTCCTGTCGCAACTAAAGCAGAGTCCGTATCGCCAACTAATTCCGCTGCAATCTCTGCAGATGTTCCGTAACGATCAGATCCTTTGTAGCGCATTGGATTTGGTAGATTTTCAAGTACTTTATCACTGACAGCATTTGTTCCACCAAGAACTACGGTTTCATCAATGTCAGACAAAGCCAATTTTGTTTCTGATGGCAGCTTTTTCGTTTTCGTCAATAAAACAGGATAGCCATGCTCTGCTGCATAAGAAGCACCGGACAACGCATCTGGATAGTTTCTTCCATCCGCAATGATTGCTTTTTCTGGTGATCCATCCAGGCGAGCAGCAATGTTAGCCGCCGTTTCATAACGGTCCTCTCCAGAAATACGTTCCACAGACAAGCCTTCTCCTTCTAATTGGTAACTGACATAATTAGAGATCGCTCCATCGCCACCAAGAATGACGGCATGTTTCGCTCCTAATCTATCAATCTCAGCTTTGACCTCGGATTTAAGCGTGTTGGTTTTCGTCAATAGGATGGGTGCATCAAGTTTATAAGCAAGAGGGGCCCCAGCCAAAGCATCCGGGAAGGAGTCTCCTCTGGCAATAACCACAGTATCTGCCTGATCCCAGCCTTTCTTAGAAACTTCGATGGCTGTTTCATAACGATTGACTCCTGAAATACGTTCCACATCTGTTCCGAATTCAATTTGAGCAAGCATCGGGTCGTGGTCACTTGCACGTCCATCAGCTTCTGAGAAGTCAGCATTGATATTGACACTATCAATCTTCGTTTGTTCGGCCAGAGAGTTATTGACCAAAATATGATCGAGAACCTGAGAATTCCCTTGATAATTGTAGGAATAACGCTCTTCCAGCGGAAGTTCTTCCGTCATGTTCGTCAGAACATCCCCTTTCAATGTTTCGAGAGGATCAGAGAATTCAAAATCATTCAAGTCTCCTAAGACGACGATGTTCGCTCCATCCACGTTTTCTTCGTATTCATCGACAAAGTCATTGAGTACTTGAGCTTGTTTCAGGCGCTGGACCTGACTCCCCAGTTCTATTGGGTGACTGGCACCAAAGAGTGCATCATCTCCGCCTTTGGAATTGAAGTGGTTGGTTACGACAAGGACCTTTTGTCCTTTGAATTCAAATTCTGCAGCCAACGATTTACGTGAATCATCGAAAGCTTCATTCGTTGGATCGATACGCCCTGGATTAAGGTTGAGCCCTTCTGCTGAAACTTCTACACCCGTAGTTGCATCCCCGCTCGGCTTATCGACCATGGACACACGTTCAGGGTTGTAAATAAACCCGACACGAATGTTTCCTCCCGGCTGGCCTCCGTCCGTTTTATCCAAAGGGGCAATTTCTGCAAATTCATAAGTTGGTCCGCCCTGGTCTTCAATCGCAGCAATGAGCTTCTTATAAGACTCATCCGCCTTGACAGTGCCATCGTCTGTCGGACCATTATTGTCTTGAACCTCCACCAACCCGATGATATCCGGCTGCTTCAAGTTGTTCACCATAGATTCAGCAATACGATTAACTTTGTCCATAGAAGTTTCTGCTGAGAAGTTTTCCATGTTGTACGTAGCTACATTCAACTTTCCTTCTTCAATGGCAAGGTCAGTCGTTTCTCTTTCCGTACCACCAACAATAATGGCAGGGAAATCGCCGGTTGTGCGGACCTTGAAGTTGCTGTAGTCATAGCTGACGATACCCGTGACAGACCCATCAAGCTGATCTCCAACTTTGACATTGACGTCATATCCATCAACATCCAGCAGCACACGCTCTGGGTTCGCGTCTTCTTCTGTCAACAACAGGCCGCCGGCATCGGTCATGGCCTGATCCTCATTGGTATCTACATAAACAGCGACTTCCTCATACTTCGGAGGAGATGTGACGTGAGCATCCTTCATCTCAATTCGCATACCTTCAAGACTTTCATAGAAATCCAGCCCGTCCGTCTCAGGGTCAAAGCTTTCCATTCCATCGTCCTCAATGTTCACTTTCGGCTGGATACGATCTTCGCCGATAACGACTGTGTCTGGTAAGGCGTTGTCAGATGATAGAATCGTAGAATCAGAAGCTGTGATTTGTGTGGTTAGAAGATCATCCGCATCATCGTATCCATCTTCACGCCACTCTTTAACTTCACCATTCACCGATACTTCATCACCGACACTCACACCAGAGTTTCGATCATAAACATAGATTCCCTCTGATGTTGCGATATCTTCATCAGGGTTTGTCCCTTGAATATAATAGCCATAAGTACCATCCAGAGCTGTGACAACCCCGGTGACATTTTCTACATTCATATCGACGTAAGGGGATGTATGGGAAGATCCTTGGATATCATGAATCTCCAATGAATCAACAGCCTTCAGCACTTCATAGGAGTAAGTAAATACCTCACTCGTTTCTCCACCCTCTTTGACTACGACCGCTTTGATCGTCGTATCTTGATTGATGGTGATAGGAGAATCGTAAACTTGACTTTCCTTCGTAGGTTCCGATCCATCCGTTGTATAATGAATGGTTGCATCAGGTTGAGCCGTGGTGAGAGTGACGTCGGATCCTTCAGGAATGTTGCCGGAGTCCTTAGAAGCTATAACTGAGAAAATCTTTTCAATCACGTCACTCTGATTGCGTGGGATTAAACGATACTCATCAAAACTGTAGGTGACCACTCCGCGTAACAACTCATAGGTCTTTCCTACTTCAAAATCAACACTACCCTCGTTTTGAGAGATAAGAAATTCATTCCCGCTTTCCTCTGCTAAATAATCTCCGCCGTCACCTTCACCAACGATTTTCACATCGGTGAGTTCAACATATTCCCCTTCGAATTCTTCGCCTGACTCCTTACTGAAATCAGCTCCTTCTACTTGGAGAGCTGCGGGTACACCTTTCATTTCTTCTATAATTTCTATATTATCTGTCTGAATTTGTTCAAGACCATAATAAGAACCCAAAGGGCCCTCTGCTGTAAGTTCATCACCGATTGCGACTTTCTCGCCTGTACGAACGACAATGCCACCTGTTTCATCTTGTATGTACACGTTCGTTTTGTCACCAGCTACAAAGGTTGCAGTCGCAATTCCCTTCACTTTGACATCCGTACCCTCATCGGAGTTTCTGGCATCATATATACTGGATAGTTCAACGGGATCTTCTGGTGCAGGGGGTTCTTCTGAGCCTTCGTCCGGGAATTGACCTAGATAGGAAAATACATCTTTCCCTTGATTGATATAGGAGTCTGTTGGATTAAACGCGTCCTCAAGATTCGTATCTCCTGCAAGGTCATCAGCTTTTCTCGTCAGGGTCACGTCTTTAGCAAAATCCGCATCGGTACCTATCTTACCAATCGAATCAATGACTTGTTCTCCTTTTTGCAGAACAATGACATCATTACCATTGAAACCAACTACCTGGTCTCCAGTTGCTAAATCTGCAGCGTCCAGAATAGCCTGGTCTGCATTTTGGTTAGCCACTACGAATGTCTCACCATCTGCAAGTGTTCCTTCCAAAGGCAGCGTGTAAGTAGGTTCTGTACTTCCGTTGTTGTACTGCACAAGAGAGTACTGGGACAAGTCTAATGAACTCCCGGTACCATTGTATAATTCCAAAGCTTTATTATTAGAGCTTCCTTCAATGTACTCAGAAATGAGCATGGAATCGGCAGATGTTGACTCTGCATTTACTGGAAAAGCAGGGGCCGAATACATCCCAAGAACCAATGAACCAACCACGACAGAGCTGACTCCACGTACAAAGTTTTTCTTTCTCAAAAGAGATAACCTCCCAATATTGTTTATATTTCTACAAAACTCCTCAACAACCTCCATTATATAGGAAATTTTGTTCAATTTGTGTTAATTGTGTAAATCTTTGATAAACAGTTTGTAATCGCTTACAATTACAGATTAATAACTTCTTCATTTTTGTGCATGAAAGAACGACCCAGGTCCTTATACATCAACAGGTAGAGATGAAAATTCATATAAAAAAACCCCAATACCGATCAACGGTTGTCGGGGTCATTTATCTTATTTTTTTTAGCAAAGTTATCCTCAAATCTTCTTACTGTAAGACTTCCAATATATAAAATGAGCAATAGCCCAACATATCCATCAATAGAATAAATAAACCGATCGATTAAATAGCATAACAGGAGAAATACAGAAGCAATGATCGTATTGATGATCACATGTTTTTTGTAAGAAATTGTAAATCCCTCCCTTTCACCGCTAATGACTCCTTCCGTGTTGCAAAACTGTCTCAACGATAATTTTTGAGGCTTCTCCTAATACACTTTGATCAAAGGTCATATCCGGATGATGCAAACCCGGCTGCAAATCGCAGCCAACAGCTAGCATCGTCGCTTTAAGGTCCGGCTGCATAATGGAATAGAAATGAAAGTCATCTCCACCTGTCGTTTCAATGACAGGTTTCAAATGCTCTTCACCTTTCACTTCTCTAATGGCATGTTCCATGTGCATGACAGATTCTTCATTCATAACTGCTGCTGGGACATCCGAAGTGATCTTCACTTTTATTCCAGAACCATGCAGCTTGGATATACAATCGGCAATGGCTTCAATTTTTGAAAACAGCTCTGACATCGCTTCGTTCGTCTGTGCCCGTAGATCGATCGAAAAAGCAGCGTTGCCCGGAATGATATTCGCACTGCTCCCACCACTCTGAAATAATGTCATTTTTGCCGAATGAGGGATTTTGGGATCTAAATGAATGGCATTCATCATGTGAACAAATTCCGCCCCCAGCTCAATCGCATTTTTGTTAAGGTGCGGGCGTGCCCCGTGGGCATCTTCCCCCTTGATCTCCCCTTTTAAAAACCGGACCGCTCCATGCTGAATACCTGGAGCGAACTGACCAGTACGAAGCTCCTGCATCGGTCTGAGGTGCAGACCATAAAGATATTCCACAGAATCGATGACACCTTCCTCCACCATTTTTAAGGCACCTTGTATCTTTTCTTCGGCCGGTTGGAAGATGAAGCGAATTGTCCCATTCCATGAATCTTTTCGCTCTTCTAATTTATAAAGAGCATCCAGGACAATTGCCATATGGGCATCGTGACCGCAGGAGTGATTCGCTTGAAACGTTCCATCCACTTCCTGCCAAAGGGCATCTATATCCGCACGTATAGCAATCACCGGGGCTCCTTGGCCCAAATCAGCGATCAAGCCTGTACAATCATTGAATCGCCGGATTCTCGCATTCGTTTTCTCCAGCAAAGAGGCAATATAATCTGTTGTTTTTGTTTCCTTCCAGCTGACCTCTGGATTTTGATGAAGGTGATCAAAGATTTCCTGAACCGTCGGTCGAACATTCTTCTTCATAGCCACACTCCTGCATGTAAAAGATTATATGAACCATTTCCCTGTTTTCCATACTTTTCCTCATGATCGTAGAAATTTCCCTCAATAGAGTACGAAAAAGATTCTATAAATAAAACCAGAGAAGGATTTCTCCCGCTCTGGTTTACTCATGGACAAACACCGATTCTGCTGAGCTCTCTTTATACTTAGGGTTTGCTTGTAGTAATAGATCTACAAGGTGGACAGCAGACATGGTCTCTGATTTTCCCTCCCGCTCAATGCCGACTTTCATTTGCAGCAAACAGCCTGGATTCGTGGTTATGACTGTGTCAGGGTTTTTTGAACAAACATCTTTCATCTTTACGTCTAAAACATCCATCGATTCTTCATAATTCACCATGTTGTAGATGCCTGCGGAACCACAGCAGAAGTTAGGACGGTCTAGTTTTTTGAATGTCAGTCCAGGAACCTTGTCCAACAGTTCTAATGGCGGCGAAGTCACCTTTTGCACATTCGTCATGTGGCAGGATGGTTGATACGTAATCGTTTGATGAACGGAGTCTTGGAAGTCCAAAGCGTCAACCTCGACAAGCACCTCAGAAATGTCCATCACCTTTTTTGTAAAGGCCAGAGCACGATCGTACCATTGTGTTCCTTCCTCGAATAGATGATGATATTCAATAAGACGAGCACCGCATCCACCAGCGTTGTTGATAATATAATCAACCTCTTCCTCTTCAAAAGCAGCAATGTTCCGCTTGGCCAGTTTTTTGGATTCCTCTACTTTCCCTGAATGAGCATGAAGCGCACCACAACATGTCTGTTCTTCAGGAAGAACGACCTCAAGGCCACTTCTCAGCATCAATTCAATCGTTTTCTCATTCGTTTCAAAGAAGATACCGTCCATGACGCATCCGGTGAAAAAGGCAACCTTTCCTCTTGCCGGACGCTTCCTTATGTAACGCTTCACTCGCTGCTTTCGCTTCTGCGGTGACGGTTGTTCGGGTATCACTTTTTCAAATACCCCTAAATGAAGAGGAGCAGCCTCCATGACTCTCATCAGTTTTGCTAAACGCTGAACGCCTGTCTTCTGATAGAACCAGGTCGCTTCTCCTAATGTCTTCATCCATTTAGAAGAAGGGAAAAAAGTACCGAAAAGAAACTCCTCTGTTTTCTTCTGTAACATCCCTTTGGCCCTATTCTCTTCGATGACTTCTTTCGCACTTTCCAGAATCTGTCCATATTGAACGTTCGTTGGACAAACGGTCGTACAAGCCATGCATCCGAGGCATTTCTCAATAGGATCCTCTAAGTCTGTAATGGAAGCTTTGTTTTCCGCGACCATTTTTACTAGATTGATCCGCCCTCTTGGAGAATGGGTCTCCCTCTCCATCGTTTCATATGTCGGGCAGGCAGGAAGGCAATAGCCACACTGGACACAATCGAACGTTTTATCATAGCTTAGTTTTTGCTGGAGCTCCAATAAATTACCCATGAGTCAACACCAGCTTCTGGCCTTTTTCCGGAAAAATTTTACCTGGGTTCATAATTCCGTTGGGATCCCAGCTGTCTTTGATACGTTTCATCATATCCAAGCCAGTTTCGCCTAATTCGTATTCCATGAACGGGGCTTTCATCGTCCCAATTCCATGCTCACCTGATAGCGTACCTCCTAAATCGACAGCCGCCTCAAATATTTCCTTCACCGCTTGTTCGACCCGCTTCATTTCTTCCTTATCTGTTTTGTCGCAGAGAATATTCGGATGGAGGTTTCCATCCCCGGCGTGGCCGAACACAACGATGGCCAAATTGTATGTTTCTTTGATATCTTTCAGTCGGTCCATCATATCGGGAATCTTGCTTCTTGGGACAGTGGCATCCTCTGAGACTTTCGTAGGCTTGATTTTGGCGATGGCCGGGGACACTTGTTTGCGTGCAAACCAAATCGCTTCTGATTCTTCAGGAGTCTGAGGTACTGTGATTCCGGTTGCTCCAATGGCTGTCATAATTTCATGAAGGGACTCCATTTCTATTTTCAATGTTTCCGGGTGCCCATCCAACTCAATAATCACAATCGCTTCTGCTTCCTGCGGGAGCCCTGAAGGACGGAAGTTTTCTACCGCGGCAATACAGGCCTGGTCCATAATCTCCAACTTGGAAGGCAAAATTCCAGTGGTCAGCGTACGTGAAATAGCTGCTCCGGCCGTGCGCACATCAGCAAACTCCACCATCATCGTTTGTTTAGCCAGGGGTTTAGGGACAAGTTTCAAGGTTGCTTGAGTGATGACTCCCAGGGTTCCTTCTGAACCAACGATGAGTTTAGTCAAGTCAAAGCCGGTGACATTCTTTATTGTCTGTCCACCTGTACGAATGACCTCTCCTTCTGGGGTAACCAATTCCAAACCAAGAACGTAATCTTTGGTTACTCCATATTTCAACCCTCGTGGCCCTCCTGAATTTTCTGCCAGGTTGCCACCAATAGTAGCCACATGGGCACTGCTTGGATCCGGCGGATACATCAGACCATGCTTTTCCGCTTCTTCATTAATCCTTGCGGTCAGTACACTTGGGGAAACCGTCACCGTAAGGTCTTCAACAGCTACGTCCAGCTCTTCAGGCCATTGAGAAAGGTCAAGAACCACACCTCCATGAACAGGCAAGGGACCGCCACTTAAGGAAGTCCCTTGTCCTCTTGGATAAACTGGAATGTGGAAGTCGTTCGCTACTTTCACGACATGAACAACCTCTTCCCGATTCTTCGCCTGTACGACGAGTTCCGGAAGATGTTCCCCGAAAGAGGCGTCGAAGCTGTAACTGTAGCGTCCGGCCAGGTCAGTAATGAGCTGACGGCTGGGTATTTTCTCTGAGAGAACCTCCATCCACTTCTCCATGTTCTTTCCTCCTATATATTTCCGATGGAAACAAATTTGTCTTCTAAATATTCTTCGATCCCCTGTCGGCCACCTTCACGACCGGTGCCGCTTTCTTTCATTCCCCCGAATGGAGCTTGAGCTGTTGTCGGGATCGGGTCATTCAGACCGATGATGCCGTACTCCAGTCCTTCCATTAGACGGTAAGATCGAGAAATATCCTTGGTAAACGCATAAGCGGCAAGCCCATACTCCGGATGGTTCGCGCGCTTTATGGCTTCTTCTTCCGAGGAGAAAGTATAAATAGGAGCGACGGGGCCAAAGGTTTCTTCTCTTGTAATGACCATTTCATCCGTTGCATTTCCTAACACCGTTGGTTCAAAGAAGCTGCCTCCCTGCTCTCCAGCCGCACTCATACGCTGGCCTCCACACAGAACAACGGCACCTTTTTCCGTGGCATCTTTAATTTGCTCTTCAACTTTGTCTACGGCACCCCCATCGATAAGTGGGCCGATTTCAACTCCAGCATCCAAGCCATTCCCGATAGAAAGTGCCTGGACTTTTTCAACAAAGCGCGTCGAAAACTCTTCTGCAATCGTATCCTGCACATAGATACGGTTGGTACAAATACATGTCTGCCCGGCATTACGAAATTTACTACCCACAACACTATCCACAGCGAGGTCTAAGTCAGCATCCTCAAACACTACGAAAGGTGCGTGACCGCCGAGTTCCATCGATACTTTTTTAACAGTGTCGGCAGAATCGCGGATCAGCTTTTTGCCTACTTCGGTGGAACCCGTAAACGTAATCTTTTTCACTTTCGGACTTTTCGTCATTTCACCTACCACGCTGGAAGCTGAACCAATGACCAAATTGGCGACTCCTTCAGGCAGTTCCGCTTCGTGAAAAGCCTCGAATACTTTAATAGCCGACAGTGGTGTAGCTGAAGCCGGCTTGACGACGACCGGGCATCCGGCTGCGAGTGCCGGGGCAATTTTTCTTGTAATCATCGCCACTGGAAAGTTCCAAGGCGTTACCGCTGCCGTTACTCCGACAGGTTCTTTGAATACGTGCAGACGCTTGGATGGATGAGACGCTGGAATCGTCTCTCCATAGACACGTTTAGCTTCTTCGGCATACCAATATAGGTAGTCAATAGCAAGATTTACTTCGCCTTTCGACTCGTTCAACGGTTTCCCCATTTCTTTCGTAACCGTTTCAGCCAGCTCATCTGATTGCTCTCGAAGGATGTCGGCCGCTTTAACAAGGTAGGCACCGCGCTCTTTGGCGGTCAACTTCTTCCATGCTGCAAACGAACGATCCGCAGCATCGATCGCCTGCAAAGAATCTTCGGCTCCCCCTTTCGCCACTTGTTGAATCACATCTCTTGTCGCAGGATTTGTTACATCCAGTTGTTCTCCTGACTGGCTATTTGTCCATTGTCCATCAATATATAACATGAAAGGTCCCCCCTAATTATCCTTCAAAACTCGCTCAACAACGTCGATGACTCGATCAATTTCTTCCCGTTTGACAGTCGTTGGTGGAATGAAACGCAACACGTTTTTCTTCGTCCCACAACCTAATAGAATAATGCCTTCGTCCAACGCGACTGCTCTGATTTTAGAAAGCATATCAGGGTCAGGGGATCCGTCTTCTTTTCGAAGTTCAATGGCGAGCATCAGTCCGACACCACGAACGTCTCCGATCCCCTGCACCCGCTCTTTCAATTGAAAAAGGGCTTCCTTAAAATAAGCGCCTTGATTTTTAGCATTCGGCAACCCTTCTTTTTCTAAAATATCTATGGACGCGAGAGATGCGGCACAAGCCACAGGGTTTCCGCCATAAGTCCCTCCGTGCGTACCTGCCGGCCACTGTTCCATGATTTTTTTCGGTGCCACAATCCCACTGAGTGGGAATCCTGCCGCAATTCCTTTCGCAAGCGTCAAGATATCCGGTTTCACACCGAAATGCTGATAGGCGAACATCTCCCCCGTACGGCCGAAACCTGTTTGAATTTCATCAAAAATAAGCAGGATTCCATGCTCGTCACAAAGGGTGCGAAGTTTTTCCAAAAAGCTTTTTGGCGGGACAATATACCCACCTTCCCCTTGTACAGGCTCAAGAATAATGGCAGCTACACTCTCAGGATGCACTTGGAAATCAAACACTTCCTGTAGTTGAGCGAGGCAGCGTTCCACTTCCGCTTCTTCTGAAAGACCCGTCTGGTAAGCATACGGATAATCGGCATAATAGACACTCGGAAGCAGGCCTTCATAATCTTTGCGGTACGCGGCGTTCGAGGCTGTAATCGATGTAGCAGCAATCGTTCGACCATGAAATCCTCGTTTAAAGGAGATCACCGCTGGACGTTTCGTTACTTTTTTTGCAAGTTTAATAGCGCCTTCATTTGCTTCTGCTCCGCTATTACTGAAATACACCATCTGATCGCCACCGTTCAACTCGTTCAGCTTCTCCGCGAGCTTCACGTATGATGGGTAATAGACGACATTGTGGCCTCCATGGATCATTTCATCCAGCTGGGATTTCGCGGCCTCCACAACTTTCGGGTGGTTATGGCCGACATTGGTCACCGCCACACCACTGGCAAAATCCAGATACTTCGTTCCATCCTCACTGAAGAGATAATGTCCTTCCGCTTTCACCATTCCTAAAGTCGTCGCCCGGGAAGCCGTCGGGGGTGTCACTTCGCTCGCTCGTTCATACAGGCTTTTTGTCATTTGCACCATTGTTTGTACCTCCTAGTTTTGAAAGATTTTCTCAGTTACTTGACGCGTCAGTTGGGGCAGAGTTGTGAATGTGTATGGTTTATAAACACGTTCCGTATATTTGTGTGCATCCTTTCCATAGACACCCATGTTGATCGAGGGAATATTCAGCTTACGGATCTCCTGGATCGGGACAGGGTAAATTTCATGATACTCTGGAAAATTATCAATCAATGACTGCACTTCTTCCTCTGAATCATGCAGCGATAAATAACTGCTGTCCGATAAGAATGGGAAGAACTTCTTGACTGCAAAAGTTCCTTCCACCTGATCTTTATTGTGACTGGTCACTTCCTGAAGCACGTCTATGATTCTCTTTTCGCTCTCGACCTCTTCCCGCAAAAAGTTATGGGGACAGTAAGGTGGAGCAAAAAAAATAACGACCTTTGGCTGCTTGTCAGGGTCAACATTCTGTAAACTTTCTACGACATGGAAAGCAATATCCCGTTTATCCATGTTGTCCTGAGAGTAATCCAGCTCGTCAATGAAGGTTCTGACATCGATCCCTTGTCTTTCAAGGTGACGAACATACTCTTCATATGTATAAATGGAAACATCCCAGCTGAGGGATTCCTGATCCGGGTAGTTCCCTGTATTCAAGAAAGTCTGGTACTGCCTTTCCATGTGCGTCTGTGTGGATGCACACGCTTCAGCCGCTTTGGCTACGAGCTTTTCCATGACTTCATCTGGAGAAGACTCATAGATGAAATAATTGAAGTACAACCGGCTGTGGAGAGGGGTCTGTACATTATAGAAATCTTTCTGATCACGCTGCTGCAGACACGTTGGCGGTAACATGTGTTCGCCATTGATGCGCTCAGATAATTCCATGTTGTTGTTGATACGTCGGTTGATTTCTGCTGAGATCAAAGTAGGATCAACTCCTGTCAGCGTTTCCCCGACGTGAGCTTCTCTTCCAAAAATCGAAAAACACGGAAGCAATTTCCCAATGGCCCCGGTGTAAATATAGTAGTTCGGATCTCCTGGATACAGCTCCGTGACGAAGTCATTGTTAATCGCCACCTTTAAATCCAGCTTCCACTCTTCCTGGAGACGTTTAAGCTCAACCACGGAGTCTATAATTCCCGTGTGCTCGTTTTCTTCTATTGGATTCAGCATGAGAAGTACATTTCCCTCAAGTTCCTCTGCCCGTTCAGAAAAATGGATGAGGTTGATGACGTGAACCGCAATTCCACTCTTCATATCCACAGAACCACGCCCGAACATCCACTCCTCACTTCGTGCGTGACCGCGAACTTCAGCCGTCGGTCCATGTTTGGCAAAATGCTCTCTCAGTTGATCCGGGTGATAGGCAAGACCCTTCAGTTTTCCAAAATCGTCAATGCCTACCGTATCCATGTGAGAGTGATAGAGTACCGTTTTTGTATGCTTGGGATTTCGGATGATGGCATAGACATTTTTTCTCCCTAGAAAGTCATTCTTCAAGGGCTGCGTCCATACAGCTTCCGGATGATTTTTAAAATAGGGAATCGCTCGGATAAACGCTTCCAAATACTCAGCGATTGTCACTTCCCCTGAGGTCCCGTTAATGCTTGGAATATGTACAAGAGCCTCTGTCAGTCGTTCAATTTTTTCCGCGTCCTCAAGGTCTTTGATTTCTGCGTACAGGGTCTCCGGACTCTTAGGTTGTAATGCATCAGCTTGAGATGATAGAGTCATACGAACGCTCCTTCCTTTAGTAATATTTAGCCAGGTCTACGAGATTTCTCATTCTATGCTGCTCGTTTTGGGTGAAGTTCCGATAGTTTTCCAACAGGATTTCCATACACCTCGTCATGTAATGATCGGATTTCGCTGACATGTGAGGCGTCAACAATAAGTTCGGCAATCCCCAGAAAGCATGGTCACGAGGAAGAGGTTCCTCGACAAATACATCCAGTACGGCTCCTTTAATCTTTTCCTGCTTCAGATGAACAGCAAGCGCCTCTTCATCCACGACACCCCCACGTCCGAGATTCATGAATACGGCATCCGAATGAAGACGGCCAAGCACTTCATCTGAGAAAATGTTTTTCGTGGACGGAGTATAAGGAAGAACGGAAAGCACATAATCATATTCTTCAATGCGCTCCAAACCTTCCGCCATGGTGTACACTCGTTCAAAAGGTTCTTTCACACTTCCCTTCGTATTCACACCATCGATCCTCATCCCGAAAAACTGAGCCGTTTCCCCGATTTCGCAGCCTATGGTTCCTGTACCAAAAACCAGCACTTTGCGGTCGACCAGTTCCCCGACCAAGGTCTCCCTTTCCCATACACGGTTTTCTTTTAACTGCAGGAAACGGTGGAAATGTTTTTCAAAATGGAGCATTGCCCCGATCACATATTCCTTCATCGACCGGCAATGAACACCTCGGGCATTTGTAATCAGTAGTTTCTTTTCTCTTAGTTCATGAAAAGGAAGATCTTCTAAACCTGCACTTAAGAGTTGAATCCATTTCAAAGATTCAAAGTGGTGTATGTTCTCTTTGGTCAAATCATTACCAAATGTAATTAAAACATCCGTCTCTTTACGTACTTCTATAGGTACTTCTTCAATGCACGAATATATGAAGACGTCTTCTTTATTTTCCCGCTGCCAGCTTTCGACATGGGCCTGCCTCCATTCATCCGACGTGCTTACAATCATAGCTGGTTACCTCCCGTTATAAAGTTCTGGTAGATATAGAGATAATGAAGGAACAAAGGTAATGATCAATAAGGATACGATTAACACCATTAAAATCGGCAGAATCGCTTTCGAAATGCTCTCGATTCTCGTTCCGCTTATGTTAGAGGCAACGAATAAGTTAACGCCTACTGGAGGAGTAATGAACCCAATTGCCAGGTTCGCCACCAGGATGACTCCAAAGTGGACAGGATCCACTCCAAGTCCGGTAACCACAGGCAGTAGGATTGGCGCCAGAACAACAAGTGCGGAAATCGTATCAATGAATGCTCCCACAATCAGGAGTAAGATGTTAATCAAAAGCAGAATGACGAACGGATTTTGTGAAAGATTCGTCAAGAACTCGGCAATGGTCATCGGAACACGTTCGGAAGTCATGAGGAAAGAAAACGAAATCGACAAACCAATGATAATCATTGTCGCTCCGTTAATGACGGCTGCTTCAGACAGAGAGTCATAAACATCTTTCCAGCTCAGTTCACGGTAAACGAACAGACCAACTACGATGGCATAAACCACGGCCACAACGGCTGCTTCCGTAGGGGAAAACACACTCCCGTAAATTCCACCAAGAATGATGAAAGGGATAAGCAGCGCCCACTTCGCATCCCAAAATGTGCGAAGCACATCTTTAAAAGAAAAAGACTCAACCGCTGGTTTGTAATCGTTCTTCTTTGAAATGACATAAGAAATGGCGAGCAAACTAATACCGATAATAATGCCCGGAATAATCCCTGCCAGGAACATGCTTCCGACTGAAACACTCCCGACAACCCCGTACAATACGAAAGGAATACTAGGTGGAATAATGACGCCAATGGATCCGGAAGCGGCCGTCAGGGCAGAAGCGAATCCTTCGCCATAATTCCTGCGCTTCATTTCTGGAATCATAAACGATCCAATAGCAGCCACCGTCGCCGGCCCGGATCCGGAAATAGCGGAGAAAAACATACAAGCTACTACCGTAACCATCGCAAGCCCTCCGACGATCCAGCCAACAAGCGCACTGGCGAAGTTAAGAATCCTCTTGGATACTCCGCCTTTCCCCATTAAGATTCCAGCCAGCATAAAGAACGGAATGGCCATTAAAGGAAATGAATCAAGTGAAGTGAATGCACGCTGGGCAACAATGGTCAAATTCATATTTGTAGCAAATAAAATGGTGAAAATGGATGACAAACCTAGAGCAATAGCAATAGGAACATTAATAATGATAAATAGAAACAACGTACCAAACAGGATTAATATCGTCATAATGGTTCACCTTCCGAAGAAGAGTATTCTCGATCCGGATTCTTGATGAGGAAAATGAATTGCTGAATCAAACGGATGGACATTAATAAACCACCTACCGGAATCGCAAGATACGCCCACCACATTGGAACTCTCATCGCCGGGGATACTTGTCCCTGCTCAATTAAACTGAGGATTACTTCACTTCCCACATAAGCAAGCGTAACTGCGACGAAGAACCAAAGCCCAAGGGCAATAAAGTCTATGATTTTTCTGAATAAAGGAGGCAGTAAATCTTTGAACATTTCCACTTTGATATGTTTGCCTTTACGGACGGCAAAACTAGCAGCAATCCAAACCTGCCAAATATGTACGTAACGAGCCAATTCTTCTGTCCAGCTCATCGAATCGTTAAACACGTAACGGGATACCACTTGATAAAAAATGAGAAGTACCATTAAGGCCATTGTGATGACAATGAGTATTTCTTCTAACCTTTCATCTATAAATTTCTTCATTGTGTCTCTCCTTTGATAATCACGCCTCTTTCAATCACTGTATAAAAGAGTAGAGTCCGGTGAGGCTCACCACCTCACCGATCCCCTTTGTTATTCGTTTGCTGCTTTCGCTTGTTCAATCAAGTCAGCACCGATTTCATCTTCATATTCGTCATAAACCGATTGAGTCGCTTCAATGAATTTCTCCTTCTGTTCAGGTGTCAATTCATTAACTTTCAATCCTTCGTTTTCCTGCAGTTCTTTCAGGAACTGCTCATCCTGCTCACTGGCAAGTTTACGTTGTTCGTCTCTGTAGGTTTCTGCTTCTTCTTGGAGAATCGTCTGTAGTTCTTCTGGGAGGCTGTCCATAAACTCTTTGTTCGTAAGTAGAATGGTCGCGGCGTAAAAGTGGCCACTGACTGTCAAATAATCCTGGACTTCGTAGAATTTGTTTGTGTAGACAAGGGATACAGGACTTTCCATCGCATCGTATGTACCTTGCTGCAAAGAGGTATAAAGTTCACCAAAGGCAAATGGAGAAGCATTTGCACCGAGGGCATTAAATGTATCCGTGTGGACAGGGTTTTCCATGGTTCTCAGCTTCAACCCTTCCAAATCACTCGGAGTTTCAATCGGGCCTTCATTATTGAGAATGTGTCGGAAACCATTCTCCCCGAAAGCCAGACCCTTGAATCCTTCATCTTCAAGGTCTTTCAACAAAGATTCGCCAAGTTCTCCATCCAGCGCAGAATAAGCAGCTTCTTTTGTTTTAAAAAGGAACGGTAGATCAAAAACCATGAATTTACTGTTAAACCCGGAAAGAGGAGCGACGGCTGGAATCGTCATCTCAAGGTTCCCCATTTGAACTGCTTCAATAGCTTCACGGTCAGAAGCATATAACGATCCGTTCGGGTAGGCCTCTATCTGTAGTTGCCCATCCGATCGTTCCTCCACACGTTCGATAAAAGATTCCAATGCGACGTGTGTCGACTGTTCTTCACTGACGAGGTGGGCGACTTGAATTTCGTAGGTTTCCCCCCCTCCCTCTGAACTTGCTTCATCACTGCTACACCCTACTAATGCAGAAGATACTAACAACCCGGCAATCGGCAATAACCATTTTTTCATCTTTTAACTTCCTCCCCTTTGTGATTAATGATTCTTCTCGTAACTTGTTGGATATGTGTCTCCATCGCCTGCTCTGCTTCTTTTGGATCATTGTTCTCGATCGCATCAATGACATGATAATGTTCTTCTACCGCACCGATGGCACTATCGGAAAGTGTACTCGTCAAAATCAGAAAACGCTGAATCTGACTATTTAAATTCTCAATGAACTCTTTCAATTTCTTATTTCCAGATATATCAGCAATGTACGAGTGAAACGCATAATCGAGATCAATAAACTTATGGAAATTCTGTTCATCAATAGAAGTTCGCTGCATGTCTGACAATCTGCGCAGCTCTTTCACATCCTCTTCTGTCGCAAGAGTGCACGCCAACCCTGCAGCCATCGACTCTAAACGCTCCCGCACAAGTAGGAAATCATGAGCATTCTCTGGTGATACCGAACTGACTCTTGCCTTACTTCCCTTCTTCACCTCCACAAGCCCTTCAAAGGCTAACTTCTTCAATGCCTCGCGAATGGGTGTCCGGCTGATTCCCAACTGCGAAGCAATTTTCTCCTCCGTCAAGTAATCACCGGGAACCACTTCATTGTTGATGATGGATGCTTTTATCGCCTTGTAGGCTTGTTCCATCAATGTTTCTGTACGAGCAATTCTTTCCACGAAACCTTCCTCCATTGCTTCAGTATTCTGTGCTTCGTATTCTGTATACTGTATACAGAAATCTTAAGTCCTATTGTGCTATTCAATTGACTGAATGTCAACACTTTTCAGAAAATTAGTACAATAAACGGTTTTGCTTTCTTGAAAATACAAAAAGAAAGAGTGCGCCGGGACAACAGCGCACTCTTTCTTCAACCTTTATTGTTCTCATATTTTTTTTATCCATTTCGCTTGTAAATAAAACAAAGGCAGCAAGCTTAAGCAAATCAACGAGTATTTCAAAACGGGATTAGGTACCAGGAAAAATAACAACGAGTAGACTAAAATCCATATAAAAATAACACTAAGGGTTATAAGACTTTTTCCCATCAGCATCCTCCCAGATTCTCTAGAACCTTACGAAAATATATTATCGACCTTACTAATTTCTTCCTCCGATAACTTAACATCCAACGTCTTCAAGTTATCTACGACCTGTTCCGTACGTTTAGCTCCAGGAATTACGGCGTCAATGGAGGGCTGATTCAAGTACCACGCTAAAACAATGTGAGGGATTGCCACATTTTTCTCTTCCGCTATCGGTCTCAGCTGCTCCACCTTTTCTAAATTCCGCTTGAAATTCTCCCCCTGGAAAAGAGGATTCTTCGCACGGAAGTCATCAAACGTCGTGTTTTCATTATACTTTCCTGCGAGGAGACCAGAGGCAAATGGAAAGTATGAAATGAAAGAGATCTCATTTTCAGCTGTGTAAGGAAGCATTTCCTTCTCCGCTTCACGTTTGAACAGGTTATATTCACTCTGAATAACATCTACGTATCCGTCTTTATCCGCTTCTTTCAGTTGATCGACCGAAAAGTTCGATACACCGATGGATCGAATTTTCCCTTCGTCTTTCAACTCTTTCAAGGCACCTACGGCTTCATCTTTTGGTGTGGATTCATCAGGAAAATGAATGTAAAACAAATCAATATAATCCGTGCGGAGACGCTGCAGGCTATCCTCTACGGATTTTTTCAGAAAATCCGGGGAGTTGTTGAAGACGACATCTTCGCCTTTGAACTGATGAGCACCTTTTGTAGCAAGAATAATATCTTCACGCTTGTATTCCTTCATCACTTCTCCGACCAACTCTTCCGATCGTTCAGGACCATAGATAAACGCTGTATCCAGAAAGTTCATTCCATGATTCAAGGCTGTACGTACCACCTCTTTACCTGCTTCTTCATCAAGGTTCGGGTAAATATTGTGACCACCGACGGCATTGGTTCCAAGGCCGATGGGATTTACATAGAGCTCTGATTTTCCTAATCGTGTTTGTCTGTCCATATGAACATGTCTCCTTTTAGTTGTTGATGTTATGGTTATTTACATTCCACAATTTAGGAAGGGAAAAACCAAACGGTCGATTTCTAATGAGGGGAATCCACTCCAGGACTCTTACCATCAATCATATAAAAAGGATAAGAAACGTAATCAAGAAATTGTAAGCGGGAGGGTAACTTTCGATATAATAGAAGTACTCTATGAATCAAAGGTGATGACTACCTATGCAGCCGAAATGGAAACAGCTTCTACAATTGATACGGGCGACCCACCCGCCCAAGCTCATTTTCTCGATCGCATTATTCTTAAGTTTACTTACAACGGTGGCAGGCCTTGCTATTCCTTTACTTGCCAGTCAGTTAATCGACAATTTTGATCTGAACGATTTAAATACAACTGTGATAGCAGGCATAGTTATTGCTTTCTTTGTCCAGGCCGTAGCTGGAGGTGTGTCTGTCTATTTCCTTGCCAAAGTCGGACAGCATATCATTGCTTCATTGCGGGAGCAGTTGTGGCAGAAACTCCTCGTCCTTCCGGTTTCCTACTATGATGAACATGAAACGGGAGATGCCGTCAGTCGTATGACAAACGATACAGGTGTTATCAAAAACCTGATTACCGAGCATTTCACCGGCTTAATTACCGGGATCATTTCTGTCGTCGGGGCGATTATCATCCTTTTTTATTTGGATTGGCCGTTGACGCTCGTCATGTTTTCCATTATTCCGTTAGCTCTCCTTTTTCTTATTCCCATTGGAAAGAAAATGGCTAATATCTCTCGGAACCTTCAAAAGGAAACCGCCGGATTTTCTGCTCATTTGACCCGGGTCATCTCAGAAATACGTCTTGTAAAAGCTTCCAATGCCGAAGATCGGGAATGGAACAAAGGGAAATCAGGAATTAAGAAATTGTATTCCTTAGGATTACGTGAAGGTGTCATCCAATCTTTAATGGCGCCCCTTGTTTCTTCACTCATCATTGTTGTCCTTGTTCTAATCATCGGCTTCGGTGGTGTCCGGGTAACTTCAGGAGCCATGACACCAGGAGAGCTCGCTGCTTTCTTCATATATTTGTTCCAAATCATCATGCCAATTACACAAATTGTCGTATTCACCACCCAATTCCAAAAGACAGTAGGGGCAACAGAAAAAGTGCTATCGATTTTATCGTTGGACGGTGAAGATTTGCAGGATGGAACGGAGGTGAAGTCTTTTGACCACAACCTCGCCGTTCAGGGGATTTCTTTTGGCTACCAGCCTGAAGAACCTATTTTAGAAGATGTATCCTTTACAGCAAAAAAAGGTGCCGTAACAGCGATCGTCGGACCTAGTGGAAGTGGGAAAACAACGATGTTTTCTCTGATCGAACAGTTTTATTCCCCTTCTAAGGGGACGATTCTTTATGGCGAAGAACCGATTTCAACCTATAATCTTAAATCCTGGCGCACCATGATTGGATACGTTTCTCAGGAAAGTCCTCTTTATGCAGGTACGATCATGGACAACTTAACCTACGGCTTGGAAGGGGACATTCCTATAGAAAAAGTACACGCCGCCGCAGAAATGGCTTATGCGAATACGTTTATTCAATCATTGTCACACGGATACGATACAGAAGTCGGCGAACGAGGAATTAAATTATCAGGTGGGCAAAGACAGCGCATCGCAATTGCCCGCGCCCTTCTCAGGGATCCTGAAATTCTTATGCTGGACGAAGCCACTTCCAGTCTCGACAGTCAATCAGAAATCGTGGTTCAACAAGCGTTGAAAAACTTGATGAAAGGACGGACGACACTCGTCATCGCTCATCGTCTATCTACCATTGTCGATGCTGATCAAATTGTTTTCTTAGAGAAAGGAAAAGTGACAGGAATCGGCACTCATGAAGAGTTATTCCAAAAGCATAGGCTCTATCGTGATTTTGCAAGACAACAACTGAAAATTGATGCTTAAAAGCCACGCATATGTGGCTTGTTTCATAATACACAAAAGATGACGGTGGTGGTTTCACTGCTTCTTTTTTAACGAAATGTGAAGTTAGAAAAAGAAATTAAGTACTTTCTCTTGAAGAGGGGGCCACAGGCTGAAAATAAACAAAAACTCAAACGAGGAAGATTCAATCATCACCGTTTGAGTTCGTATAACACTTATTCATTTAGGCACCCATTGTAGAAAGGGAGCGCTCTCTATCTTGATGTTCTTGTTCTTTCATCAACTGCTGCAGCTTGTTTCTCTCTGCTTCCAACTCTTCCTGAAGCCTCTGGTTTTCTTTAACGAGAAAATCTCTTTGGTCCAACACTCTCAGCATATCTTCTCTCATTTTCATTCTCCTTTCATAACATAGAAGATTTTATGGGAAATTGTAGAAAAATGACGTTTCATAATTATATAGGATATAAGTACCCACCCGTTTAATATCTCAAACATTGAATTCTAAGAAATTATAAAACTCACGACTCCTCTTTCAGCCGCAACAAATAGAAAAGCGCTCCAAATATAGGAATGATCCCAATCCAGTGTCGCTGGTTAGCTCTCCCTCTTCTATGTTCTTTCCAGTAGATGACGAAAATAGACAATCCAGTTAATACAATAAAATCAATGGTCATTACATGAACAAAATTAGATATTTGGAAGGCCTGGCTATAGGAGATAAAATCCCCGTAGACGATTCCGTACCATAATAAAACGACAGTAACGATTATAAGAATAAAAATGAAAAATCGAGTATGAAAGACTTTCACCAACCAGCCCGGGACCCTTCCTTCTCTCATATTCCTTGCGTTTGATAAGAAAAAATAGGGCATTAGTGCAAAGGCACCAAGCATGAACATTCCCAAAAGAAATGGCCATAACGGTAGACGGCTGCGATCTTCTCCGATAAGCAGAGAAACAAAAACGAGCGGATAGATGCCAAGAAAGCTGAAAATCATCAATAGGAAAGGATCAGGATCATCCATGGTCATTAATTGTTGGAGATATCCGTGACTACCTTCAGGAGCTAGAAAAATGGCGTACAGTACAAAAGCAATCCAACCGATTACAAATATTCTTTGGCGCAAGCTCATTTACCTTCACCCGTCCTTCTTTTAAATGGAAAGAGCATTGAAATTTGTTCCCATACTTAGAAGTTAAAACAACTACTCTACGCATTACCCCGCTACAAAAATTCCAAAAAATGCGCAGCACCCATCTGCGAATGCTGCGCTGTTCTCTAATTATCCAAATAAGCGTTGCTTTGAACATCTTATCCGAAAAACAGGAACCAACAGGTTCTGCTCAAAACCGGACTCCCTGCTAATTCTGCCAAGGCTCTCATCTAGTATCTGAATCCATCTCAATAACTTTCTCCTAAGACGGATTTAGTATTTCAAATAAACTTTACACAAACAGGTTCCGGAACATGAACATCCGATTGAACGAGGGAAAGCTTCCCTGTCTCTTTGTCTCTTTCAAACAATGTCATCGTGTTTGATTTCTGATTCGTAGCAATTAAGAATTCTTCCGTAGGATCCAACACAAAGTCACGCGGCCAGTTCCCTTCTGTGGACGTCCATTCAACAAAGGTCAACTGACCCGTGTCTTGATCGACTTTATAGGAAGCAATGGAGTTATGTCCGCGATTTCCGGCATACACGAATTGTCCATCTGAAGAAATATGGATGGCACTTCCGTCATTGGTTTCGTTAAAACCATCCGGAATCGTTTTAATCGCTTGGTGTTCTGTAAAGCTACCATCTTTCTCGTCATAATGAAGCACGAGCACTTCTGAACTCAGCTCGGTCATCACATAAGCGTATTTTTGATTCGGGTGGAAGGTGATATGTCTAGGTCCACTGCCAGGAGCTGTATTGAACACTTGGACTTGAGTTAAATCCCCTTGATCAGCGGCGTATGTGATCACGCGGTCACTTCCAAGGTCAATCGCGATCACATATTTTTCATCCGGAGTAAAACCTGCGTAATGCATGTGTGGTTTCTCCTGTCGTTCATGTGGGCCCGTACCCTCATGTTCCACGACGGCAGTTGCTGGATTCAGAGATCCATCTTCCTTTGTTAAGTAAGAGACAATATTCGTTGTATGGTAATTCGCTGTTACTACTGTGTTGTTCTCGTGATCGACACTTACATGACACGGAGGAGATCCTGCAGCCGTTTGCGTGTTTAATTTCGTTAACTCTCCCGTTCCCTCTTGAATGGAAAAAGCCGTTACGCCGCCATTTTCTCCTTCTTTAGCCACCGCATATAGGTTCTTATGATCGTCACTCACGGTTACATAAGTCGGGTTGGCCAGCTCAGCCGCTAATTTCACATCTTTCAATTCCTTGTTATCCGTATCCAGGGTAAATTGATAGACACCTTTACTATCCTGTTTTGTATAGGTTCCTACATATCCAACAAACTTTGTCATTAAGAAAACTCCTTTATATCGGTTGTAGTGGACGATCCTAACAGACCGCCGCTTCCTTTCATTATCTCATAAACGGCTTTGCTTCTAAATCACTGCCATCTCCCTCTTTTCTATACCCGGATTCTCATCCCTTTAATGATACATCCATATCTTGTCCTTCCAGTAACGGGAACGTATGATGAACATACAAAGGTTCAACTGAACAACCAGGGAGGTTAGGAGCATGAGATATAAAAGGAAAGATTACTTCCGCTATGAGTTCAAAAAACCGATCGAGGCTTTCTTCCGCATACATAGAATAGGAAGAAAAGAGGTGCATACATCAAAAGGTGAAGCCCACATCATAGATATCAGCCCCCAGGGAATGAAGTTGAACACAAACCTGGACCTTCCTCACCAGGATGGACAAGAGGTCAAATTGTCCATCAGTTTCTACCTGAATAGCCAGCATTTCCTCCTACCTGGGACCATCGTTTGGAAGAAAAAAGTCGCCCAGTTTAATTATGGGATCTATATGGACTTGGATGAAACGGAAAGTAAAGGGCTGGTGGAAGCACTCAAAGTTTACGCCAACAATCATGATCATAGGAATGAAGTATAAACGATGACCACTTGGCCGAACAAAGTCCCCCCGTCTCAAGGGGACCATACCATTTCCTATCACACAGAATATCTTTCCCTACTCACTTTGAACAATCGTGAGAAACTCAAAAAAATCGAATGATAACTAGGACGAATAAGCGAAGGGCAAACGGACTACCGTTACCCTTCGCTTTTTTATACCTTACATACATGTAAACGTACGCTCATTTTAAAGCACTACCCATTTGTGTACAATTTTTGAACAAGAAATCGCTTACTTCTTATGTATATTGTTATTTTGTGAAATACTTCACAAAAACTATTGTATCTTCCGATGAAATATTGCACAATAAATATGTGAAATGATTCACAAACATAATGCGATTGTATGGAGGAATTCAAATGACTACAAACCGTGTAAACCGTGTGGCCTTAATTGGAGCTGGAGCTGTGGGAAGCAGTTATGCTTTTGCAATGTTGAACCAATCTGTGACGCAGGAATTCGTCATTATCGATTTGGATGAAAACAAAGCCATGGGAGATGCCATGGACCTGAATCACGGAAAAGTATTTGCTCCAAACCCAACAAAAACCTGGTACGGAAATTATGAAGATTGTAAAGATGCAGATATTGTTTGTCTATGTGCAGGCGCCAACCAAAAGCCCGGCGAAACTCGTTTGGACCTTGTGAAAAAGAACTTATCAATTTTTAAAACGATTGTGGATCAAGTGATGGCGAGTGGATTCAACGGCATTTTCCTTGTCGCAACGAACCCCGTGGATATTCTTACTTATGCAACATGGAAGTTCAGCGGACTTCCGAAAGAACGTGTGATTGGAAGTGGAACAATCCTTGATTCCGGAAGGTTCCGTTATTTGTTAGGTGAATATTTTGATGTCAATCCGACAAACGTTCATGCCAATATCATAGGAGAGCATGGAGACACAGAACTCCCTGTATGGAGTCAAGCGACGATCGGTGGAGTACCGGTACTTGAACTGGTCCGGCGCCACGAACCTTACACTATGGATGACCTTGAGGACATTTTCACAAATGTAAGGGATGCCGCGTATCAAATCATTGAGAAAAAAGGTGCTACTTATTATGGCATAGCTATGGGTCTGACACGGATTACGAAAGCCATCCTTCGTAATGAAAACAGTGTGATGACCGTCAGTGCTCACTTGAATGGGGAGTACAATCTTCAAGATGTTTATATCGGTGTCCCAGCCATCATCAATCGCCAGGGCATCCGTAATATCGTGGAGCTCAACTTAAGTGAAAAAGAACAAACGCAGCTGGAATACAGCGCGGATGTACTCCAGAATATCCTGGCCGATCATTTCGAAGTGAAACCTACTTACTAGACTGTACAGAAAGAGTGATAACGGATGTGGTTACAACAATATGATCCATTTTCAAACGTATGGCTGAGCGCTTTGGTCGCTGCGCTGCCGATTATTTTCTTCTTTTTAGCCTTGACGCGTTTCCGGATGAAGGGCATTCTCGCTGCCCTTCTCACCCTTATCTTAAGCGTCCTGTCTTCTGTACTATTCTTTGAGATGCCGGTCGGGAACGCGATAGCTGCTTCTTTTCATGGAATCGCCAATGGGCTGTGGCCCATCGGTTACATCGTCATTATGGCCGTTTGGTTATACAAAATCGCAGTGCGCACCGGAAAATTCACGGTCATCCGTTCAAGTATAGCCAACATCTCTCAGGACCAGCGCCTGCAGCTTTTGCTCATCGGATTCAGCTTTAATGCCTTTTTGGAAGGTGCAGCCGGGTTCGGTGTCCCTATTGCCATCAGTGCCGCTCTCCTTGTCGAGTTAGGTTTCCGACCTTTGAAAGCCGCCGCTTTATGTTTGATTGCAAACGCAGCTTCAGGAGCATTCGGAGCCATTGGTATTCCTGTCATTGTTGGTGCACAGATGGGGAACCTCGAAACGATGGAATTGTCCCGCACTCTTGCTTATCTTTTACCTTTGATTTCTTTCATCATTCCTTTTTTACTCGTGTTCCTTCTTAATGGAAGAAAAGGTGTCAAAGAAACCTTACCTGCACTTTTCGTCGTGAGCGGAATTTACACAGGCGTTCAGATTTTTACCATCCTGTTCCTCGGCCCTGAACTTGCCAACATTCTTGCCGCTCTTGCAAGTATGGCTGGACTCGCCTTGTTCTTACGGAAATGGCAGCCGAAAAACATTCACAGAGAAGAGAATGCTCCAGCTGTCCAGCAGACGGAAACTTACAGTATCAAAGAGATCATTAAAGCCTGGTCTCCTTTTTATATTTTAACGGCTGTCATTACCGTTTGGAGCCTTCCTGCCTTTAAAGCCTTATTCAGTGAAGGCGGGTTCCTGGCAAAAACAACACTCATGATTCCTGTTCCTTTTTTACATGAGGAAATCCAGAAGGCACCTCCGATTTCACCTGAAATCGTTCCCTTAGATGCCATCTTCCAATTAAATTTACTATCTGCAACAGGAACGGCGATATTGGTTGCTGTTCTGCTTACCGGATGGTTCAGTTCCGCGATCACACTGCCGGAAGGAATGGATTCTCTAAGAACGACCATCCAGGAACTATGGATTCCTATCCTGACGATTTGCTTTGTCATGGGATTTGCCAATCTATCAAACTTTGCCGGTTTAAGCTCTTCTATTGGACTCGCATTAGCAAAGACGGGAGATTTATTCCCTCTTGTCAGTCCAATCCTCGGCTGGCTGGGCGTGTTCATTACAGGATCTGTCGTCAGTAATAATGCTTTGTTCGGACATTTGCAAGTGGTGACAGCGAACCAGATTATGGCGAACCCAGCGCTCCTGCTTGCTGCGAACACCGCTGGCGGCGTCATGGCCAAACTCATTTCTCCGCAGTCCATCGCGATTGCGACAGCAGCTGTTAAACAGACTGGACAAGAGTCCGCTCTATTCAAAATGACATTGAAATACAGTTTGTGGTTATTGGTCTTCGTCTGCCTCGCTACCTTCGTATTATCTTTGTTTGGAATATAAGGTACGGCCGTGAAATGTTCCCCTTATTTAAAATACCTGACCTCCTGTCGTTATGGGAGGTCAGGGAAAAAAATGCAAGTGAGGCACCCTGCCGATTGGTTAAACAATCTTACCCACCTTCTTCCACTTCACATTCCAGAAAACTCCTAATGTTCGTTCATCTTCATGTAAATCATTACCAAACATATAAAAAACCACAAAAAACTCACTTAATTCGAACGTTAAATTAAAATTTTGAATTAATGTTCGTTTTTTACTTGTTTATTTAAAACGTCTTTGTTATAGTTACACCACAACCAATTACATACCGTACTCGTATATTCTCAGTAATAAGGTCTGAGCGTTTCTACCTAGTTCCCATTGAAAGAACTGGACTACGAGTTGAAGCAAGTCCATCTGCACCTAAAATGCAACATTTTTTAGTGATGCCGTTTACCCTTGTTTTAACTTTTTGTAGTCTGGAAGGTAGCTCGTTACTTTCCAGGCTTTTTTATTTGCGATAAACGATGTACAACTTGTGATTGAGTACTACATCAAGGGAGAGCTACTCATGAAAAACATTCGCAAACTCGCAATCTTACTATTCATCACTCTAACCTTTTCTCTTCTGGCAGGATGCCAGAGTTCAGCAGAGGGAGAAGCATCTGCTGAAGAAAACGACCAGCAGCCCATTCTCATACAAGGTCCAATGCCTATTGAAGCCGAAAACTTCGCAGCAAAGCTTGAGGATGTAGAAGAAGAGACTTCCGGGAACTTCGTCTTTTATAAAGGGAAAGTCGATGGTTATCCTGTGATTGTCATGAAAACAGGAAAAGGTATGGAAAATACAGCTGCCGCTACAGCGATCGCTATAGAAAAGTTTGATCCAGCTGCCATCATCAACCAGGGAACATCCGGTGGTCACGATCCTGACTTGCACGTTTTTGATATCGTCCTCGGAGAAAGAACGGTCAACATTGGTTCATTGAAAACAGGACATCTGGAAGATGGAGAAGGCATCGCTCCGAAAGAGTGGATCCCTATGGATCTAATGGCTTCAGAAGGAAGTGCTGGAGAAGACCCTGATGCTGAAAACATCCGTTATTTTGAAGGAGACAAAGACCTGCTGAAAGCTGCCAAAGCCGTCAAAGATACGCATGAAGAAGGAAAAGTCGTCGAAGGTACGATTGGTTCTACAGATGTCTGGAACAATGAAGTCGACCGCATCCAGTGGTTCCATGAGAACTTCGGAACTTCTGTCGAAGAGATGGAAGGCGCTGCCGGTGCGCAAATCGCCAAAGCCTACGATGTACCATACCTCGGCATTCGTACACTATCCAATAATAAAACGAATGGCGGAGAGTATAATCCGGACACAGCTGAAGCAAACCAGGACTATGTCTATGAAGTGGTGAAAGAGTATCTTTCTACTACAATAAACTAATGAAAAAAGCGCAACTCGTTTAGGAGTTGCGCTTTTCTAATCCATACCTTTAACTCTTCTTGTTACAGAATTATGGCTTCATCGTCTGGTAGCTTTGATATTTATGAATTGCCTGACCGGCATAAGAAGGTTCATTCTCATAAAGTTCATCTAATATTTGAAGCTGTTCATTCATATAGGCTTCCCCTTCTTCGAAGAAGGAGACCTTCTCATATGGCTCCAAATATTGAGTTTCTACTCCAAGTATGACCTTGCTATCAATTTGATTGGCATATTGGATTTCATGCTCGGTATGATACGAAATAGAATCTCTTCCTTCCGCAAAATCACGGTAAGCCATGATGGCCACACCATCAGTCACGGTATCCATGACATGATCAGAAAGAGGCTTGGTTACGCCTTTATACGTGGTTTCATATTTTTCTCCATCAAACCAGAACGGCATAGCCACCATAAACTCAAAATCACTCTTCATTTTAGGGGATTGCACGATAGAGTCGATCACGTGCAAGCCTTTCAAGTATTGGTCGATGACATCCGCTCTTTCATCTGTATCCCACTCATCCAGCAAATAGGGTTCAATATCCAATTGGATACCGTCAAACTTCTCGTCTTCTCCGGCTTTCCGGTTATAGTCCAGTACATCGAACAAACGGGATAAGGCGACATGTCTATTCTCAGCTAAAGCCCATTCCGCCGCTCCATCTAACGCGTGGACTTCAATTCCGTTGGCATGGGCAAGCTGGATAAATGCCTGGTACTGTTCGGGATGCTTTTGGATATAGGGCAGATCCTCCCTAGCACCAATATTCAAGTAAATCACGTTCACACCTTTTTCTTCTGCAAAGGAAACCATCTCTTCTCTTGATTCCTCTGTATTAATATCCTCATTCGGAAACCACGCCCACATCGCTTTGTCTTTGCCGGATGCTGTTTCTGCTGAGATGCTCCCGGGGAGAAATACGAAAACGAAAGCCATAGCACATAAACCTGTCAGCCAACCTATTCTCTTAGATAATTTCATCATCAAAACCCTCCTGTATTTTTAATACACCTGCGTCTCAAGAATCGATTTGCCAACCTTGATGATCACACCCTTCTCTATGATCTATTAAAGCGGGTTCGCCGATGCGATCCTCTGATAATCATTGCACCTGACATACCCGTTTTCCCGCGATGAAAATGGAAGCCTTGCTTCTTCGAGTTCAGGAAGGTCTGGAATGTGGCCTCTCAAATAGTCAGACAGTCTACGGATCGCTGTCCGAATCCTCGCCATTAACCCCCCATATCGAATGTCCAAAACTTCCCATCCAAAAGGCTTGTTCACTTTCATCCATTGTTCGTAATGAATGTCTCTTAACCGCTCGACCTCCAGAAATAGGTTGGGCAGAAGTTGTTCTTTCATCTGTTGCAGAGCTAGAGAATCCTTTTCCTCATAAGCGGTCTTCAACTGATGATTGAGTTCGCTTTTCAGGCTTAAGACAGCACAGATTTGACCGGGAACCTCGAGGATCCAACTCCAGGTCCCCACCTTTTTCTTAGCCTCCTCCAATTGACGATGGAGGTCTCCATAATAAGTGTTCAAAGGCAGTCCTTCCCCTTGTTTATCAAACAAACCGACGAATGGGTCCTGCCACAGCAAATATTTAGATGGATTAGCAGGCTCCAATTCCCCCTCCTCATACCCCGGAGGTTGATCCAGCTCTCCAATTTTCAGAAAAGCTTCCATATCTGCTCCTGTGCAGAAAGCAAATCGTTCCCTGACCTTCTTCCTATCCGGCTCCACGGCATAGCCATGTTCAGCAACCAGCTGCAGTCCTAGAAGACTTTGAAAAGGGTTGGTTTCCGCTCCGTTATCCCCCCAAAGGGTGGAGAAGACTTCCTGGATGCCTTCTTTTTTACAAGCGCTGTAGGAAGACTCGATGACACGGAATGTTTTTGGATAATGAATCGAAACACCATTCCAAGTCCAGATTCCGCCAGCAAACAAAGGTTTTGCCCCGAACGATTGATGCTTCTGCAGGAATGTCCGGTAAAACTCCTCATCCTCATGATAGTAATCCCAGTAGACATACTGGACATCTTTCGGCATCTCCTCGATGACATCTTCCGGGATATGTGCACCCAAATCATAGTAGTGCCCTTTCTCAGAACCTAACCGGAAGTACATATCACTCCATATCATCGGATCAAGGCCTTTCTTCCGAGTGATCTGCAAGACTTCCTTCAAATGATCATTCATGATCTCGAAGCTTGGACGATATCCGTACTTCTTCAAATATTGTCCTCTACCTAACAAATGCGCCTCATCCATACCGATATGAATACGCTTCGTCCGGAATGGCTGCATCACAGAGGTGATCATCTGCTCAATCAGTTCGTATGTTTCTCCTGCTCCTGACAGCAGGATATCGGATGTATCTTTCAATGCCTCATTCCCATCCCACCGCAAGAAGGTCGCCAGGTGAGCAAGCGTCTGAATGCTCGGAATCAATTCAATCCCGAACTGATCCGCATAATCGTCCAATTCCTTCAGTTCTTCCTTACTGTAGCGGCCGCGCCTATAGCCAAAGTACGGCTGCTCTTCGATTTCGTATGTATCTTCCATATAAAGCATCAGCATATTCAATCCCATGACGGCCATCATCCGGACCATCGTTTTGATTTGGTCCGGCTTCATGACACCATTCCTGGAACAGTCGAGCATGATTCCGTTCATGGTGAACTGTGGGGTTTCCTCAATGGTGAAAGTAGAGGTGTGAGCGGCTTTTTCCAACAAAAGACCCAATGCCCTGAAGAAATGAATCGGCTGATTGAAAAAAATAGCTCCTTCTTCTTCATTCAAGGTGACCTTCAGGTTCTTATGCTCCCACCGCTTCACCCGGATCCGCAAACCACCCTCGTTATCCAGCTTGCATCCATAAATTTCTGCAAGCTCATCCAGGGCTGCTTGAAATTCTTCAATATCGCCTTCCAACCTTATGTTCAAAGAAGTTCCTCCTTCCCTTGGAACGAATGAGATAACCGTACAGACTTCGCTTCCTGATCTGATTGATAGATGGATTCAATGACTTGAATAATAGACTTGCCGTACACCCCCGTATTTTCAATAGGAGCTTTTCCTGTAATCCCATTTACCAACTCAATCAATTGCTCTTGAAAAGGGTGGTCCTGATTGGATGCATACACTTGTTCATACTTTCCATCTTTACTGACCCACACCCCTTTTCCTATCTCCACCTTCATCATACCGTTGGTGAAAACAAATTCCGTCACCTGCTTGGGGACCGGGTTGTATCCTGATATTGAAATGCTGACGGGAATCCCTGATTCTGTCTCCAAGTGAAGCAGTCCAGCTCCCTCAATCCCTGGTGATGCATAGGATAAGTTGGATATAACTTTCGTAAACGGCTCATTCACAACCCATTGAATTTTATCAATGCAATGAGCTCCTATGTTCATAATGATGCCTCCCCCGGAGCAATCCGGATCCAGAAACCATTTCGGGCGGTCATCTGTAAAGTAGTGGAGATGACGGGTCTCATTAATAAACACCAATTCGCCCAGCTTCAGCTCCTGGATCACCCGCTTCGCCCACTTGTTTTCCTGGAAATAGTGTTGAATATGTCCGACCAGCAACTGTACGTTGTTCTCCGCTGCAGCTGTCAGAATCTCCTTACACTCTATAGAATTCAGAGCCATCGGTTTTTCAAGAAGAAGGTGACAGCCTTGCTCGGCAGAGAATAGCGCCGCCTCCTTATGTAAGTGGTGGGGCAGGGTGATGATGACAAGATCCGGCGTGGTTTCCTGAATCATTTGTTTATAATCCGTGTACCCGTTCAGCCCGAACTCCCTGGACAAAGCGTCTCTTTTAGAGGCGTCAAGCTCCGCCAATGCCACCGCTTGAAGTTCATCCAGGGATCGAATGGCTTCCAAGTGTTCTCGCGCGATTATCCCTCCACCGATGACACCGACGTTTAACATCACCTTTGCACCTCCTGCTTTTGTAGTTGTCTCTTTAAATAAGAGACGTCTTTTACCGCATGCGTATAAATCTCTTGTGGTGTCTCATCCGCTTCAGCTACTCCTTTGGTGAATTCCATCGAGAAACTTCCACGGTAATTACTGTCCTTTAGAATTTGAAGACGTTCCTGAATGAATTCAGGTTCTTCTTCCAAGGCATGAAACACATGGTTTTTAAAGAGACTTACATGAGCATGAACGATTTTTTCTTCTAAGTGATCGAACCATCCTTTCAGATCCACCTGGGCATGGAAGGGATGGATGATCGCTTTGACGTCCATTGGTCGGAGTTGTTCAAGAACATCCCGGGCAGTCTCAGGATCTTCCATGACCGTCCCTGGGTGACACTCGCATAACAGTTCGCAATCTTCAGGGAGCTGTTTCTCCCACTCTTTAAGATTACGAATATACACATCCAACGAGGCTTCCGAATCTCCAAAATTAAACTTCACCTGCTTCGGCTGTAACCGGTGAATCATGGCTGCCGCTTCCTCTCTCTCTTTATCCTGATCGTCATCAAAAGAGACATAAGAATTATAGATTTCAACCGACAATGAATGAGCTTTGAGTGCTTCTATTTCTTCGTCCGAGCTTTTCAATGCATGGTTCTCCCATAATTCAATGCCATCAAAACCATCCTCCTTCATCCTTCCCATCCACTCACTGACACTCAGGGATGGGTTGCGACCTGGCTCCCAGCGATTTCTTTCGAACAGGACGGTATTCATTAAAAATCGGCTCATCGTACACTTCCTTTCATAAACCATCCACTCACCCAAGAGCAGACAGGGAAGTCAGTCCTTCTTCAAACGATGATAAATCCACTTGATAGACATATCTCGGACGTCCTCTTCCTCCGAACTGCTCTTCTCCGATGATTTTGGCGAGACTATGGTTTTCCAGTGTTGTAAGAATACGGCGTGCACTTCTCAAGGTGATGGAGAACCCCTTCGCTAATTCTGCGGCTGTCATTTTATCTCTGCCTAAGGTTCGGCATAACCCGATCAGGCGATAGATGGTCGCTCCACTGATGCCTATATTTTTCATGTGTTTTAGTGACTTCTGACCTTCCAGCCTGTAAGGAAACGAAGGCTCCAGAGAACTCCATCGATCAACAAGTTTTTGTATTTCTGTCCGGATGCAGGAGTGGGTGGGTGTGATCAAATGGACCTCCTCCCCCATCGCCTGAAAAGCTTGGAAGACACGAGGGTGAGTGGTAATGATGTTTGTATCATGTTGATTTTCCAAACCACGCTTATGGTGAGCGATAATGTCGTTCACATTCATCTCTTTCCTATGTTCAAAGATTTCCAGGTTCTCAAGCGGAAGGTTTTCCTCCATGACCTGCATACGGATTTCTTCCCTGCTCCTATAGTCAATGCTCCACTTACCTTCTGAATCCTGGTTTTGGCTGAACAACCACTTGCTCAAGGCAGCGTTTAAAGCCATTGGAGAGCAAGTCAATTCATAAACCGTTTTTTCAGGGAACTCCCTCTTCAGGTTCTCACTTTCAAACATGGGAGTCAGAACAGCATCAAAGGTAGATAAAGAGAGGCCATCAAAGCTTGGATCTCTATCCGCCTCTTTTAAAAGAGGGGTCACCTTGAGGAGAGGAAATTCCTCAGCTACTCGTTCTACTTTATTCCAAATCTCTTTTTGTCCGACAAACAACAACCTTTTTTTCATATGAAGTCACATCCTATGAACGGGAATCGCCAAGCTTTTATTTCAGACCAGATGAACTGGCTCCGCGTACGAAGAACTTCTCCGTGAACAGGAAGACAATCAGGATAGGGATCAATGTCATCAATGCCGCGGCCACCAAGTACTGCTCCTTACCGAACCAGGCACCGGACATCGACAATACCCCAATGGGCAGCGTGAATTTGTCTTCTGAAGATAGGTAGATGACAGGGGCCATGATTTCGTTCCATTTGGTCATGAATGTGAAAATCGTCAGTGTCGCTAACTGCGGCTTACACATCGGCAGGAAGATTCTCCAATACGTTTGAAACGGAGAACATCCATCCAATTTCGCAGCCTCCTCATAACTCTTAGGGATTGATAGGAACGCCTGCCTCATCAGGAACACCCCGAACGGTTGGGCGAGCCATTCCAAAATCCATAAGGGAACGAGCGTATCTAAAAACCCCATATTCTTAAAGATGATAAATTGCGGGATGATCATAACCACCGGCGGGATCATCAAGGTACCAAGGACCATGACGAACAAAGAATTTTTAAAAGGAAAGTCCAGACGGGCAAACGCATACGCGACCATGGAACAGGAGAATAATGCACCAAGGACAGACAGCACCGTCACGACCAGACTGTTCCACCCATATTGAGCGAAGTCCGTCATCCGCCAGACTTCAATATAATTCTCCCATTTAAAAGGATTGGGAATCCATTCGACCGGTATCGCCGTATATTGTGTGTAGGATTTCAAAGAGTTCAGTGCCGCCGCCACAAATGGCGTCAGCATGATCAGCGCACTGAACGTAATGACTAGATAACTGACAATCTTCCTTTTCCTATTGGGATTTTTCATAGATAACACCTCTAGATCCTCTATTTCTCATAGTGCACCCACTTGTTCTGCAGTTTCACTTGGACGAGCGTAATGGCGAATAAGATCAGGAACAGCACCCAGGCGATGGCGGAGGCATAGCCCATCTTCAAGAAGGCGAACCCTTGCTGGAACAAATAAAGCATCAGTACCATACTTGCATTATTCGGACCACCTGCGGCCGTAATGTCACCGGAGTTCCCTGTCATGACATAGATTTGTTCAAACGCCTGGAAAGTTGTGATGGTACTCAGGACAAGAACAAGGAACGTGGTACCAGAAATCAAGGGTACCGTTACGTGCCTGAACTTTTGCAGCACCCCTGCACCTTCGATATCCGCTGCTTCGTAAAGATCTTCCGGGACGTTCTGCAACCCGGCCAGGAAAATGATCATCATATAGCCGATCCCTTTCCAAACGGCGACGGCGACCAGCACTGGAATAACAAGGGCTTCATCGTTCAACCACTGCTGCGGCTCCATTCCCAGTTTCAATAGCAGGTCATTCGCTAATCCAAAACGAGGATTAAAAATGGCATCCGCCACATACAACACGACCGTCCAGGACGAAATGACAGGAATGAAATGGGCCATCCGGTAAAGCTTCAACCCTTTCAAACTTTGATTCAAAGCCGTGGCTAAAATCAAAGCGAGGATGGTCTGAGTCGGTACAAACAGGACAGTGAAATAAATCGTGTTCCATAAGGACTTCCAGAAAACCGGATCGTTGATCAATTTGTCGTAATTATCAAGTCCGATCCATTGAGGCGCATTGAGCATATCGTACCTGGAAAAGCTGAAATATAACGACGCAATCAACGTAAAAGCAATAAAGACGATGAACTGAATGAGGTAGGGGGAAATCATGAAAAGCCCCCATTTCCCCTCATTCGTCAACCACTTCTTCTTCGGTGGTTTCGGTTTCTTCTGCTTGGCTAATGTCAACTTGGATTTCTTTTGCTTTTTCTCCCCTTGCTGCTCAGGGAATTCATTTTTCGGATTTAAGTTATCGCTCATATCAGCCACACACTTTCTTCTCTATTGGTTTTCGTAAAATTCATCCAATACTTTCTGCACTTCCTCGTCTGCGTTTTCCAGCGCTTCCTCTACACTCGTTTCATTAAGAAAAGCGCGGTTGATATTGTCACCGAATTTCTTCACCCATTCAGACCAAACGGCGTTAACATCTAATGTTCCCGCATGCTCAAAGCTGTCAAGGAATGCCTGCTTATTGGCTGGTTTATCCCCGGATCCTAAGAACAGTTCAGAGTTCGCCACAGATTTCTTCACAGGCACTGCTTCACCCAGAGCCGCCCATTCTTTTTGGACTTCATCTTCCTGGACCCAATACTTCACCCATTCCCAGGCCGCTTTCGCTTTTTCATCGGACGCACTGTCACTGATGACCCATGAGTTCGCAATGGTTGGTGAGAATCTCTCTCCATCCGGGCCTTTCGGAAGCACCGTGACATCATAATTCACGCCTGTTTCGTTAGCGGCGAGTGTCCTTGCATAAATCCCGATCCGCATCGCAGCTGTTTCACTCGGGAATGGAGACATCGGGCTTTGGAATGCCTGAAGGTCAGAAGGATCTGTGAAAATTCCCCGTTCCATTCCATCCACGATATAGTTGATCGCTTCTTTGTTTTCTTCCGAATCAATGATGGAGTTCCGTAAATCTTCCCCGAGAACTCCTCCACCATATGACTTCATCACTGGCATCCAGCCTTCGGTAATATTGAAGAACGTCAAACCGTACTGTTTCACACTATCCGGTTTGAAAGAAGCATCATCCGCTTTCTTTCCATCAGTATCAATCGTCAACTTCGCACCGGCTTCTTTCAGGTCTTCCCATGTCCAACTTTCATCCGGATAATCGACACCCGCTTGATCAAACATGTCTTTGTTGTAGAAAAGGGCACCGATTTGTATTCCTTGAGGGACGCCCCAATACTTTCCATCGGAGTCTTTATTGAAATCCAAACCATAGTATTCATCTTTGTCTAAATCTTCATTGATCCACTCCGTCAGGTCCTTCGCCGCTCCACGTTCCGCGTATTTCTGAACGAACACCCCGTCAGACAACCAGACATCAGGTGCGGTTCCTCCTGCGATTTGAGTATCCAGCTTTTGGAAGAACTGTTGATATGGAGCATTTTGTGTGTTGACCTTGATGTCCGGATGTTCTTCCTCAAATTTCTTGATCAGTTCATTCATTTTCTCATCCGCACTTCCTGAGGAATAAAACCCTAACGTGATTTCGGTTTGATCAGAATTTGCACCGGCCTCACCACCCGATTCATCCGAGCATCCTGTTAAAATGAATACAAAAGCCATAATAAGTACAGAAATCTTCAACCACTTGCCTGCCATCTTGTTTCCCCCTCTATGTTTGTTATCGCTTACAACCCTTATTCTAAAGCTGTTGGTAAAAATAAAAAATGTCATTCCATTTGAAAGTTTGTGTTTTTTTCAATAAAATTATAAATATTCAAAATATTAACGGAGGAGGGGGAGCATGAACTTTGTACTGTTGAAAAAGAACTCGATTCATACGAAGCTTTTTATGATCATTCTTGTATTTGTATGTATCCCCCTGCTGATCCTCGGTTTTTTCTGGTATGGAAAATCAACAAAAACGATTGAAAATAACGCAGTCCAAAACAGCCAGCATCTCCTCGCTCAAACGAATGAATACCTGGACTTTTACTTGAATGATTTAGAACAATCCACCGCCCCGATCGTTTCGATGTCACCGATTCAAAGATACTTGGATTTACCTCCAGGCTCCACCAGCCGTTATGAACGGTTTACATTGGATAAAGACATCAAAGAAGAGGCCTTTTCCAGTATTTTAGAAGGAAGGTCTGATATTTTCGGCATTTCCCTCATCAACCAGTTTGGAATGCAGATCAACAATTACAGCCAGGTCAATCACATCCTGAATATGGACCGGATCCGAAATAGAAACCAAGAACTTCTCAAACAAACCGAACAGTTGGACGCTTATCAAATCATGAATATCGACTTCATCTATGACACACCTGTCTTAACTGTGGTCCGTAAAGTCTACGATGTCCAAACCTTCGAGACTTCCGGTTTACTTATCATCAATCTGCGCCTCAATCAAATCGATAACATTATCAATGAAGTCACCGAAAGCCACTTCAACCGCGTCTGGATTGTCAACGAGAATCATCGAATCATCTTCCACCCTGACCAGACAGAGCTTGGCCAGACTTTTGATTACGAAGAGAATCAGACGGAAAGCCAGAACTTCCTGATCAACCAGATCGAAGACAAACGGACCCTCATGGTCATGGACCGATCCGATCAATCCAACTGGACGATGATTGCCAATGTCCCGATGCAAGCCGTCATGACCAATTTGATGAGTTTCAGAAACCTCACCATCTGGATCGGCCTTGCACTCATTGGTGTAGCTTTACTGTTTGTTGGAGGATTCTCCTTCTCTTTGACCTATTCATTGATCAACCTGCAGAAGCTTATGAAAAAAGCGCAGTCCGGCCGATTGAAATTCAATAAAATCAAACCCCTCCGCTTCTATCGGAATGATGAGGTCAGTGATTTATATGAGAGCTTTTACAACATGACAGACGAGCTTAATCGATTGATTGAAGAGGTCCACCACTCGAAATTGAAGGAAAAAGAACTGGAGATCAAAAACAGGGAATCAGAACTGAGAGCGATGCAATCGCAGATCAACCCGCACTTTCTTTACAACACACTCGAACTCATCAACTCTCATGCCATTATTGAAAATCAGTGGATGATCAGCCGGATGACGACCTCTTTAGCAGACATGTTCAGATATAATGTCAGCAATTCTAAGAAAGTCGTCACCCTGAAGGAGGAAATCCAGCAGATTCGGTCGTATCTTGATATTCAACAAGAGCGCTTCGAAGACTTGAACGTCGTCTACGATTTCAAGGAAGAGGATATCAAGGAAGTCCTGGCTGCACGCATCACTTTACAGCCGATCCTCGAGAATGCCTTCATCCATGGGTATGAAGATCATGGATTAGCTCCCTCCTTCATCGGCATTTACGGGAAAAGGAATGAATTCGGTTACTCCCTGTATATTGTAGACCATGGGAGCGGAATGGATCAGACAACAAAAGACACCTACAATCAGGCTTTCCAAACCAATGAACCCTCGGAAGAGAAGAAAACGACGAAGAGAATCGGTATGAACAATGTCCACAGACGTCTTCATGCGACTTTTGGACAACCGTATGGTTTAACGATTGAGCGATCCAATGAGAAAGGGACGGTTATCGTCATCACCCTGCCCTATTTGACTCATGAAACGAAAAAGGAGGCTTGACCATGTATCAAGCGATTACTGTAGATGATGAAAAGTTGATAAAGAAAAGCATCGCTGCGTTGATCCGCGGGAATGACACAGGATTTGAAATAGCAGGAGAAGCCAAAGATGGGCAGGAAGCGCTGCAATTGCAGGAGGAAACCACTCCGGACCTGGTTATTACGGATATCCGAATGCCGAAGATGAATGGGTTGAATTTTATAAAAGAGGTGAAGGAAAGAAACCCGCATACGAAATTCATCATCATCTCCGGATATGACGAATTCGAATATGCGCAGACAGCGATTCGCTATGGTGTGGTCGATTTCCTGCTTAAACCGATCAAGCCGGATCAGTTTTTATCTTCTTTAAGGAAGGTTTACCGGCAGCTTGAAAATGATCACACGTCCTCTAAACAGCGAAGCGAATGCCTGCTTATGATCAAATCGTATGCGGAGAGTCTAGGTGAGCACCTTTGGTTACTCGAGGAGGATCAAGTCTTCCAAACGACCGAGGAGTTATCGAAGAAGTTGAATCACCTACAGGTGGATCCGGATGTGATGCGAGGGATGTACGCAGATTTAACGGTGTACTTACAGGGGGAGCTCGAGGCTCATCATTCACCTTTTCATTCTCATCCGTTATTCACTGATGTCGATTTTTCACGGGAACGGATGGAGATGACGGCCGAACTGAATCGTTTGTGCAACAAGGTTCTCGAGGAAATCAAATCCTTCCGGAACATCGGTCATCGAAACAGCATTCGGACGGCTGTCCGATATATAGAAGCGAATTTTACAGAAAAGAACCTCACGTTAAGTGAAGTGGCGGATACGATCAATATGTCTTCCTCGTATTTCAGTATGGAATTCAAATCAGAAGTCGGTGTGAGCTTCAAGCAGTACCTGACGAATTTGAAAATAGAGAAAGCGAAAGAACTGCTCAATAACCCTTTATATAAAACCTATGAAATCGCTGAGAATCTAGGGTATAACGACTACCCTCACTTCACCAAGACCTTCAAAAAACAGTTGGGAATGACACCGACGCAGTACAGAAAAAGAAAAGGAATCAGTTGAGAATCCTGTATCGTATTGGGGTGCTTCAATCACTTCATACCATTCATGGCTCCCTCAAGCGATCCGGAAATAAAACGCCTCCTGCGGCAAAGGTGTAAGTTCGGAAAGTTTACACTAAAGCCTGCAAGAGGCGAAAGGATTCCTTTTTTAAATCAAGTTTTAGACTTTAATTATAAACGATGCTTCTGCATCACAACTGCGTTTAACCAAGAGCACATCTCCGGTCATTTGTGTATCTGCAAATTGAAAGCTCTTCGGGCCATCATGAGAGAATAACAGGACCTCGTTTTCTTCTCCCCTTTTCACTTCAAAGGCTGTAACCTCACCCTTCGACATCTTCTCTGAACGCGTGTTATAAACGTCCACTTCACGGATTTCCATATCAGGCTTTTCATGATCTCGATAAGGGTTCAGTATGGTGACGAACGTCGTCTGTCCGCTCCCTTTTTGTCGACTTACCATTTTCATAGCCTTCGATTTTTGGTTGTAGTCTCTGGAAATCCAGCAGTCTTCTTGAGTAATTGAGACATCCTGAAGATAGGTCATATCCAAATGCGCCCCTTCTCCTCCCTTGACTTGAATCTTACCTTTGGAAGAATCATAATGAAGGCTCGTATGTTCAGCGAAATGGAAGTGCTGGGCAAATTCATGGACATGCCTGGACTTGAACGTATCGACCAGCACCCAATAATGTGGCTTGACGAACAGCATCTGCCGCTTGACCTGGACAGGGTCCTCAAGCCTCAAATATCCATTGTGACCACACTGGACGTAATCGAACTCCTTATTCCCTCTCCAGAAGCTGTCCACAGGCTGTGCGACATCTTCCCAATGCCATGAATCAAAATACGTGGAAATCGAGCGCCCATCCACACTACAGGTGTTGTGCTGGAAAGACTCTTTGAAATACTGACGGTATTGATCCTCCTTGTACGTGTACCGCCCTGGATCAATGATCATATCCGATCCATGCGCAACTAAATCGAAATGGAGAAAATCATCGTGGCCATGGGCCCTGATGATATCCATTTGGCCACCATCAAAAAGGAGGTAATGCTCGTCAGGAGACCATCCATTCCGCATGATGGTATATCCACTTTGCTCCAGATGAGTCGAGCAAAAAGCTGGTTCAGCTGCATCCATTCCCTCATACACATCAAAGCCCTCTTTCCCGTAATACCAAAGGCCTTCAAAATCCAGGACGTCATAACCCTGATGCTTCAAATCACTTCTTTCATACAACAGGGCACCGCGGCTCAACACATCTCGGATGTCCGTATGGTCACTGTCACTTGTCATCGGTTGATAACCACTCGGCTTGACGAAAGAAAGCGAAGCCGTAAACATTCGATTCAGCGTATCCTCCATGATGGCAGGAATGGACCGTTGATTTTTTCTTGCCAGCAGGACCGTTTCAAATAAACAGTGCAGGACTTCATGATGATACATAGGGCTTTGTTCATTGTGCATTCCATCTTCAAAAACTTGAAGCTGACACATATTGACCATCCGCTTCACAGCTAGCTCCATCCATTGGTCTGAGCATTCAATCTGAGGAAATAACAAGGCGATTTGGAACAAGCCATTCGTCTCTAAAAATCCCCAGTTGCTTTGCTGATCATGAGCGGTATAGGCGATACTCAAATATTTTCCATGAAGAGCCAACGCCTCCTGGAACAGCTTTTCTTCGGCCTCTCCCCACTCCTCAGATTCTCTGACACAGAAATACCCCTTTATCCAGTTGCATATTCTGATGCCGCTGTCGAGTTTCCTCCAGGTATCCTTGACATTGTAATGACGGGACCGACTCTCGAGTATTTCTTTTTCTGTCAATGGGTTCTGACGGATCCAGTCTTTCATCAGGCGGATATAATGGCTCGCAAAGCTCTTTTCACCGGTTAACCAATAAGCCTGCCCGAGTTCTGCCATGAAGCGCGCGCGGTTCAAGTTCACCGTCCACTCGAAATCGTTCTGAAACTGAAACGTCCAATCGATGTTAATTGAAAAAGTGACCGGTGTTTCACAGCGTTCCATGTCCCACCGGTGAGTAAATACAAACGTGTTTTCACTAGCCAGACGAGCCCGTTCAATCACTTCATCCGATTCACCTCTCCAGTATTGGAGAGTCAGGTCCTTGATTTCATTGCGATCTTCACTTGAATAAAAAAATCGCCGTACGTCTGTGGATGGATGGATGCGTCTCTCATTTGAAAAAGTCGACATTATAAAACCCCTGATTGAATGTGATTTCTTACGAATGCATTATCATGTAAATGGGGGTAGTCTTCATGAATGCGATCGATTTCTTTTTCCTGCCCTGGGCTGAGCCGCTCGTGTTCCATTAGACATATACGTTCACGCAATAAGCCTTGGCGTCTCAATATCTCATTGATCCCGGCAATACTTCCTTTAAAACCATTCGCCGCATCAAAAATAGCCGCATTCGCATCCGTCAGTTCCGCCCCTGCCGTTAACAACTCAGCAGGAATGAGCCCGTCCTGTTTCGCTTCTTTTGCTTGCTCAAGCAGCGTAACTGCTTTAGAGGTCCAGACCGCCCATTGTCCGAGGAGCCCGCCGACAATCGGTTTCGATACAACGTTTCCTTCGACCCTAAATCGAAAAGTCGTCAAAAGATCATCCACAATATGATCATCATTCCCGGTGTACAAAGCGATGTCATCCCTTCGTTCCGAATGGCACACGGCTCTCACTACATCAATGGTTTGATATCGGTCAAAGGGAGCCAATTTGATGGCATACACACCTGGAATATCGGCGAAAGCACGCCAGAATTCATAAGAGAAAACACGCCCGCCTACAGCCGGCTGGAGATAAAAACCGAAGACCGGCATGGTCTCTGCCACGGTCTTTACTCGTTCTAAATGCTCTTCTTCACTTAAATGGGAAAGACCTCCCATGCTGACAAGCGCAAGGTCATACCCCAAACCTTTGGCTATTTTCGCTTCTTCCTGCACTTGATCCAGCTCTCCTACGACGCCAGCCACTTTAATGAACGGGCGAGTCAGCTTGGCCTTATTGATTTCTTCAATGGCCATCCGCAGCACCGTTTCGTACAAATCAATGCCTTCGTTCCTGATTTCAAATTGAGTCGTATGGACACCGACCGCGACTCCACCGGCCCCGCTTGAGATGTAGTAATTCGTCAAAGCCCGCTGCCTTTCTTCGTCCAGCGTACGATCTTTGTGCAGAGCAAGCGGGTGGGCCGGAATGACCGTCCCTTCATGAAGCAACGTACGAATGGAGGATGATAAGTTTTGTGCCATCAGTACTGCCCCTTTCGTTCTTGAAAGTGGGTCGGTTTATCCAACACCTGTCCCTGACCTTTCACCCAATCCGCCGTCCAATCCAGCATTTGACGGATGCCGATGTTCGGGTATCCGAAAACCTCATGAGCTCGAGAAGCATTGCTCAACAGGGCCGTCTCCTGCTCCTCCCCAGTAAAAACCGGCTGCTTGTGGAGCTTTTCACCAAATCTCTCTGCGAGCCATCTGACAGATAGTGTCTCAGGCCCCGTAATATTCAAGGTGGCGGGAGGAGAGTCACAATGTAAAAGGGAACGAATGGCAACCTCGTTCGCATCCCCCTGCCAAATGACATTCACATGCCCCATGTTCAAATCGATCGGAGTGCCTTCATTCACCGCCTTGGCGACTTCCAATAAAACACCGTACCGCAGATCAATCGCATAATTGAGACGGAGATGTAACAAAGGCGTTCCATATTTATGAGAAAAGTGCGTGAAGACACGCTCCCGCCCTAAAACGGATTGGCCATATTCGCCGACTGGTCCTGTGGCATGCTCCTCCGAAGCCCCGCCATGACCGACCGGAGTCTGAGGATATACATTTCCTGTGGAAAAGGAGACGATCCTGGAATTTTTGAACTTCTCCGCCACTCTCCCAGGTAAATAAGCATTCATCGCCCATGTGAAATGTTCATTGCCGGTCGTCCCAAATTTGTTCCCTGCCATGTAGATGACATTTTCTATATCAGGTAAGGCCTGAAGTTCTTCCTCTTTCAATAAATCCGCAGCAATGGTCTCAATTCCATGTTCATGAAGCTCTTCCTGCAACGTTTCATTAGAAAACCTCGAAACCCCTATCACCTTTTTCTGCACTCCTGCCTGGTCAATCGCATGTTTAGCAAGTTTCGCTAACGTAGGTCCCATTTTTCCTCCTACCCCTAAAATCAATAAATCTCCGTTGATCTTCGTAATATCTTCAACTAACGCTTCTGACGGCGTACACATGACTGATTCGAGTTCTTCTATCGTTTCCACATTGAAACCTCCTCATAATATTCAACCTCTTATAAGAAAGTTTAGATAACCGCATTTGTTAAAACAACGACTTAAATATGTCCTTTTTTATTCAATGAAGAAAGACAGGTGTGTCGTACACCAAAAGAAAACCCGTGATTCATATCATTCATGAACCACGGGTTTTCTCATACTGCTTTCCATATTCCTTCCTCATATGAAAATAATGAACAAGCCGGATTGTCGGGCGGATGAGCATTTGAATACTTCCGAGGACAAAGAGCGTCACACCCCAGGTTTTCAAATGTTCAAAGTAAAAGAAGATACTACCGATCAAGAACCATAGTCCAAGCAACACATCATTGATGGTATAAAGAATATCGTATGTTTTCTTAAAAAAGACATCATGTTTCCCTACATGAAGATCGATGTATTTCTGTTTTTCTGATTTTTGGTTCGACATCCTCACACCTCCTATTAGAACCCTTCCCTCTACCAATTTGTTTTATAACGAGAAAATCCTTCATTTGTTCATTACACACAAATGTAAGCGCTTATATTTTGTTGTTTCAACGAATGTTTATGATTGAAAACGTGATAGGGTAGAACATGGACATTATCAAAGACCGCCCTACATAGACGGTTGCAACAGGATTAGGAGGGTAATCATGCTAGAGATATTGAACCAGATCAATGATGTTCTATGGGGAACTCCCAGTTTGGTCCTGTTATTCGGGACAGGGTTGTTTTTGACCATTATGTTAAAAGGGCTGCAGTTCAGTAAGCTGTTTTATGCCTTTAAACTCGCATTTACGAAAGAGGATAAAACCGAAACCTCCAAGGATTCCCAGGGGGATATCAGTAATTTTAAAACTTTAATGACAGCGCTATCAGCAACAATCGGAAACGGAAATATCGCGGGTGTCGCTACAGCCTTGACGCTTGGTGGGCCCGGGGCAATTTTCTGGATGTGGATCGTCGGCTTGTTAGGAATGGCAACCAAATACTCGGAAGCCCTCCTTGCGATGAAGTATCGAGTGAAAAATGAAAACGGAGAGTATTCCGGTGGGCCAATGTATTATGTAGAACGAGGGATCGGCAAGAAGTGGAAGTGGCTTGCGGTCGCCTTCGCGTTATTCGGTGCCTTTGCTGCTTTAGGAATCGGAAACAGTGTGCAGTCCAATACCATCTCAGATGTTATGACGGAAAGCTTCCATATTAATGGCTGGTTTACAGGGGCTGTGCTTGCGATTTTGACGGGGCTGATTATTTTCGGGGGCATCCAGAGGATCAGTACAGTGGCCGGATTTTTTGTTCCGATCATGGCTTTTCTTTATATTGGTGGTGCTCTATTCATCATCATCGCCAATTACGAAGCGATCGTCCCTGCTTTTGAAATGATCTTCCAATACGCATTCAGCCCGGTTTCCGCCGCTGGTGGATTCGCTGGTGTTGTTGTGATGGAAGCCGTCAGAAGTGGTGTATCACGAGGGATTTTCTCAAACGAAGCTGGTTTAGGTACAGCCGCATTGATTGCTGGAAACGCCAAAACCGATCACCCAGTAAAACAAGCGCTCGTTGCCATGACAGGTACATTCATCGTGACGATCGTCGTTTGTACCATGACCGGACTTGTCCTGATCATGACTGGATTCTGGGATCCTTCCGGTGGAGCGATATCAGGAGTTCAACACGCGACCGGCCTGGACGGCGGCGCGCTCACGAGTGCAGCGTTTGGACACGCACTAGGAACTATAGGTGAATACATCGTAGCCTTTTCCGTCATCTTCTTCGGCTTTTCAACGATTGTCGGCTGGTACATGTACGGAGAGAAGTGCTTCGAATATCTCTTAGGCTTGCGCTACATCGTACCCTATCGTTTCATCTACATCACTGCAACCTTTATGGGTGCCGTTATGCAGCTTGACCTTGTATGGGCGTTTGCGAATATGGCCAATGCCTTGATGATGATTCCGAACTTAATCGCTTTATTGCTTCTTTATAAAGTGATTGTGAGTGAAACAAATGATTACTTTCATAATTATCTCCACCATCAAACGTACACGCGTTCCAAAGCAAGCTAGGTGGATATTAAAACAACCTGTCTACGGACAGGTTGTTTTTTTCTTTCTATATTAAATATTATGAAGACCCCTCTTCTACTTATCCCTTTAATCCATCTCTCCAACCAAGAGAAAAAGCAAAAGGGCATGCACCGAAGCTACGAATACCCCTGTACTACTCTTCAAAAGTAGAACCCTTCCCATTTCGTTTCTAGCATGTATCAGCAACTAGTCGGGGTGGTCCATCACCTAGATCTCAATATTAGTAGATCTTTTTGAGTGGACGCAGCACATCTCTAACTGCATCTGCTGAACGATCTAGTGAGTCTTTCTCTTCATCCTTCAGCGGCAATTCAATGACACTTTCAATGCCGTTTCCACCAAGAATCGTCGGCACGCCTAAGTAGATGTCCTCATAGCCGTATTCTCCTTCTAAGTAAGCAATCGAAGGCAGAATTCTCTTCTTATCCTTCACAATCGCTTCAGTCATTTCTACAAGAGAAGCGGCTGGTGCATAATAAGCACTTCCTTGACCGAGAAGGTTAACGATCTCTCCTCCCCCTTTTCGCGTACGTTCTACGATATCTTGGAGTTGGTCTTCTCTTAATAGTTTATCGAGTGGGATACCGCCCGCATAGGAATAACGGACAAGCGGCACCATACTGTCCCCGTGACCCCCTAGTACGAAGCCTGACACATCTTCAACAGAAACGCCTAGTTCTTGAGAGACAAAGGTGTTAAAGCGTGCCGTATCCAGGACGCCAGACTGACCGATCACGCGGTTCTTTGGAAAGCCCGTCGTCTTGTAACAGACATAGGTCATCGCATCGACAGGGTTACTCAGGACGAGAATATAACTATCGGGTGCATATTTTTTCACGTTTTCAGAGACGTCTTTCATGATTTTCGCATTGGTTTCTACAAGCTCATCCCGGCTCATTCCTGGCTTTCTTGGAATCCCTGCGGTGATGATGACCATGTCGGCATCTTGAATGTCTTTATAATCAGAGGTTCCTGTAATATTTGAATCAAACTTTTGTACAGGGGATGCTTCCAACATATCAAGCGCTTTCCCTTTGGTTGGGTTCTTCATCGATGGGATATCAACGAGGACAACGTCGCCTAATTCTTTTTGTGCAATCATGAGGGCCGCCGTGGTACCCGTATAGCCTGCTCCGACAACGGCAAATTTATATCGCTTGAATGTCATGTCTCCTGCCTCCTATCACTGTGCTTCACTTTCTTCGTTGTTTGTTTCATTCCCTTGGTCTTGGGATGTTGCTTTCTTTCTTCGCTTCGGAGCTGCCTTAGGTTTTGGCTTTGAAGATGGACTGGAAGTTTGATTTACGCTTTCCTTCCCGTCCTTTGTGAGAATCACCCCAGTTTCGTCGTCCGGATGTGGAATGACGTGATATCCTACAAGTTCCCCTACACGATTCACTGCTTCTTTTCCTGCATCGACAGCTGCCTGAACAGCACTCACATCGCCTTCAACGAGAACCGTTACCAACGCAGCATCAATTTTCTCCTGCTTCACAAGCGTGACATTGGCCGCTTTTACCATGGCATCTGCCGCCTCAATTGAACCAATGAGCCCTCTCGTCTCAATCATGCCTAAAGCTTTAGCCATTTGCTCCACCCCTTTCTACTTCGACGGAATCGATAATACCAATAATTAATGCATCAATAGGAATAGCCGGGCCCTCCTGCAAATGAGAGCTTGCACTTCCTCTTGTGACCATCACCTTATCGCCCACCCCAGCTCCAATCCGGTCAACCGCTACAAAGGTTGAAGCTTCCGGAGTGCTTGCTGGGTGATCAGGCTTCACGACTAAGAATTTGAGACCGACGAGTCCGTCTTCTTTTCTTGTCGCCCAAATATTCCCGATAACTTCTCCTACAACCATACATCCAACCTCCTAGGACTCCTCGATAGAAATGGTAAGGTTTGCTTCTCGTGCTGCATCTTTTGCTAGAGGAGTGACAATCGTTTCTTTTGAGATGTGAATGTCGTTGTAAAGCCATTCACTCACTTCCTTTTGAGTCAGCAGCTTCCCAGCGTAATAAAAGGGAGAACTTGACGTTTCCCCGGGAGGAAATAACACGTCTCCTGATGGCAATACAGAAACCCTAAACGAAAGCAAAACTTCTTTATAGGACCGCAAACGTTCAACATAAGGAGCGGGGATTCCCTCCGAAGGTGTGAAAATCCAGTCCAACGATCGATCCAATCGAAAGTGAACCGTTGTTCCGCTACTCACCAACTTCGAAAAACAACGACTTTCCGCTGTATCCGCAAGGCCGAGCGCGCTCTTCACAAACAAGTCCTGATCAACGTGAGGGAACAACGCATGAGAAGGAAAATCAAGACCTTCTACATCCTCAGGCTTTATCCAGTTCAAATGCCAGCTGGATTTCCACTCCTCTAAATCTTCCGTAACCCCTTCTGATGTAATGACATGAAGTGTGGGTTTTGAAACAGGATCATGACCTTTTTCCTTTAGAATCTCCGCCACAATTTCTTTAATCAGCTTTCGATCATACATAGGTGGGCGCACCCTTTGTGAGTATTCCTTTTTGACCAGTCTGGATTGCCCCTGCATTGGCTTCATCTGTATCGATATGCATCTCTAATTGATACTTATCCGAAACACGGATCACCGTTTTAGAAAAACGGACAGCACGTCCTTGGTTATTGACCGCAACCTCTACCACTTCCCCGTCTCTCACTTGAAAACGATCCGCATCATCTGGGTGCATATGAATGTGTGCTTGAGCTAAAATCAACCCTTCTTCGAGATACAAACTCCCTTTCGGACCTATAATTGTGAAAGGACTCGAGTTCTTTGTCTGTCCGGATTGCCTGATCGGAGGTTTCACTCCCAGCTTAAAAGCATCGGTTTGACTCACTTCAACCTGCGGTGAGCTACGTAGCGGTCCAAGAATTCTTACCTTGGCTATACTTCCTTTCGGTCCTGCGATCGTTACCGTTTCGTTGGCAGCAAATTGACCGGGTTGAGAAAGAGGAGCTTTTTCACTCAATTCATACCCTTGGCCAAACAGGGTTTCTAAACTAGCCTTGTCCAAATGACAATGTCTAGCTGAGACCCCAATCGGGACCTCGCTAGACGTATGGTTCGAATGCAAGAGTTCCTGCATCACTTCTTCTACAATCGATTCTAAGTCTTCTCGAGCCATTTTGTTTCCTCACTTTCCTTACCTATACTTAAAAATAGGTAAGTAGATGTTTGAAAATCTATTTATTGTGCGGCGTCGATTTTTGGAAGAATGCTTTCCAATTCGTTGTGTGGACGTGGGATAACGTGTACGGATAGTAACTCTCCTACTCGTTGAGCGGCTGCGCTTCCCGATTCAGTAGCCGCTTTAACGGCTCCTACATCCCCACTTACTAGAATCGTCACAATTCCTCCACCTACATGGATTTTTCCAACTAAGTTTACGTTTGCTGCTTTCACCATTGCGTCTGCTGCCTCTACGGATGCTACTAAACCTTTCGTTTCGATCATGCCTAATGCGCCATTCAATGCCATTGTAAATTCCTCCTAAGTTTTATTGATATTTTTGTAATACTTTACCTACAATTGCAGAAACCTTCTGTGGATCAACCTCTTCACTATCGACTTTCTTTAACACTTCAGAAATCACTTTCTCTAAATCATTCTCTTTAGGATCCGCTTGTTTAGGTGGCTGCACAGATTCGGATGGCTTCGGAATCTCCACATCTTTCACTCCATAAGCGAGCCTCTTGATATTTACTAAATGCCGGGCTGTAATGTTATCTGACGTGATATTCCCTCCATAAGAGCCACACCCCAGCGTCAACGAAGGTTTTAAATTCGTTGTCGCCCCGACCGCTCCTATACTGGAAAGAGTATTAACCATCAAGCGGGAAACCGGCATTTCATGTCCAAACATTTCAGCAATTTGATCATCGCTTGTATGGATGGAGAGACTGTGACCCCGCCCTCCTAAATTCAAAAGCTCGATGCATTGGGCTTTCGCCTGATCCACATCTTTCACCGTATATAAAGCAAAAACGGGCGAGAGCTTCTCTAGTGAAAAGGGGACATCTTTTCCTACTCGCGTTTCTTCTGCGATGAGCACCCTTGTATCGCTTGGGACTTTCACCCCTGCCATTTGTGCAATGGTAGTCGCCGGACGCCCAACGATTTTCGGGTTGATCTTCCCAGGTGCTGGAGAGATGACGGCCGCTACTTTTTCTTTCTCCTCACCCTCTAAAAAATAAGCCCCTTGATTCTTCAATTCTCTTACCGTCATTTCTTTAATATTTTGATCGACGACTATCGCTTGTTCGGTGGCACAGATCGTTCCATTGTCAAATGTCTTACTATCCATGACCATTTGGACCGCTTTTTTCACCTGACAGGATTTCTCCAAATATACAGGGACGTTTCCAGGACCAACCCCATAGGCTGGCTTTCCTGAACTATAGGCAGCCCTGACAAGTCCACCTCCACCTGTAGCCAAAATGACACTCGTATCTCTATGCTGAATCAACTCTGTCGTCGCCGGCATCGAAGGCTTGGAAATCCAACCAACAATGCCCTCAGGTGCGCCCGCTTGGACGGCAGCCTCATGACAGATCTTCAACGCTTCAATCGTGCATTTAACAGCGGAAGGGTGAGGGCTGACTACAATCGCGTTCCTCGTTTTTAATGAAATCAATGTTTTATAGATGGCTGTCGATGTCGGATTCGTAGTTGGGATGATCGCTGCAACGACACCAAATGGATAAGCAAACTCAGTGATTTTTTTTGCAGAGTCTTGATGGATAATCCCAACGGTCTTTTCATTTTTTATGGATTCATAGACATCTTTCGAACCAACCTGGTTCTTAATGGTTTTATGCTCGACCACCCCCATGCCCGTCTCTTCCACGGCCATTTCAGCAAGGTCTCTCGCTTTTTCGTGGGCGGCTTCCGCTACCGCGGTCACAATACGGTCGACTTGTTCCTGGGTAAACGATTCATATTCTTTTTGAGCAGCTTTCGCTCGTTTTAAAGCGGTTCTCATTCCTTGGATCGACTCTAAATCATAATCCAATTCCATAAATCCTACACTCCCTTCTGATCCTTACGTACGCTTGGGTTGGTTGGCGATTTCCAACACGGCCTGACGAAACGCGTCAGCTGCAGCCATACAGGAGGATTGTGATCCTGTGAGTAACCCGCCCCCGAAGTTGGTTTCTGTTGGCGGTCCATAAAAACAGGCCAGCTCAACATCAGAAGCTTTTAAAGCTGCATCCAGCCCGTATGTCGCTTCCAATGGCGGAGCAATGACATAAGCAAGGGCCTGTCCCTCAGGAATGCCAGCTTCTTTAGATAAGAATGTTCCTGTACTTGATACCACATGGGCAAACAAACTGTGCGTTTTTTCTTCATTCAATGCCTCAAAATAAGCTCCACCATCGATAACCTGATGAATAGCCTCCATCGCACTCTTGACTTCATCAGGATCTGGTCCAGCAACGATGCCCAAGAATTCTCCAGACAAAGGACCGGAGGCGTGATCGGCCCCTGCGTAAAAAGATCGGGCGTAGACGACATCAACCGCTGCCTTTTTCGTCGCTTCATCCAAGGCGGTCACTCCAACATCATCCATGGTGACAGTGAATAATCCGAGGCTGTTTTGTGAGGTTGATAGATTTAATTTCTTGGAAAGCTGTGGATCAACATTTGGAATCACCCGGGCTGAAAGAACTTCTGCATAGATAGGTTCTAACTTCATCGTCTCTCCTACCTTTCCTTTTTCACAAGCTCGACGCCACTTGCTTTGTAATTTAAGATCTTTTCAACGACTCCCCCTAAGTAAGCTCCCGCCTCCACCGGCGGAATGCCTCCACGGTGGATGTTTGAAACCACCTGACGTTGGGATTCGATCGTACCAACCCTTGGTTTATAGCAGAGATAAGCACTCATCGATTCTGCACTAATCAATCCAGGGCGCTCTCCAATGAGATAGACAATGACTTCTGGTTGAAGTTCTTCTCCTACATCATCCATAGCTGCCACGCGTCCTTTCTCTATGAAAAAGGGAGTCCCAACATCAAGGCCGAGGCTCTTTAAAGACTGTTGCAGCGATAAATACACATCCTCTAAGTTCTCATCAATCGCTTTTGAACTTAAACCGTCGGACACGATAATTTGAACTTCGGGATTTTTCAGGCACTTTTCTCGGATGATCTCTTTCGACTCTTCCGAAAGCTTTCGTCCATAATCCGGTCTTCGGATATAGGTTTCTTGGTCCGTCACCTTCGTGTTCACGACAAACAAATTCAGACTTTCTAACAGGCTGCGATCAACATTGCCGTAGACCGCGTCTACCGCTGCCGCATGGTCGTATCGGAAGCGAAGCCAGGTGTCCGTTTTCGGCCTTACGCCTGCCCGTCCCACGCCAATTCTGGCAGGAGTTTTACTCTTCAATTCTTTCAAGTCGTCCTTTTCATCACTTTCCGGAGTCGAAGAGGTGTCGGGTTCGGGTTTTGGCTTCTTCTTCTCTGATTGATTGGGAAACTTTGAAAGGACCGCTCTTCCTTCGACCTCATCATCAGCATCGTCTGCAGACGCTATAGACTCAAACTGGTGGTTGGCGGATGTGTGATCCCATATTTTCACTTCCGATGTTCGGGAGTAAGGTTGTGTTTTTTTATCCTTCATTTTCTCCATGACAAGCCGAGTGACTTTTTCAATGGTTTGCTGATCCATTTCCTTCACCTCCTATCGAGTGAATAACAACGGGTTACCGGCTTGGCTGGTTAAACGGCCACTTTTCATGATGCCCATCAGCTCCAGCCACTTCTCAAAACTCGGAGACGGCCTTTTGCCGAACGTTTCTCTCAAAGTCGCGACATCATGATAGCTCATCGATTGATAATTCAACATGCAATCATCTCCCATAGGAGTGGCAATGATGAAATTGACCCCGGATGTCGATAATAGGACCCCTAAGTCTTCCATATCATTTTGATCTGCTTTCATATGGTTCGTGTAGCAAATATCCACACCCATCGGAATCAAGTGCATTTTACCCATGAAATGGTCCTCAAGCCCTGCGCGAATCACCTGTTTCGTGTTATAAAGGTACTCAGGGCCGATAAAGCCGACAACCGTGTTGACAATGAAGGGGTCATAGTCCTTGGCGAAACCATAGTTTCTTGCTTCGAGCGTCATTTGATCAATGCCGTGATGCGCTTCCGCAGATAGCTCGGATCCTTGACCGGTTTCAAAATAAAGATGCTGAGGTCCTGTGCCGGTTCCTTTGCTTTTAGCTAGGTCGTTCGCTTCCCCAAGAATAGCAGCATCAATACCGAAGGAGCGGTTCGCTGTTTCTGTGCCGGCAATACTTTGAAAAATCATATCGGCCGGTGCTCCTTGCTCAATCGCCTTCATTTGGGCGGTGACGTGAGCGAGCACACAGTTTTGTGTGGGAATCTCCCATTCTTCCATGAAGTCTTTCGTCCCATGAAGAAGGCGTTTCACACTTTCAACGGATTCTTCCACAGGGTTGATGCCAATGACCGCATCCCCGATGCCATAAGAGAGTCCCTCTTTTAACGAGGCCATCATCCCATCGATATTATCCGTCGGGTGGTTCGGCTGTAAGCGGGAAGCGAGCGTTCCTTTCTGCCCAATTTCAATGTTGCATTTGGTTACAACCTCTAATTTGTCGGCGGCGTGGACAAGGTCTAAGTTTGACATCAGCTTCGCCGTTGCCGCGATCATTTCACTATTCAATCCACGGCTGATTCTTTTCAAATCTTCCCCCGTCGTTTCACTAGAAAGAATGTATTCCCGAAGTTCGGCTACAGACCAATGCTGAACCTTTTGATAAACAGGCTCATTGATCTGGCTATCAATGATTCTGGAAACCTCATCTTCTTCTGGAGAAAGCAACGGGTTTTCCCGAATGTCTTTCAACAACAGTTCACTAAGGACCGTTTTTGCCGCAATTCTTTCTTGGACACTTTCAGCCGCTACTCCAGCGAGTCGGTCGCCGGATTTTTCTTCGTTGGCTTTTGCGAAGAGTGTCTTCAAAGAAGAAAATTGATACGTATGATCTAAGTGGGTAGTCATTAGTTTCAAAGGATGCTTCCTCCTTCCTATTCATGAAATGTCAGTGTTTTGATGACGACAGGGACAACACCTGAATCAAGTTTCGATCCGATGTCCAAGTAGTCGCCATGTTCAACTTTGATTTGGTCGATACAGACCATTTCCCTTTCACCCTCCAGGACTTGAATGGCCTGCCCTAATGATTTAGCAAGGTCCCTCTCCAAAATGATCACTAACGGTTGGGCCGGACGATGCTCGTCAAAAGCGGTGACCAGGGCTTTAGCTAACCTCTGGATATCCTTGAATCCGAGAAGCGGGAGGTCTGATAAATAAATTGCCATGGTCATCCCCTCTTCATGAGGATCAAACACGCGGCTTCCTGCTAGGATATGGTCTGACATGGAGGAAAGAACGGATTCAAATTCTTCCTTAAAATCAATCATGTGAACGGGCATATCCCGGAGAGGCAGGGTTGCGTTATCTACTTGAATGGTTGCTCCACTGATTTCTGTCGTTTGAGTCCCTGCACCTAAAACAGTCGCTCTTACCGTTTCTCCAGGTCTCTTCCACTCTTTTAGCTGCAATTGAGGATTTTCAAGGAGCGATTGAGCAAGACTTATGCCAATGTCGTTATAAAGATGATTGGATGTACACCCTTCTGGATGGTAAATGCATTCGGACACCCCACCGGAAAACATGACGACATCGATCGACCTTGTCCATTGTGGAAGGTTGCCTAGCAGCAAAGGCTCATTTTCTTCAATCTCCCCATCGAGCATTTTCCGAATGACTTCTGCCATATAATCGGTGAGCTTTGAAATCGTCTTCTCCTCCGGCTGCATCCCGATGGTCAGATCTAATCCCAGTTTTTCATTCACCTTCTGAACAGCGGGTGATAGATAATGAATCGAGTCATGATCAAACTCCATCAGCTTGCCTCCGACATGAAGCGTGCACGTCCCGACAAGTTTTCCATATCGATAAACGGCTGTATTGGCGGTTCCACCTCCAATATCGATGTTAGCCACCGTTTTGTTTGTTTTCTTTGATAATTCAAAAGCTCCCGATCCTTTGGCTGCGATGATTGATTCTAGATCTGGTCCTGCCGTCGCAACTAAGAACTTACCCGCATGGTCAGAGAGATGACTGACCATTTCTTTGGCATTGGACTTGGTTGCCGTCTCTCCTGTAATAATCACCGCGCCGGTCTGGATATCCGATGCCTGTATGCCAGCCTTTTCGTACTGATCCCGGACCATGGCATCGACCTTCTCCATATCGATCTCTTTACCATCGAGCAGGGGTGTACGAAAAATTGGACTTTCATAAATCACTTCTTTATCCGTAATCTCAATCCGAGGCATGTGGGTCATCCCCGCCGTATTTCTCAGTGATAAGCGGCTGATCACAAGTTTCGTTGTACTTGTTCCAATATCGATGCCAGCACTTGTAATCACTTCTTTATTTCTCTTGTTCATGAAGCGCACCTCCACATAAAAAACAAAGCGCCTTTCTTATTCCAAATCCAAATAAAAAAAGACGCCTTACACAAACCATCCCTCTCGGATAGTTGTATAAGGCGCCTTTGCCCATGTACCATTCATTTGTAGCATTGCTCTTATTCAGAATATTAATTTATTCGACATCATTTGTAAAGGGTTTCATGGAAGATAACGTCCTCATTTTCCATTTCTTTAACCCAACATTTCATTTCATCCAGGCTGGAACAGTTAACGAGATGGCGAATGACATCCAACCCTTGCCCCTGAACAGCGGATGTAATCACAATCGGACCTTTAGGCATCACTTTCTTCAACTGTTCCACCGCTCGATCGACATCCGCCTCTTCATCATCGGCTTTCGTTACAACTCCAATCGGCATTTTATTCAACCCCTTACTGAACCCCGGGGGAAAAATGACTTTCTTTTTCGTTGCATCTTGAATAAATAAGACATGCGTCACCTCAAGGGAAGTGGCCATAATATTTTTATAGAACATCGGATTTTCTGTGTATTCTCCAGGCGTATCGACAATCCAATCTTCATAGGTAAGGGACTGGGTCTTCATCGCCTTTGCTTTGTACCCCAGTAAGGCATGGGTGAGGGTGGACTTCCCTGCTCGAATCGACCCAAGCATCATTGCACGGTTTCGCTTTGCCATAGGAGTTCCCCCTTTTTTCTTAGGATTTCGTTATTTTTGAAGGGGTATAACCGAGCGTCTCTGAAAGAAAGCGGTTCACTTCAATCATCGATTGTTCCACTTCAGAAACACTTCCAACTATGACAAGGCTTCCAGTAAAGCGGTCCAAAAAACCAATGCCGACATGAGCCGCTTTCGTTGCATAATCCCCTGCAATAATGACCGTTTCACTCGGCGTTAATGTTAAGATTCCCAAGGCTCCGGATTTTTCAATGCCCAACATTTCAAACATGTCTGGATCTGGGTTAGCGATAAGGTGACTGAGAGTCAGTTGTTTCCCTGGTACAAATTCTTGTATAAATCGCTTTTTCTCCTCATGCATTCGGTATCCCTCCTGATCGTTGTCTTCTTCTTACGCTTCCTTCTGTTGGTCAGAGGCCACGACATCCCCTTCGAACGCTTCTTCCTCTAAGTATTCATCTTTACCAATAACGCCGTTCTCACGATCGATTTGTTCAAGTTCCCTCGCTTTTGGAACGGACAGCCAATAAGCGAAGCCAATGGCTATGACTCCTGCCGATAATTTTCCGACGATAATCGGCAAAATCAAAGTGGGTTGGAAGTTCGCAGTAAATGACAAGTGATCGCCGAGTAAGAAGGCTGCACAGACGGCAAACGCAATGTTGATGACTTTATCTTTTGGAGGCATGTGACGCACGAGCTTGAACATGGCAAGGATATTAGCAATCGTCGCTACTAGTCCGGCACTACCTACAGAGCTTAATCCAAGCTTTTTGCCAAGTGCCTCAAGTGGAGTTGCCGCATATTTCCTCAGCAAGTACACCATTGGGAAGGCACCCGCCAGCATAATTCCGATATACCCGGCGGTTTCAAGCGCACGGAATTGATCGTCGGCATCTGCCATAATCGGATCGAATCCCCACGCTCCAAAAACATTAGTAAACACCCCAGTAAAGATCTCCACAATGGAAAAGACGAGTACGAGTTTAATCGCAGCATCCAGGATCGTCCCAAACCACATGAAGCCTTTGATCATAATATCTGGTAAGAAATAAAGACCAGCAGCTAAGATCACGACAAAAATCAATAATGGCGTAAGGTTCATAAAGATTTGCAAATAACTTAACGTGAATTCGTACGTCGACTCCGTATTCGTAGCCACAACGTCTCTTACTTTCGAGTTTGTCAGCGTAATGATGACACTGGAAATGAGCACGCCTATGGGGATCGTAAGCAGCCCTGACATAATTCCAAGAGCCATGAACTTATGGTCCCGCTTATCCAACATCGCAAGTCCCATCGGAATGGAGAAAACGATGGTCGCCCCAGCCATAAATCCGACAATCAGAGCCATAATCCAGCCCTCATAAGATTCTTGCAGCGCTTCGGCTAATTGATAGCCCCCCATATCAGAAGCAAGAATCGTCGTCGCCGCAATTGCAGGATCCGCTCCAATTTTCTCAAAGAACGGACCGACGAATTTGTCAATCGACCAGGATAAATAAGGAATGGAGGCCATAATACCTGCCGCCGGAACGAAGATGTGTCCAATGGAGTGAACCCCTTCCATGAACTGTCCCCCAATCCCATCTTCACTGTTTTTGATGGAGGCGATCGCACCGATGACTGCACAAATCATAATGATATAAATAACAATATTACCTACTAACACCATTCTGCATCCCTACCTTTTTTTATTGTGATCATCAAACTTTTCTATAAAAAAAGATGCTAGAAAAACAGTAAGGCACCCTCACTGCTCTTCTAGCATCTTTGCTAGTTCTATTCACTTGGAAGTGGTCATCGGCTCTTGCGAATATTTCTTCAGGATCTTTGTCGCCACTTTCTCGAGCGGCCATTGCTTGTTCATGCTAATTTCTCTCATCTTCTTATACGAGACCTCATCCGTATAACCGAATTGATCCATAAGGAGCCCCTTGGCCCTCTCCACAACTTTCCGCTTCTTCAGACGATTGTCCGCTTCTTTCACTTTGACACGGTATCTTTCAGAAACCACCCCTTGATGAAGAGCGATTTCTACTGCCGGAATCAAACGATCTTCTGATATCGGTTTAACGATATACCCAACAATATTTGCTTCCTTCGCTTTCTCGATGAATTCCTGCTGACTATAAGCGGTGAGCAATAAGATCGGAATATTAAATTTCTGTGAAATCACCTTGCTTGCTTTCAACCCATCCATCTTCGGCATTTTGATATCCATGATGATTAAGTCGGGCTGTAATTCATAAGCGAGTTCAATCGCTTTCTCGCCATCCCCTGCTTCACCAACAATGTCAAATCCGCTGTCCTGCAAAAGTAGGGCAATATCCATCCGCACAATGGACTCATCCTCCACAAGCAGTATCCTCTTACCCATTTAACCCCTTCTTTCTCTTGGGAATGTCAGTTTCGCTTCTGTACCTTTCTTCATTCCTTCAATTTCAAAGACTCCAGACAAATCATGTTCCACCATGCGGCGCACAATATCGAGTCCAAGAGAAGATGTATTCTTTTTCTTATAACCGATTCCATCATCACGGACGATGACTTCCATGACGTCCATCCGATGTTCGAAGATGACATCAATATGACCGCGCTGTCTTTCTAAAAAAGCATGATTGACACAATTTTGAATGAGTTCGTTAATAATCAATGCGATGGAAACCGCACGATCGGACTCCATATTCAAGCGGTCTCCTGTGTAATTGATGGTAATCTTCGTGTTGGAGAGCCCCGTATAAACAAGCATATCCCCAATCCGTTCGGCCAAGTCAAAAATGTCGACTTCATCGATACTACTGTTGGATAATATGACCTCATAAACGGATGCAATACTCAATATCCGGTTCAAACTCTCTGTAAAATGGATTTTGCTTTCTTCCGGTATGCCCCGCCTCATCTGAAGGCGAAGAAGACTGGCTACCGTCTGTAAATTATTTTTCACACGATGATGGATTTCCTTAATGGCGACAGATTTGATAATCAATTCTTTTTCCTTTTCTCTCAAATCGGTCAAATCCCGTAAGATGATGAACATGCCATTGTACTTGTCATTCAGTGGCAGGCGGATTTTTTTAATTTTGAATGATTTATCGAACGCTTCCACTTCTGTCACGAGCAGCTCTTCTTTTTGCTCCACAATCTCAGTCAATATAGGCAGGTGATCAAGGATATTCTCTCCATAATCACACGTTTCCCCGATGAGTTCGTCGAGTAAATTAATCGCCGCCGGGTTTGAATAGAGCAACTCCCCCTCAAGCCCTACAAAAAATAAAGCTTCCTCCATCAGTTCAGGCACTATAGGCTGGCGATCGGAATGGCTTAATAATAGTCCACTAAGTGACTCCGTGGTTTTCGAAAGGGTTTCGATTTCTTCTTTCTTTTCTAGTTGATCGCTGATGTCTTTTTCCATAATCAAGACACCGACCACTTTCTCCTCGTTCCAAATCGGAACGACGCTCTGCTCGACCTTTTTCCGCTCTTGAGTGATTGCGCGATTGGATGTAAGCGTTTTCCCTGAACGTAAACAATAAAGAACCGCAGGCTCGAACGTTTCATAGGCTGTATTTCCTACCACTTTTTTCTGGTAGATCGCTGGAGCTGTTGAGGGTGCAGCTTCTGCTACGACAATCGCATGTTTTTCATCGGCTAATAAACAGTCGATAAAAATATGAGCCTTCGAAAGATCAGCCATCATTTGCATGCTTTGGCTTACTTCTTTGACTTTTTCGATATCCGCTGCTTCTAAGGTTGTCTTTTCGTTACATAGAGACTCGATCTCTGCCATATCTACCATGGATCCTACTTCCTCTGTAAAAATGTTTTCTTGCTGATTTTCTAGTAAGAAACTATTTGAATTATAGACTTCATCGAAAATTCTGTCAATATTCTGAATAATCATTGAAATTGTGAAAACTTAACCCCGCTCGCCTTTAATTGAAGCATTTTCTCGATAATATCCGCTAAATATGCGCCTGCTTCGACGGGAGGGACTCCACCTTCATGAATGTTTGAGAATACGGTACGATCCGCCTCTACACTATCTTGATTCGGTTTGTAAATTAAATACGCACTGATACTCTTCGCCGTCGCAAGTCCCGGGCGTTCCCCAATTAAGGAGATGACCAATTCGCAATCAACTAATGAGGCCACTTCATCTTGAATCCATACACGGCTTTTCCTTATGAAGATAGGATCGTTCATGCTGATATTTTTAGACTTCAACCCTTGAACCAAGGATGGCAACAAATCAGGTATGGTTTCTTCAACACCCGTCGAGCTTAGCCCATCAGAAACGATGATCTGTACCTGCTTCCCTGTTTCCATATGATCCTGTAACCATTGGACGGATTCTTCGTTCAATCTTCTTCCTACATCCAAATTCATCAAGTATTCGTTCATGGAAGAAGCTCTAGAATGAAGAATTGGTAGTTTCATAGATTCTAAAACGGAATCGGGAACATCTTTAAATACCGCATCCTGTGCAGCCGCATGATCGACCCGAAAGTCTAAATAATTTTTCGTTTTCATCCTTGTCCCTATGCGGCCGATCCCTATACGTGCGGGAGTCTTATGAATCACCTCATCAATATACTCATAGTCATTCGGTTGATCGACGCCCACTTGCTTTTTCTTTTCATAAACCAAGTGTTTCGTTCGGTATTCGTGCGTATAGGATTTTTTCTTGTTCGGTTTTTCCTGGATTTCCGATAGTACTTCTTTGACAATCTGTTCAATATCCACACGTTCACTTCCCTTCTTAATTGAAAATAGATAAATCGCCTGCACGTTTTGTAAGGATACCGTTTTCCATGATGCCCATTTTCTCTAACCATTTCTCAAATTCAGCTAAAGGTCTCAAACCGAGCATTTCACGTAGACTCGCATCATCATGATAGCTCGTATCCTGATAGCTCAACATGACATCATCACCACCGGGAACTCCCATATAAAAGTTCGCTCCGGCTAATGTCGTCAGCATTCCCGCAATCTCCTGATCATTTTGATCGGAACTCATATGATTGGTATATGTCGGGGCAATTCCCATCGGGAGGTTGTGCATTTTGCCCATAAACAAATCTTCTAAGTCAGCACGAATCATTTGTTTGCCGTCAAACAATGTTTCTGGACCGATAAAACCTGAGACGTTATTGACCATAAAAGGCTTCCACTTGCGAGCATAACCATATGTGCGTGCTTCTAGTGTCTGCATATCGACCCCTTCATGTCCGTCTAATGAAACTTCGGACCCCTGCCCCGTTTCAAAATAAAAGAAGTTCGGTCCCGCAGACGTTCCTTCTGTCTTCATTAATTCATAGCCTTCATCTAACAACTCTTGATTGACGCCAAAATCATCATTCGCCAGCTGCGATCCAGCTAGACTTTGGAATAAAAGAGCGACAGGTGCTCCTTTTTTAAGCGCTTGCATTTGTGTGGTCACATGAGCAAGGACACAGTTCTGTGTTGGGATCTCCCACTTTTGCATAAACTCATGACTCATCGTCAAAATCCTGGCAACCGAATCGACCGCTTCATTATTCGGATTGATGCCTATGACCGCATCACCGGATCCATAAGAAAGCCCCTCTTTAATTGATGCCATAATTCCTTCTGGGTTATCAATCGGATGGTTGGGTTGACAGCGAAATGCCAGCCTTCCTGGTTCCCCAATCGTGGTGTTGCAATGAGCCTGATGCTTCATCTTCTGTGAAGCGAGCACCAAGTCAATACTTGACATGAGTTTTGCAACCGCAGAAATCATTTCACTAGTTAGGCCTCTACTCAGTCGTTTCAAATCATTGGCGGTGGTTGAATGACTAAGGATATACTCTCTCAATTCTCCAACCGTCCAACCCTGAATCTCTTTATAGATGAATTGACTGACCTCATCATAAATGACTCGACTCACTTCATCGGTTTCATAAGAAATGACAGGGTTTTCATAAATGTCTTTAAGTAGGAGCTCACTCAGTGTGTACTTCGCAGCCATTCGTTCCAGCGAAGACTTCGATGCAATGCCAGCCATTACATCTCCCGACTTTTCCTCACTTGCTTTAGCTAAAACATCTTTCAATGAATGGAAATAATAGGTCTCATTTTTTAATTGACAAGAAAACTTCACCATCATTCACCTTCTTTTCTAAAATAAAAAACGCCCCTATTGCTAGTTATAAACTAACCATAGAGGCGTCTTTGCCGTGTTTATTCACTTACATAGCATTATATCAGAACATTCTTTTTATTTACAGGTGTTTCTATCTGTATTAGTGTTGGAAGATATTTTAATTATATGCTTTTTGTCCTATACATTCTTTAAAAGTTTCTTTCCCTCATTAACCTAATTATTCGGCAATACAGTTATTATATTAATGGAGACAAGGGACAAGGAAATGAGAGAGAAAAAGAACGATCAGGCTTCTTCTTTCTTCTCACTTGACAGCTTCAATGCTTGTCCATGATTGAACATTTCACTACTACCTGCCCCCTTCAAGTAAAGCTTTAACTTATGATCATCCAACGTCAATTTCTCCCGATAAAAATGTACCTTCCCTAAAACCTCCACCACTTCTAAAAGCAACTCAGCATTCGATTTCATCTCCGTCCTTAGTCCAGCAATGCTATAAAACAGAAGTAAGTCCGCTCTATTCTTAGGTCTTTCTATTATTTTTCTTATTTGAAGTAATTCAGGACGTTGAAAGGGTGAACCTAAGTACCCTAAATCACTGAACCTTTTGAGGACATTTAAGTTATTGGAGGAACAGTAATCAAACAACACTTTATCCTGGTGGACAATGCGCTGGACTGGAGTCCATGAGTTTCCAAAGTTCATAGACTTCCTGTAATAGCAGAAAACACTTTTCATTATTCTCCACATCCCAAATAAACATATTTAATAGAAAACAAAAAAAGCATATGCATCCATTGATCTGGATTCATATGCTAGTATGGCCTCATTAGCCTGTAGCGTATTCATTTCAAACGGGGGTCACTGGAACCTATTTCTTTTGGAGATTCCCCTCTTTATAAATACATAACAAAGCAAACCTAATAGATGCTTTAATCATTTCCTTGTGTTTTAACAATAAACTCCTAATGAATGTTAAACTGCTAAAAGACCAGCAGAAGAGGTGTATATATGAAAAAATACATATTAGGTACCCTGTTAGTGATAGCTTCACTAGGTTTGTCATCCATATTCTTCTTAAATGAGGGTGCGGGAGAAGGAACTCAGGAGGGAGTCGATCGGAAGTGGTTAGTGCCTGAAGGTTTTAGTGGATGTGCTGTGATCCGCTATAATGTTGAGGGTGCGGAGCCTCTAACGATTAACGAAAACAACGAATTCGTTTTTGAAGTTCCTCGAGATCGAGTTATTGAGACATCCTCACCCCAAGATTACGGATGGGTCAACGAAGACCACGCAGGACCCTTCCAGATTTCGGCCTATTATGTGGATGAGGATGGCAAAATCATCGAGGAAATCCCATGGGAAGACATCGGGCCAGGTTCTAACGGTACATTTGTAGATGCTGATGGGACTGAATATCATCATGCCACCCAATATTTTAATGCGGATCGAAGTCCATTCACAAAGTGCCCAAAGATTGCACAGTAGAACGTAAGCAATATAAAGAAGCAAAGTCAATTGCCTCTGCTTCTTTATATTGTGTACTCAGGTTACTTTGACGTGCTCGTTTTGTTCATAAACTTAAGTAAGTCTGTCAACAACGTACTGAATGTAGACAAATGCTCCTGAACGCGGCCTGGGAATTCCACTTCAATAAAAGCCAGCGTATCTTTCTCTGTATGCCAAATTTCTCCGTGTTCTACAGTCTGCTGATAACCGTCTAAATCCCCAATCTCCCAATTAGTCGCTTCCAGGTACCCATAAGGAATGCCCTTCGCCTTAAACGGGGCGTGGTCGCTCCAATCCCCTGTCGTACCCGCTGGGTAATAAGGATTCAAACCTGGGTTGGTTTCTACGTCTAATTTTTTCTTATCTGCTATAGCCAAAGCCTGATCACGGATGAATCCATCTTCTCCGGCATTCCCATACACATACATTTGATCACCCGCAGCCAGACTGTCTAGGTTGATCATTCCAATCGTATTTCCGATCTCTTTCTCCGTCATCTGATCGGCATAATACTTAGACCCTTGTAATCCCACTTCTTCCGCACCAAAAGCAATATATACGATGGAATACGGCGTTTTTATGTTCTTTAACACTTCTGCTGTTTCCAACAGGACACCTACACCTGAAGCATTATCATCCACTCCTACTCCAGCAGAGACGGAATCATAGTGAGCCCCGACAATGATCTGTTTTGTGGATTTTCCTTTTTTGTAAGCCACCACATTAGACGAATTCTTCGAACCAGAATAGTTAAACTCCTGAACGTCTGTCTGTAATCCCATCCGTTCAAACTGCCCCTGAATATAGCGAGCCGCTTCTCTTTCATTGTCTGTCCCCGCTACTCTTGGACCAATTTCATCAGCCAGGTACTGCATATGTTCATAAGCCATGGCCCCGTCCTTATGTACGAGTGAAGGATGGTAGGTAACTGGATCGGCCGATACACTCCCTACGAATGGAAGCAACCCAAAGACGAACGTCATCAAGATAAGTGAAATTTTCTTTTTCATTGCAAAACTCCTTTAACCAAATTGGTTTATTTTGTCATATATTAATAGATGATCAGTGATAAAGGAATAGATTCGACAAAAACACAGAAAACTTTCATGAAAGGATGTCCTCTAGATCATCACAAAAAGAGCGCGATATCCAACCATGGATCCCACGCTCATCTATTATTCTCGTATTGGAGGATAAACATAGAGTTTTAAAAGTAACTTGCCCGCCTTCTGACTTTTTATTTTATTTGTTCAAGCAACTCTTCAGAAACCGTCTCATCAATGGCTCCCGTTCCACCTAATAAGGTGAAGTGGTGTACACCTAGCATGTTCGCTGCATCAGTAATAGAGTCATCCACTCTAGTAGGAGGGACAAGCAGGAACGTGCTATTTGTTTTCGCTGCAAGGACGGATCCTGTAAGAGCATCAGCAAAATCGGCACCTGTTGCGATAAATGCTTTATCTGCAGGATTTAAGGTTGTCGCGATCTCCGCAGATGTTTCGTAACGGTTTTTCCCATTATAGCGAACAGCGTCGGGTAGTTGATCAAGAACTCCATCGGACACAACGCTGCTTCCGCCAACGACAATACTTGAATGGAAGTCAGATAAAACGGTCTCTGTTACTTCAGGAAGTTCGTTTGGACGGGTTAATAAAATCGGGTAGCCATTTTCTGCTGCATGAGAAGCGATGGATAGAGCATCAGGGAAGTTCAATCCGTTTGCGACAACCGCTTTCGCCGGCTCTCCATCTAAAACGGCTGCAATGTAGGCGGCTGTCTCAAAGCGGTCTTTTCCGCCAATCCTCTCTGTTTCAAGACCCATGCCTTTTAGTTGGTCCTCCACGTATGCGGTTACTGCCCCTTCTTCTCCCAGAATAACTGCCTTTTTCGCATCTAATCTATGAATCTCTTCTTTCACAGATGATGGAAGCGTAGAACCCGTTAGTAAGATCGGTGCATCCAACTTATAGGCAAGTGGCGATCCAGCAAGCGCGTCAGGGAAGTCGTCTCCACGCGCGATGATGACCGTTTCGGCTGTCTCCCATCCATGAGCGGATACTTTCACTGCGGTTTCGTATCGGTCCATGCCTGCAATCCGTGCAGATGAGATTGGGATGATGGGTTTAATCGTTTGCCAGAACTCTTCCGCAATTCTCCTATACCCTTCTTGTCCGGGATGGACGTTCTCTGGATTCGGCAGGTATTCTGAATAGTTCTCAGCAATGGCATCGAATGTCGGGACATAACTGCTCCCCGACTGTGTAGCAATCGTCTCAATGATCTGGTTTAAAGATTTCATCAACTGTACAAAAACTGCTTGCTGCTCGGCAGGGTAAGCATAGAAAGGGTTGTAATACCCCATCACAACAACTTTGGCTTCAGGATTCAAGGTATGTATAGCACCCATAATCCCAATATAATTATCTCTCACGCCTTCAAGCTTATCTTTAACAAATTCAGGATTCTGCAAATCTTCAGGGTTATTCCTAAGCACTTCGAGAAAGTCATTGGCTCCTACGCTCAACGTAATAAGGTCTGCGTTTCTAACAGCAGCTTGAGTCTCTGTATCGTTTTGCAGCTGTGTCAATAAACCTTCGGATGTTAAACCCGGCACTGCGAAATCTTTCGTAAATGAACCCAATCGATAGATGTTCTCTAAATCCTCCGCAACGAAATCAGCATAGCCTAAACCTGCCGTATTATCCGATTGAATACCAAAAGCTAACGAGTCTCCAAGCGCGACATAGTTCCAATCTTTTACGGAATGATCATTTTCTTCTGCAAAAGCGAACGACGGGGCTAACATTATGAAAACGAGTGACAGAATAACAAATAACTTTACCTTATTCCTCCACATAACTCTTTGATCCAACATGTCCCCTCCTTTTTGTGTTCTTTAACAAACACGAACAAAATCCAATAAAGAACACTACCTTATATAATTAGACCTTTTCTTGTTTATTCCTGCAAATTACTCATGATCAATCTCCTAATCTTTTTATTTTTAAGGACCCTACGATAATCCTTAAACCACAGCATTTGGTGGATAACCAAGCAGGCGAGGGGGTATAGGTTTATACATGATTCAACCCAAAACTTATTAGGATGTGTGAATATGGATAAACGTTCCATGAAGGAAAAGCTAAAATGGTACATCCCACCTCTATCCTTTGTGTCGTTTTTGATGAGTTTATGGTTTATAAACTATAAAATGGAAAATAATCCATGGAGTTTTGTCTTATGGATTATTGCTTTTATAGTCCTCCTTCCGGCCTACATGGATATAAACAAAGCAATGAGAAGAAATAAAGAAAAGTGAGCAGGCTTATTTAAGCCTTGCTACTTTCACAAGAAGAGTTAAGAGGAAGCATCTCGATGTATTCAAGTGAGAGTAATTCTTTCTCCTATCTCCAGAGAGGAGCTACGACGCACAGGTCGATAAGCTAGTTTTTCACTAAAAAAGTTAAGAAAAGGAACAGGTGCTTTCATTTTAAAAAAGCTCATCAAAATAAGACTTCCATGGATGTGAAAGCCTTATTCATTCGATACATATCAAAAGTAAACGTAAATAGTTTCTAAAGGCGTTACAACAAGCACCATTCTTTCACTGTACTTCCTGCACTCATCGCTCTTCTCTTTTATTTCGTGCTTCTTTCAGAACATGCAATGCTTCATTGTAGTGATAGTTAATTTCTGCTTTTGATTTTGCTTTTTTCATTTTTTCTACGTGCATTTGGAATTTCAGAATAGCATCATCAAGCTTTTTATTTCCAGTCCGTCGAAAAGGAATTAAATCCCCCATATCACTCTCTCCCATCGTATTGGTTTACCTTCTACAATACGAATCGATATGGAAAAGGTGTGGATGCGGGCAATTGTACTAGGGAAAGAAGGACATAAGCTGAGAGATGGTTGAGTTTACCACGCGTAAAGGTTTTGTAGTCTGGCGTGTGTACACCTACGGACATTCACTCCCTTATACTTTACCCACTACAAGGAGAAAAAATTATTTACAACTTCTAAGACTAACTTTCTTCCCTTCATCCACCGCAGTTGAGATAATATAAGAACATCAAATAGAAAAATGAGGGGAAGTCTATGGATTTTCAAATATTACGAAAAACTATAATGAGAAAACTACTTAGCAGTTTATTTGTTTTTTTCTCTATACATGTGTATTTAGTAATGGCGTTCTTCTTATTTCATGGTCCACAGAGCGTCCATGATTATGTCATTGTTTTTTTAGGAATCAGTATCCCATCCATATTCATCTATGCTCCCCTATGGTCTTTACTAAGTGACTACTTCACATCTTTAGTTACAACACAAAGCAAAACCTCTGTAAGATCTCGTGGTTATTCCCTTTTATTTCACCTGTTAGGAGGTTTAGTCGTACTATTTTTTATCAGTCCAGTTTTCATCGTGTTTTCAATCATTGGTGCTCTTATTTTCTGGATTTTTGATTCCTATTTATTAGAGAGTACAAAAAGACGCTGTAATCCTGAGACTTGAAATTCCACCAAAAAGCCTGGTAACAAACGTTAACCGTTGTTACCAGGCTATCTTTCCTGCACTGACCGACCGTGGGCAGGCACACCATATACTAAAGTAGACAAACTTAGGATAGGTTCGAACTAAACCCATATAAATACGCGACCAACTTATTAAATTCTTCATCAGAGGAACACTCAATCTGCAAATCAATAAAGGTCATCACGACTTCTTCATCCTCAAACGGAAAATGACTATTATCTACATTAGTCAAGATCTGCCGCTTGGATAGCCCTTTTTGTAGTAATACATCTACAGCCTGCTTCATTGAAGATACTTCTGCCATTTGTGTATGCCCCCTTCATTTAAATCATCCATTCCTTATACTCACTCGTTGAAACGGTGTACACAGGACTCATAACATGAACTGAAAGATATAGATTCCTATATGTATTTAATACTACACACCCCTATTACTTTCCTGCTTTCATACATAGAGCAACCACATGAAATACATTGGACACGCGATCAAGCCCAGAATCAGATGAGAGGTCATCAATAAAAACAGCGCAACACCAATGGAATACCAATGGTGTTGCGCTGTTTTTCATCTTTACACAGGCCGTTCATATAAACTCAGACAGAAAACCTAAGGTTACCAATAGACTGATCACGCCGAAAAAACCAGAGGCAACTGAGAAAAACAGCGGCCGCTCCCTTCTCATCCAAAAGCTGAGACAATAAGCGAAGGCTGGAAATGGAAATAGAATGCTGGCAATCTCCCAACCGGTGAATAAAAAGGTAATAGCAAGAAACAAGGACAGGTATCCTGAAACTTTCCTAAGATCCAACAGTCCTTTTAGTTTATCGGCTTCCTTCACTTCCCAGGAACCAAGTGCTTCTTCTGTACGCTTCAACTTGTGTGGTTTTTCTGCTTGATAATAGAAATACATCGGCTGGAAGTAAGGAATGGTGCCATGAAGTGAACTTTTACCCCACGCAAACGATTCTCCAGCAAGTGGGAATGTTTCGTATGGATGACTCCCCTTCGTCTCCTCCTTTGGATAGAAAGGTGTCGGTACGTGCTCGGTATCAATGGAAAAAACAATTCGTTGGTTTTCCGTTTGCCCAAAGTATTTGCGCCAGCGTAAGGTTCGAATGGAAGAGAAAAAAAAGCGCCACAGTTGTTTACGTACCGTGTAAGCCATACTCGTATCAACAGGAATCCACCCTTCCCCTTCCAAGTAAACCTCATTCCAAACGTGCGCCTGATGTTTTCCCATCGCAAATGCACCCACCATTACGCGGCAGGGAATGTCTAAGGAGCGGCAAAGGGAAGCATACAGGAAAGAGTACTCGCCACAATCGCCTTTCTTTGCTTGAAGAAAATGAGCGACCCCACGGGCTTTGACTGGGAATTTGTATGTATAATGCTTGATCATGTGCTGGAACAATAACCAGGCTTTCTCTTTATCGTCAGAGGATTTTTTCGTGATACCCAATGCCATTTTCTCCATATCCTCATTCACAGGAATCATGGCTGTTGAGCGTGTGTACCTTTCTTTTTCCTCATTCGTCAAAGGGGAGCTTGCAGCTGCCCCTTCCTGTAACCCAACATGATAAGAAGCGTGGATCTCTTCCCCCGGGGCTAACTCATAATAACTGATCCGGTTGCCGATATCATCCTTGAATTCCTGCTCAGGTGTCCGCTTCTCTTCAGAAAGGAGGGATTGTGCGTATGTTTCAGGGGGATTGGCCAACCACACCTGGACATTGTCTGATGTTTGATTTTCGTATTTAAAAGAATAATGAACCTTTTTCACCACTTCACCTACTTTTCTGCTTTGGAATGGAACAGGAGTCTCCGTCGCAACCTCCAATCGGAAGAATCGTCCTGCGGTCAGCTAACCAGTCATAAAGCCCAGGCCCCGCTCCTGCCCAGATCGAAAGCTGGATAAAAGGGACCAAAACCCAGAAGAAAGGGATCTGTTTCATAATTCTTAGAACACTGAAGATCCCTGTTTCCATTTTTCGATCCTTGAGACGGATGGTGTGCATCCTTTTTTCAGCTTCCTCTTTATTTATATGATACCGCTCCAGGATTCGATTGTCTCTAATCGTTTCATACTGGAACTTATCTCCTGTATCGAGCTTTGTAAGGATACGCATGCTTTTCGAACAGACTGGACAAAAGGAATCATAAAAAATCATGACTTCCCGCCGTTTACTGGACTTGTTTGGTCTCATAACTTTTCACCTTCCGCCTCTGGAATTTCGCTCTGACTTTAGTTGCTGTGCGCCCTACATAAGCAAAGACCTTTTCGTATTCCCGGTCACTCAACATGAGGAACTGCATGGTGATCATAGCAGCGGAAAACGTAAAGAGCCCCATAACGACAGCAATACCTGCATGTAATGCGAAGACATTGAACATGGCCAAATACTTTGTGTATCGATTGAGCAGCAAAAATGGAAAAGACAGTTGAATAATAATGGCACTATACGCACCAATCATTAAAATAATGTCAGAAGATGAGATGATTGATTGGAACAATGGATGGGTGTACTCTCCGACTTGCAGGATATAGTAGAGTGCCGTACCATTCGTCCACATCTCCCCCATGACCTTGTGCAGGCCGGATGATAAATACATCAAGCATAATTGGAGGATAGATGCGAGAACGGCAAGGTTATGTAGCGCATTCGATAAGGGTTTGGGTTTCGATAATTTTCCTGCTTTGAGCTTGGAATCGATAGAAAAGTAACTTGCTGTATGCGCAAAAATCAAATACAACAGAACGATCCTCATGATGTTATCTCCACCGTCCAGAATGAGCACATTGGCATGCTGCAAAGACCATAAGAAAATGAAATTCAGTATAGACACCGTCCGGTTCATGAAGCCTACCGTAAACAAAAGCGCAAATAGGATTCCTAAATGGAAGATGATTTCAAAATAAACCACGGAATTGGAAACCTGGTACAAAGAAAAGTTGCTTGTAAGCGTCATTTGGTCCAGCAAACTTTCGTGACTCTGCATGCCATTCGGGCCCCATAGGAATCTCCTCTGTGCATAATGAATCAGATACATATACAGGATTAATAATCCAAATGAAATTCTCAGGATACTTGTTCCAATCAACATGTATTTTTTATTTGTCAATTTATTAAATAACAGATTCATGGACCTTCCCTCCTTGAATTCATTAATCAAAGACAGGTGAAACGGCAGTGTAATTTTCCCACTCGAATTTGTGGAGGTTCACTTCTCTTTCGTAATCCTTATTATCCTTTTCTGAGAAAGGCTTTGCCTTTGTTTCCTGCATGATGATTTGTGTTTTCTTAATATCCCGATTCGGATAGACGCTTCGGACATAAGACTGTGCATATCGATTCAATGCGTCCATGGCATATTCATCCTGTTTCTTCGTGCGTTCATTCTCAAGCATATGTTCATAATCTTCTCGGTCTAAATTCTTTTCTTCGATCGTTTCAGAGATTTTCAAAGTCACTTCGTCCGTCTGGTAGAGAGAAGTAAACGCGCCTCTTTGGATTCTTACTAAACGATTATATGGAGTGAATCGATTATCCTGGTTTTTTTCAATCATGAATGTCGTTAAATCAAGCCAGTCGGTCTTTTCCCCACCCTTGAATTCAGCCCGCACTAGGAATTTATTATTCGTCGAGGCAGGGTTCGGAGCAAACAACCGCCAGTTTTGTGAAAATACCGGCTCCATGTAACCATTAATGGCGAAACTGTATTTTGCTTTGACTGGGTTAAAAGGCGTGAGATAAAGGACGGTAAACATCAAATGCCCCGCAAACAGGAAAAGAGATAAGATAATGAGAACTTTTTTTATCATAAGGTCACCTCTTAAAAGGCCAAGCAACCCGCCCTCAAGGAGGGCGGTGCATGGCTTGCTTTATTTGTGAACATCTAAGTATGGATGATTATTGATCAAAGACGACCTTCACGTCTTCATAATTTTCATGAGAAGACTGGACTGAACTTCCTCCCAATTGAGCTTTAGCCCAATCGTAAGCATCTGCCCCAGCTTTAGCTGTGACACCAGCGACAAAAGCACCACCTGCAACCGCTGCCCCTTTCAGTGCGTATGCTCCGACTACCGCTGGAATCGCTTCAGGATTAGCGCCCTCTTCTGTTACCTGCTCTACGTCAATGGTAGACTGGGACTTGATATCATCTGTACTAGCCAGAGCTGATGTAGCGGTTGTTCCTCCTGTAAATAACCCCAACGCTAATGTACCTGCAATCAATTGTTTTTTCATAATGATTCTCCTCCTTCATTAATATTCAAATAGCCTGGTTATCCCTAAACGACAAACATCATTCTTTCCTATCCATCCCCCCTTCCAAGTTGTCCTAATTTTTCAACATTTATTTCTAAATCAATGGTATCATTGAACTGTTAAAACCTGTATTTCGCATGTCACTGAATTTTTTTGACGATTTGTGCTTTCATTTTCTATACCTTGCGCAATATGAATGAAGGAAGTGAATGACTATGGAAATGGGAAAAATATTAAAATACTACCGATTGAAAAAGGGAATGAGTCAGGAGGAAACAGCCGAATCCATTGTTTCCCCGTCTTATCTTTCAAGGATCGAGAACAATAAAACCACCGTAGAAAAAGAAACACTTATCCTGCTGTTGCAAAGAGTAGGGGTAGATTATGAGGAAATTCAGGCAGATGAAGGAAGAATAAAAAAGCTCCTCCACCAATGGGAAGAGCCTCTGTTAGATAATAAAAAAGATGAATGCGAACGCATATATAAAGAATTGCAGCCACTGATCCATCCCGTCACCCATACCCAGCTCCAAGCAGAGTTTCATATTAAAAAAGTCCGAGCAGCCATCATCCTGGACTTCATAGACGAGGTCGATCATTCCCTCAGATTCATAGACGATTTCTTCGAGACATTATCATCAAGAAACCGCTTCTTTTACTATAAACATCTCGGAAACTACTATTGGGTTGTAAACGAACCAGATAAGGCTAAAGGCTACTTTGAGAGAGGTTTAGCCGAGTATTCTTCCATCCACCTTAGTGAGTTGGAACAAGCCGATCTATATTTCCTGTATGCCTTATCCTTATACGTGCTTCAAAAAGAAACTGTAAGCTTTTCCTATGCGCAGTCCGCCCTTACGGTTTTTCAAAACAACTATAAACCCAGGCAGTGTTTGAAAATCCACATCCACATCGGGATCTGCTTCAGCAGCATCGGGGATGTGCATTCGGCCCTCTCCAACTTTGAAAAAGCGAAAACATTAGCAGAAGAAATCGATGATCGTGATCACCTCGGGGTCATTTACCATAACTTAGCGACCATGCATTTACGTAAAAAGGAGAGGGATCTTTCCATCACCCATTTAAAGAAAGCCATGTACTATAAAGAACAGACCAGCCTCAGTTACTTCAAATCGCTCGTGCTGTTGTTATTCGTATACATACAGGAGAAGAAAAACGAGGAATGCCTGCACGAACTAGACAGTCATACAAAGATTGCAGAACAACTCCCCAGTGACAATGTCTTAACCAAAGAGTTCTGGTTTTTCTATTCCTTTTTTAAGGCAGAGGAAAAGAAATGGGAGGAATATGTCAAAAAAGAGTTCATGCCGACACTAAAAAAATATCGAAAAATCCAGGAAGTGGAAAGGTATTCGAGATTTTTAGGAGAATACTATGAGGCGAAGGGAGGTTATAAAAAAGCAGCAAGCTATTACAAATTAGCGTTGGACTATACCAATGCCGTCGATCATTGACCAATACTATGAATTCTAAGAGGGGGATTATAGAATGAAAAAATGTGTCATCATGTTTGGTTTAGTTTTCTTAATATTGGGAGGTTCCGCTTCCGTTGTGGCCGCAGATGCAGGGAATAATAACAGTCAGAATGGAAAGGGAAATAGTGAGGAAGCCCAAAACGATCACCCGGCACCTCCTGCCACCAATCCGCACGGTGATGAATTACCTTTCAGTAACTAATACTTACCACGTCTTCCAGACTTCAAATAAAACATAGATTCGAAGAAAGCAAATCGAATAGACAATTGATTATGAATCACTTGTTCTTAGACTCCCATTGATGACCTCGGTAATGGACCGGGGTCATTTTATTTGGACAATAAAAAAGGGTTTATAAATCATAAAGCTTTTGAAGTCGATATTTGTCATAAAAAATAGATAGCTTTACTTCGAGGACTGATTTATAATCCTTTTAGTGAACTCGAATGGAAGGTGATGAGAGAAGTATAGTAAGCGGTTGCACTGTTGCTTAAGTCCTAATGAAGTTAAAAGTAAAGGGGAAAATGAAACGAGTGAAAAAATTTGTTGGTTTTACAGTTGCTGCTCTATTAACGTCTACTTTATTGACCACACCTGTCCTGGCCACAAGCGAAACACCATTTAAGAGTTTGGAAGATTTCAAAAAACAAAAACAGGTTCCGAATGCTCAGGAAGTTAAACTGCTCGGCTATAATGAATGGGGAGAATTTGAAGAGGAAGAGCCGAATAACACAATGGCCCAAGCCAATCATATAACCACGGAGGATCTCGCCGTAGGTACATTCACTAAGGGTGATAAGGATTATTACAAGATTGAAATCAATGGAGATGAAGAAGTGGATCTCTCTGTATCTCTCTTCTCTATGGATGTAGATGAAACCAACATGCAGCTGAATGTAGATGTTTATAGCTCCTCCGGTGAAGAAATGGATAGCTATTTTAAAGACAGCGACGAGTATGGATTTGCGGGTGGGTTTTATTTGAATCCGGGAGTCTATTATCTTGAAGCTTCTGATTTAGCTGACTTGAATAATGGAGAAACGTATATGCTGAGTCCTTTTGTTATCGAAGAGGAACCATACATTGACCGTATAGCCGGAGAAGACCGCTACCATACCGCAGCAGCGATCGCTGTACGTCGAAGTGGTGGGTATCCAAACGATCATATCATCCTGGCAACAGGAGCCGATTTTCCTGATGCACTTGCAGGAGCACCGCTTGCCTTCTACTATGATGCGCCGATTCTTTTGACCAGGAAAAACGCTCTTTCGCAAATTACAAAATCGACGATTGATGTGTTAGGTGCCAAACATGTCACGATCCTTGGTGGCACAGGTGCCATTTCCAAAGACGTCGAAAACTCCCTTGTGAAATTAGGATTGGATGTCGAAAGAATTTCAGGATCTGACCGGTACGAAACCGCAACAGCTATTGCTGAAGTGCTTCCACCTAGTGATGGAGCCGTGGTCGCATACGGAAGAAACTTCCCTGATGCCCTTTCCATTGCACCTGTAGCGGCAAGCAACATGATGCCGATCCTTTTGACAGAAAAAAGTAAACTTCCGGAAGCTACGAAGCAGGCCATCAACGATTACGACTTCACCTATGTTGTAGGAGGTTCCGGGGTTGTCGATCAAAAGGTTTTCTCTCAACTTCCTGATCCTGAGCGAATTTCAGGGAAGAACAGATACAGCACATCGATTGCTATCGCTGAGCATTTCGAACTGGAACCGACGTTTGTGAATATCGCGACTGGAGCGGACTTTGCAGACGCTCTTGCAGGAGCCACTTATACGTATGGTGAACCGTTATTGTTAACTCCATCCAATTACCTTTCGCCTGAAGTGAAGGATTATTTTGTTAAGAACGAAACCTTCTACTTCACTATTTTTGGTGGCACGGCAGCTGTCAGTGAAAATGTGGAGGATGAGATTCTGGAGCTATTTGAATAGGAGTCTACTACTCTTCCATGAGCAGCCTTACAAAACTCCAAAAACAGATCATTAATTAAGAACAGATCAAACACCACCAAGTAGTCAATCATGACTTGATGGTGTTTTTCTATGGATGATCCTGAAAAACTCCAAAAGTTCCTCATAGATTGGTTAATCACTTACTAAAACAGAACCCCAAATATAATAAATTTTCACACTTTTCTATAAAATGCATTGACACTTATCCTTTCCCTTGCTAACATGGCACTTAACCAAATAACGAAAGAACATCTTATCCAGAGAGGTGGAGGGACTGGCCCTGTGAAACCCGGCAACCGCTATTTATATAGCATGGTGCCAAATCCTACTGAGTGAACGCTCAGGAAGATAAGAGATTTACATAATCTCTAGCCTCTCTATCACTGATAGAGAGGTTTTATAATTTCCAACTGAATACCAATTTCTTATCCAGAGAGGCAGAGGGACTGGCCCGTTGACGCCCGGCAACCATCAAGCAACCGCTTGAAAAGGTGCTAATTCCTGCAGGAGATGATCCTGGAAGATAAGAAGAGCCAAGAGCCCTCTTCTTATTTTTTGTGAAGAGGGCTCTTTCTATTTTACAAAAAGGAGTGGCTACATAGATGAGTACTGTACTTTTAGATGGCATTCGTACCCCGTTCGGAAAATGGAAAGGGGCTTTGAAAAAGAAATCCGCAGCAGAACTTGGATCGCACGCATTAAACGCTCTAATTAAGAGAAATCCCATAGCCAAACAGGCAGATGGCGCGCTGCTTGCCCAAGTCATCCAGGCTGGGGGCGGCCAAAATCCTGCTAGGCAAGTCGCTTATAAGGCGGGGGTGGAGATCAATACACCTGCCATCACATTGAACAATGTCTGTTTAGGCGGGATCGCTACGATCGCAGATGCCTCCCGAAGACTGCAATTGAACGAAGGAGAATTATACATCGTCGGTGGCTTCGACTCGATGACGAACGCTCCTCATACTGCTCCTGTACGTGCTTCTTCAGGACTCGGCCATAGCATCCTCAAAGACACCTTACTGAACGACGGTTTGTGGTGCGCCTTAACGGATGTATCGATGGGAGCTCTTACCGATGAGAAAAACCGCTCCTTCGAAATTAGTCGAGAGGAGCAGGATGAATACGCCGCCCTTTCCCAGCAACGAGCAGCGAATGCTCAAGAAAAAGGGTGGTTCCAACCTGAAGTCGCTCCTTTTTCAGGTTTGCTTGAAGAAGATGAAGGTATCCGCAAAGGTACAACAGCCGAGAAGTTATTGAACCTCTCACCGGCTTTTTCCAACGAAGGCACAATTACGGCAGGCAATGCGTCGCAGATGACGGATGGGGCGAGCGTTGGGATCGTTACCACGAAAGAGAAAGCTGAATCACTCGGGCAGAATCCGTTGGCGGAAATCATCGACTGGTCAGAGATTTCCGGACCAGATCCGAGCTTGCAAACGAAACCATCGCAAGCGATCCAGGAACTATTAGATAGACACCAATTGACGACTGACGATATCGATCTGTTTGAAATCAACGAGGCTTTTGCCAGTGTCGTGATTGCCAGCTGCCGGGATCTTGGCATTGATTATGACCGGGTCAATGTGAACGGTGGAGCGATCGCTCTTGGTCACCCACTAGGCGGCACAGGATTCCGGCTTGTTTTGACCCTTGCCCATGAACTGAAACGGCGCGGCGGTGGAAAAGGCATCGCGTCCCTTTGTGGCGGTGGCGGACAGGGCATGGCCCTATTGATTGAAGTGCCTCATACATAACTCGAAAGGAGACAATTCCAATGAATACATCAATCACAGCTCAGCGTTCTCCTTATCTATGGGAGCCATCGAGCGGAAGAATAGAACAATCACATATCAAAGCTTTTGCTGAATCTACCGGCCAACCGCTTTTTCCATATGAACGGTTCCACCGCTGGTCCGTTTCTCACCTCGCTGAATTTTGGTCAGCCGTTTGGGATTACGCCGGAATTATCGGAAATAAAGGCGACCGTGTTTTTGTCCCTGGCCCTTCGATGCCAGATAGTACATGGTTTCCGGAAGCACGATTGAACTTCGCTGAAAACATGCTAAGGGGTTCTCTTGATCGAGTGGTTGCCTATGAAGCAAATGAAGAAGGTGTTCAACGAAGCATTCATTTACAGGAGCTAAAACAATCCGTTGCCAAAGCCCAGGAAGGTTTAAAACAATTAGGTGTTCAAAAAGGCGATTGTGTCGCCGGGGTCACGAAGAACGATATCCAGGGATTAGTGGCCTTGCTTGCAACCACTTCATTAGGGGCGACATGGACCTCCTGCTCCCCTGACTTTGGGACGAAAGGAATCGTCGACCGCATTGGTCAGGTGAAACCGAAAGTATTGATCTCTACTCTCTCCTATCAATATAAACAAAAGCCGTTCCAAATCGAGGACAAAATCAAGCAGACGACGGAACACCTGGAAGGACTATCCGCACTCGTCTCGTTCGAAGGGGAAACGTATATTGAAGGGATTAAATCTCTTTCATGGAGCGAGCTTTGTAACAATGAAGCAGAAGAGCCAACGTTCGAACCCGTCCCTTTTAACCATCCCTTATATATTTTATATACATCAGGAACGACGGGGCTGCCGAAAGCGATTGTCCATTCGGTCGGTGGGACGCTTCTGCAACATGTGAAAGAACACCAGCTCCATTGCGATGTCCAGCAAGATGACGTGTTGTTCTGGTACACCAATACCGCCTGGATGATGTATCCATGGCTCGTGTCGGGGCTAACCAGTGAAGCCGCCATCCTGTTGTATGACGGCTCTCCTGTAAGACAGGATTCCCTCACCCATTTGTGGGACATTGCGGATGAAGTCGGCATCACCCATTTTGGTACAAGTCCTAAATACCTAGATACATTGATGAAAGCAGGCGTCGACCTGAAAAGCAGTCATTCGCTCGACTCTTTGAAAAGTCTGCTATCCTGCGGGGCTCCCTTAGCCCCTGAGCAATACAACTGGATTTATCAAACCATCAAACAGGATTTGTTCCTTGCTTCCATTTCCGGCGGAACAGAAATTATCGGCTGTTTTGTGATGGGATCTCCGGTCCACCCTCTTAAACAAGGCGAAATCGCATGCAAAGCGTTGGGGATGGCGGTGGATGTATTGGATGAGCGAGGAGCTTCTGTTTACGAAGAAAAAGGAGACCTTGTGTGTACGAAACCGTTCCCGAGCATGCCGCTCACCTTCTTCGGCGAAGGTGGAGAGGAACGCTACCGGAAGAGCTACTTTTCCAAACGACCAGGGATCTGGACCCATGGGGACTTAGCTGAACAGACCATCGACCAATCCTTCATCATTTATGGACGTGCCGATACAACATTGAATCCAGGCGGCGTCCGTATTGGGACGGCTGAAATTTACGGTGTCGTAGACCATATCAAAGAAATCAAAGACAGCGTCGTTTTCGGATTACCGAAAAATAACGACGAAGAAATCACCCTTTGTGTCGTTACGGGACATCTGACGGAAGACTTGGCAAAAGAAATACGCCAACAGATTCGGACCAAAGCTTCTCCCCGTCATGTACCGAAGCGAATTTATCAAGTGGAGGAAATCCCTCATACCATCAATGGAAAAAGGGTCGAAGGAGCAGCGAAAACAGCCGCTTTAGGAGAAGAAGTGAAAAACGAAGCGTCCTTACGTAATCCATCCAGCTTACAAGCATTTCGTCAGCTTTCAGAAAGGGAGTTCGTGTAATGGCCAGTCAAATTCAAGGGGCGATCACCGGAATCGGTGAGCTGAAGCCCGTCCGTTATTCAGAAGGAAAAACCACCTTAAGTTTGATTGCAGAATCCGTCCGACTTGCCATCCAGGATGCCGGCATCTCAAAGGAAGATGTCGACGGCCTGCTCGTCGGACCCCAAGTCGGGGAGACGCCACAGCATGTGCCGGCGACGGTTTCTGAGTATCTAGGAATCGATCCCACGATGTCTAATACGGTTGATCTCGGCGGAGCGACCGGTCCAGGGATGATATGGAGAGCAGCCGCAGCCATTCAGGCCGGCATGTGCGAAACCGTCGTCTGTGTATTAGCCAACAAAAATGAAAAAGGCGAAACACTAAGGTCTCCGAACCGTAATCCGATCCGCGAGTTTGATGTGCCTTTCGGTGCCTCAGGAGCGAATACATCCTATGCCCTCTTAAAAAGACAGCACATGGAAGAACACGGATCCACCCAGGAAGACTTTGCAAGGATCGCCTACTGGCACAGGAGAAATGCCCAGTTGAACCCGGATGCGATTTTTTATGGAAAGCCCGTTGAAGTCGAAGATATTCTCGCCTCCCCCATGATCGCCGACCCGCTTCATCTGCTTGAAATCGTCATGCCTGTCGCCGGTGGTGCGGCCGTTGTTGTAACCTCTCCGGAAAAAGCAGCACAGGGCAAGCATAAACCGGTCTATCTCAAAGGAGCGGGAGAAAAAATCACCCACCGGGCGGTCAGCCAGGCACCAGGCATAGACGCCTTGCCATTTAGCTATTCAATCCCGAGGGCGCTTGAACAAGCCCGGACGAACGTGGAAGACATCGACCTTTTTTCATTGTATGACTGTTATACAAGTGTCGTTGCAATAACCCTTGAAAGTGCAGGTCTATGTAAGCCAGGGGAATTCGGAGAGTTTGTCAAAAACCATAGCTTCGGTCATGACGGAGATTATCCATTGAACACGCATGGCGGTCAGTTGGGTTTTGGCCAGGCAGACTTAGCCGGCGGTATGTCACATGTTGTGGAAGCCGTTCATCAATTGAGAGGCGAAGCGGGAAACCGACAAATCCCTAGTGCTAAAAAAGCACTCGTGACAGGGAATGGAGCCACATTAAGTGAAACAACGGCGCTTGTGTTAGGAGGAGAACAATGAGCCAACAACCAAACATTTCTTTACCAGTTCCGACGATCACACCGATCAGTCAGCCTTTTTGGGAAAGCATCCAAGCAGGACACTTGAGCCTTCAGCAATGTGACAAGTGTGAGCAGTGGATCTTCTATCCCCGCGAACACTGTCCCCATTGTTTTCATGATTCGTTAACATGGAAAAAAGCGTCCGGACGAGGAAGGCTGAAAACATGGAGCGTGATCCATCGTGCGGGACATCCCGCGTGGCAGGAACATACACCCTATGTGGTCGGCGTCGTCGCTCTTGAAGAAGGACCTTCTCTATTGACACATGTATTGGTAGAAGAAACCGCCTTAACACATAATCTGAAAGTTGAAATGGAAATCAGTGAAATCGGGCCACACCCGTTGCCATTCTTCAAAAAACAGGAGGAAACGATATGATCCTTACTTATTTCATCGCTGTTGCTTTATTCTGGTTGCTCGGACTATTCATCTGGAAGAATTTTTACACGACGAAGAAAGGAGAACGATAAACGATGCTTACAAGTTCCAGTGTATTACTATGGACCGTCATCCTTTTGTTAGCTGTATACTTTGCCGCTGTGACGTGGGTGGGTAAAAAAGGGCGGGCTCACAGCCAGTCGATGGCTGGATTTGCTACGGCCCGGGGAAAAGTGAGCCCCTGGCTTGTCGGTGCAAGTTTCGCCACCTCCTACGCCAGTGCCAACCTTTTCATTGGCGTCCCTGGTCTCGCCTACGAACACGGGACCGCTGTGCTCTGGTACACCCTTGGATGCTTTGGTGTTTCCTGGGTCGGACTTCTTCTTTTCGCCAAAACGTTCTGGCGTTACGGGAAGAAATTCGGTCATGTGTCGACACTTCCGGAATGGCTTGGAAAGCGTTATAACTCGAAAGCCCTGCAAGCCATCGTATCTTTACTGATCTTATTCAATGTTTATTATATCGTCGGACAAAACGTCGGACTTGCGACCATTTTTGAAACCGTCATTGGGATTCCCTACTTCTGGGGCATCATCATCGGTGTGGCCATCACGATTCTTTACATCGGTCTAGGCGGTGCCTTCGCGCAAATCATCACGGACGGCATCCAGGGAATTCTTATGGCCATCACCTCGATCTTTATCGTCGTCTCCTTTTTCTGGACCATCGGTGGGGGATGGAACGTCTTCGGCGTACTGACTGATCGCTTACACAGCATCGACCCGAACCTGACTGCAGCCATTGCCGACGGCGGTCCGTATAACAGTGCGCTCGCCATCATGGCTGTACAGTTCCTTCTATTTAGTTTCGTATTGATGCCCCACCTGTTGAACAAAGTGTTATCGATTGAAAAAGAGGAAGACCTGGCTCCATTCACCTTATCCGCAGGGCTCGTGCTATGTATCATTTCCACTCTGATGGTTCTCGGTGGACTCGCTGCCCGCGTGCTCTTCCCAAGCTTACAAAGTGCCGATGCGGCCATCCCGACCTATGTGATTGAGGCATTCCCAAGTGTCATCGCAGCCATCATGATCGTCGGAATCATCTCCGCAATCTTATCCAGCACGGACAGCCTGTACTTAGGAATCACGACAAGTATCGGCAACGACTTGTACCGCATTGTCGCACCATTCCTAACATCCAGAAAGATGTCAGCAAAAGAGCTGGACAACAAATCGTTGAAAGTCGCGAAAGGATCACTGATTGTCGTCGGACTCCTGTCTCTCTACTTCTCCTTAGAACGACCAGAGTCCTTGGCCTTCCTAATCCAGTTCAGCTTTTCTGCGATCATATCCGGAATCATTGCACCGATCACTCTCGGATACTTCTGGAACCGTGCGAATCAATATGGGGCGATTGCTGCTGTAATTACGGGTGCTTCCTTATATGTCGCTTTTACATCTCTGAACTTAATCGGAAATATCTTTATTGCGATGTTCTTTAGTGCAGCTGCGGCCTTTGTTATTATGGGTTTTGTGAGTGTACTGACACCTAGGGAGAAGAAAGAGAAGTTAGTGTTGGAGAAAACTAGTTAAGCGATGAAAAGTAAAAGACTCTGAAACGTAGCATGTCTTTTATAGACATTACCTTGCTCCCAGGGATGTATAGACGTACGGCAAAAGCTTATATGAACAAGAAAGAAATTGTGTACCACAGTCACTACCTGTATGAATTATGAATTTCTTTAACTTACTAATAATACGGCAGAATCAACTTCATTAAGAATAGTCCTATCGTGTGATCATCATTTTTGAATTTTTTAAATTTCTTACAGTTGAACACAATCCTAAAGTAAGGGTAAAAAAACTACAAACACAATTGGATTAATAACTAATCTTCAACAGTATAATGGAGATATAACTACTTTGAACGATATGGTATTGCAACAGATGTCTGAACCTAACTGAGACAAATAAATAAACAACCCCCTGCTAATTTTAGGAATTAGCAGGGGGTTGTTTATTTGTAATGGTATTTACATTAATTAGTAAATTCCAGTTAAAAAGATGGCTAGGTTGTTAGATTGCAATAGGAATCACTTAGTAACTTTTATTGTCTTTTAGGAAAGGAGCTAGTTCTATTGATATTATTTTTATATTTTATAATTTTTATAGGAGTTTCACTAAAATGCTGACTTAAAGATAAACCTAAAAATATTACTAATAATACAGGATAATTCCATCCACTTAAGGTTTCAGCTTGAAGTCCTACTACTAAAGAATAAACAATGTACTGTTGTCCTAAAACCCTCAATTTTTTATTAGTACTTTTAGATAAAACATAAAAAGCATAAATGGATATAAGTATATTTAATATGAAAAATACAACACCGTAATTAAATAAAGAGAATAAGTAGTCATTATCGATTGATGAAAATGTGCCTGGTCCCAATCCGAAACCCCATGTTAAAAAATTCGAGTTTTCTTTAAAAACTTGCCAATACATATTCCATATTGACGTACGGGCTTCAAAAGAATTTACACTAGTTAATGACCCAGATTCAAGTATATTTGTAATTTGGTATAAATACCTTAAATTAGATCCATATTCTACCAGAAAACTATAAGCCATTACCAAAATAACTACTAATCCTATAAAATATATAGGCAATTTCCATAAGAAAAATTTAATATTGTGTTCATCAAACAAGACTTTGCAGAAGAATAGCAAAAAAGGGAATAAAATAAATAAAGATCTTGAACCAGACAAAGCCACTAAAGTAGCTCCAATAATAATAAATAAGAATCGAACAGCTTTCTTCTGATCTAAAATAAAAATTATTATTGTCATCTGAGTTACAATCCATGCAAATGTGTTAGGATTAGTCATTGTTCCTGTGATTCTAACTATGGATCCTAAAGAACGTGTTTTTTCTGAATAATAAAGCGAGTTAAACAGTTGTGTATTGAATAGTTGATCAACACCTACTATTAATTGAACCAAAATAACTATATATGCAGTAGCTAAAAGACCCTTAATTACTGTTTCTACTTTTAAGTGAACCCCTATTAAATAACTTGTTAATAGAATTATTGAAAAGAAAACGGGCTTAAGTATATCAATTGGAGCAATTATATTTATATCAGCTGAATTAAATAGCGCAGATAACCCGATTAATAATGAAGAAGTTAAAAACATAACTTTCAATATAAGTACTCTCTTGGTAATCTTATATTTCCTATGAATAAGAAAAATAATAAAAAGTGATATTATTCCAATCATTAAATAACTTAAATAATGAAAGTTACTTATGTTAGGCTTGATCATTAATATAAATGTAAGTGGAATAACAGCAACTAATAAATACTTTTTTATATCCGAGAGGCTTATATTAATAGAACTTAAATTCATTAAAGATACACTCCGATTTATTTACTCTTTAGATATAGCAGTTAAATTAAATACAGTAATAATGAAATAAAAAACATAACTTATAGACATAGACAAGCTTATTCCAATTATTAGATAGTTAACATTGTTATTATCGATTAAGTAAGCTAATAACATTCCGGATACTAACAGTATTAACCTAGAAACTTCCCACAATAGATGATATCCAGTGGCTTTTATTACAAATAATGTTTGTCCTAAAGGTGTTATAGCTAATTGAGCTAAAAACATTGGTATTAAAAATTGAATATAACGACCCGAACCTCCCCAATCATCTCCCAATAAATATGTTACTAGTGGAGGAGCTACTGCCCCTATTATAATAAATGGGATTAACGAAAATAGGAATAACTTTATCACATTTTGTTTAAAAAACCTTAATAATTTAACTGGTCCTTCTCTAAATAATTTTATAGCTTCCCCATAATACACTTGAGAGATGGATTTAGTAATAAGTGTTATTGGTAAACCTATTATTCTCTGACTTAATAGAAATAATCCTGCATAATATGGGTCATATAACATACCTATCAACAAAATTGGAATTTGCATTGTTGTAGCATTTAATAAATCAGAGAGTGTAGATTGGAAAGAAAAAGATTTATATTTCGCCAGAATTAAACGTTGTAATTTATTTCTCTTAATTTTTTTTTGGGGGGTATTTTTACTTTTAAAGAATTCCTTTGATAATCTAATAACACCTGCAGATCTTCCCACGCTATCTCCCAATAAAAGCCACAAAGCATTACTACTCGCAATTAACGCCATTGATATTTGAATAACTATTTGTGATAAACTTTGGCTAATTTTTGATATAGAGATATCTTTAAAAGCACTAATTCTAATGGCATAAAAATTAAATATTTTATAGCAGCCGGCAAAAAATAAGCTCAAAGGAATTATCCAATAATATATAATTAATTCTTCAACATTAAAAAATCCTAAAAAAGTACTTTTATAAACAAAAAGAAAAATGAAAATTATTAATGTGAAAAAACATAGTATCTTAATAGATAAATAAACTACACTTCTTGCTAACTTATCATTAACAATTAGGGGTATGATCTTTTCAAAACTTAATGTTGATAAAGCCAATAGTATTGATAATAAAGCTGTAAATGAAGCTAAGACCCCAAAATTTTCAGGGGAATATAGTCTAGTTAGTATAGGTGTAGCACTAAAAAGTATTATTTGAGATAATATGTTGCCACTAAATAAAACTAAAATCGATTTTTTCAAGTTCGACAGATTATTTAACTTCAGGCTTCCTAGTTGCATGTTTCGACAACCTTTACATGTTTAATGATATATTCCAAAAAAATTAGTTAATTAATTTTTTTAAAGGTTTTGCTGGCACTCCTCCTGCAAAATAAAAGTCTGGTATTTCTCTTGTTACTGCTGAACATGCGCCGATTATACTTCCTTTTCCTATTATTACTCCTTTAGTAATTACACTATTACTAGCTATCCATGTACCACTTTTGATTAGAATAGGTGCTAACTCACTTTTAGTATTGCTAATCTTACCATCAATATAAGAATGTTTTGTGGTCGCAATGACAACCATAGGTGATATAATAACATCGGATTCAATTTCTAAACCACCAGTCCCATTAATCCACGTATTATGAGCAATATATACATTATCACCAATTGTAATATTTCTCGGATTAATCAATGTTACTCCACTAGCTACTTGTAGATTTCTTCCACACTTTTTAAAAAAAGGTGCTAGTAATGTCCCTCTTATTTTATTTGAATATCTACTATTTGGTAAAATTGAAGTAAATAATAATATAATGTACATACAAAAATTCGATAGAAGCCCTTTAATCCTCTTGATATTCATTAATCTCCCTCCATTCCATTAAGAATCCTCTTTATTAAATAAGGTTTCATTATATAAATCTAAATATTCTAAATTAATTTCATACCAATGAAATTTAGAAGTATATTCGGAACTTCGCTTGGAGATTATATGGTATTCTTCTAGAATTTTTTTTACTTTTCCAGCTATCTCTTCAACATTAAAGCAATCTACACTATATCCAACTTCTCCCTCATCAAACTGTTTATCAAACCCTTGACCTTTTGTATAAATAACTGGTAAACCTTGACTTATAGCCTCAGCATATACTAAGCCAAATGTCTCTTTAATTGATGGCATTACGAAAATATGATTATCGTTATATATCTCAATCAAATCTTCTTTTGGTATAGGTGGAATGTAGTTAATTTTAGAAATTTTATTAATCTTATTAAATACTCTTTTTTCTTTAACCTTTCCAACAACCGTAAAACAAACATTATAGCCTTCTTCTTTCAATAAATTTATAGCCTTGACAGTTGTAATTAAATTCTTATTCTTGTCTATATTGCCCACATATAAGATTTTCAGGGTGTCGTAGTTTTTAATACTTTTTTTATAATTCCTATTTTCAATATAATATTCATCAATTCCGTTAGGAATTATAGTTGTTTTCTTGTAAATTTTTTCTTTTTTATGTTGAGGCACGTAATTCTCCAAAACTAAATTTCTATAATTTTTTGATATGAATACTATCTTTGAAGCCTCATCTAATATTTCCAAACCTAGTTTTCTTAAATGTATCATTCTTTTGAAAAAGATATTAACATCCGTATTTCTTACAGCAACAATATATGGAATACCATATTTCTTCTTAAGCTTCATCGCAACAATCCCATTAGAAAATAATGAATGAGCATGTATTAATGAATAACTAGGAACATTGTAATTAATGGAAATATCCTCATAAATTTTCTTGTGTTTCATATTAAAGAAATATCTATCCATCTTTTTATGATTCATTCTAAGATCGGTATAATCTCCCATATCGTATTCAATTTTACTTACCGAAGAGGACACTGGTACAATAACATTTACATCTAATCCATTGTTTAACTGTTGATCATACAAATTTTTATAAAACCTACTACTACTATAATATGAATTAATATGTAATACTCTCATATATTCTCCTCTTTTTTTCTATAATCGCCAATAAGAATACCCTTTTGCTTCTATTTCTGATTCTTTAAACAATCCTTTTATATCAATTAAGACCTTTTCTTTATTACTAATTTCTTTCTTGAAAAGGAAATCTATATCACTTAAGTTTAATTTTTTAAATTTTTCATGTGCTACTGCTAATACTAAACAATCAATATCTTTAATTTCGTTAATATTTATTAAATCTATACCATATTCACGTTTAACTTCACTCGGATCGGCTTCTGGATCTACTACAAGAGGTTCTATTCCGTAATCTTCCAATTCACTTATTATGTCTACTACTTTTGAATTTCTAGAGTCAGGGGTATTTTCTTTAAAAGTGATTCCATAAATCACAACTTTAGACTGCTTTACTACTTTATTAGCTATTATTAATTGCTTTATTATAGAATCAGCAACAAACTTTCCCATTCCATCATTTATTTTTCTTCCAGATAAAATAATCTGACTGTGATAACCTAATTTTTCTGCTTCATAAATAAAATAATAAGGGTCAACCCCTATACAATGACCACCTACAAGCCCTGGATAAAATTTAAGAGCATTCCACTTTGTATTCATTGCTTCAACTACATCATTTGTATCTATATTCATACGATCAAATACCATTGCAAGCTCATTCATAAAAGCAATATTAATATCACGCTGACTGTTCTCTACAACTTTAGCGGCTTCAGCAACTTTTATAGAGCTAGCTCTATGGACTCCTGCCTCTATAACAAGTTCATATACACCTGCAATTTTTTCTAAACTTTCATTGTCCATACCTGAAACAATTTTAGTTATCTTATCGAGCGTGTGAACTTTATCACCTGGATTTATGCGCTCTGGAGAATAACCGACCTTAAAATCAACTCCACATTTTAGGCCAGACTCTTTTTCAAGTATAGGAATACAAATGTCTTCTGTTACTCCTGGATACACAGTAGATTCATAGACGACTATTGACCCTTTTGTTAAGTTACGACCAATTATCTTACTTGCTCCCTCAACAGGTGTAAGGTCTGGGGTTTTGTCTAAATTTATTGGAGTCGGGACAGCAACTATATGAAATTTAGCTTCTCTTAGCTTTTTTTCATCTGATGTAAAATCTACTGTTGATTCCTTAATTGCTTCATTACCTACTTCATTAGTTGGATCAATTCCTGTCTTATATGATTCAATTTTCTTTTCATTTAAATCAAACCCAATAACGTCGACTTTTTTCCCAAAAGCAACAGCAATAGGCATACCAACATAACCTAGACCAATCACCGCCAACTTTTCTCTTTTATTTACCAAATCATAAAATAGCATATATAATTTCCTCCAACCTTTAATAGCTTAAGTGAGATATTTTTCAATCTCTACTAAATAAATCCCTTGTATATACCTTGTCCCTTACTTCAAATAAATCATTAGACAAGCGATTAGCTACAATTACATCTGATAATTCCTTGAAATTTTCAAAATCATTTATAACTCTAGAGTTATAAAAAGTTTCTTCGTTTAATGTTGGTTCGAATAAAATAACTTCAATCCCTTTAGCTTTAACACGCTTCATAATTCCTTGTATTGCTGACTGTCTAAAATTATCTGAATCCATTTTCATAGTTAATCTGTATATACCAACAACCTTAGGGCTCTGTTTAATAATCATTTCTGCAATATGATCTTTCCTTGTTCTATTTGCATCAACAATCGCTGTCATTATATTATTCGGAACATCTTCATAATTTGCTAACATTTGTTTAGTATCTTTAGGTAGGCAGTAACCACCATAGCCAAACGAAGGATTGTTATAGTGGCTTCCGATTCGTGGATCTAAGCCTACTCCATCAATAATTTGCTTACTATCTAATCCTCTAACCTCTGAGTATGAATCTAGCTCATTAAAAAAGGCTACTCTCATCGCAAGATAAGTGTTAGCAAATAACTTAATAGCTTCCGCTTCTGTTGAATTCGTGTATAATACCGGTATATCCTTTTTAATAGCCCCTTGAGCTAACAAATCAGCAAACATTTGAGCTCTATCAGATTTTTCACCAACAATTATTCTTGAAGGGTATAAGTTATCATTCAGTGCTTTCCCTTCACGCAAAAATTCAGGCGAAAATATAATATTATCTGTTTCAAATTTCTCTTTTATTTTTTCGGTATAGCCAACTGGTATTGTGGATTTAATTACCATTACCGCATCTGGGTTAATTGATAATACATTAGCAATAACCGCTTCAACTGTTCTGGTGTTGAAATAGTTTTTCTCCGGATCATAATTTGTAGGTGTAGAAATAATTACATAGTCAGCATCTTTATATGCTTTAAGATTATCAGTTGTTGCAGTTAAGTTTAATTCCTTAGTTTTTAAATATTCCTCAATTTCATTGTCTAAAATAGGCGATTTCTTATTATTAATCATATCTACTTTCTCTTGAATGATATCAAGAGCTTTCACTTCATTATGTTGAGCTAATAGAATTGCATTGGATAAACCAACATATCCTGTTCCTGCTATGGTTATTTTCATAATTTATAACTCCTTATAAAATCTTACCTAGTGCTCTCAGCCTTTTCCCAAAAAGGTTTAGCCTTTCCAGTTACTATATTATATACTCCTGCCCATTGGGCAATTATTGTGACGCAATAATAATAAATTAATGTCAGATACTTATTATCCGATTTCGTAATTACTTTAATTGGAGCCATTAGATAAAAAAGAACCTGACCTGAAAATGTTACCGTATATAAAAATGACTCTTGGATTAGCAGCGCATTTGCTAATAATAATAATAGATGAGAAATCCACAATAAATACCTACATGTTCTATGTCCGAAATAAAAATACGAGAACCATTTATACTTAAAAAAGTTCAGTATTCTTACATCGGGTAATATGTGTTTAAGAATTATTCGATTCATTCTTACCTTACGACCAAATTCATCTTCTATGACTTCTCCAGCTTTTTCATAAGCAACGGCATCATGATTTGCAATAGCTCTTTTACCTTGAAGTGCATATAAAGGTGGCATCGCACTATCATGACATTGAATCGGATCAAAGTCATAGTAGTCCTCCGTCCTACAAGCATATAACGCACCATTCCCCGCGGTAATTGTCTGTATTCTGCTCTCTATTTCCCGGGTAGCAATATCACTATCCCAATAGCTTGCTTCAGCATTACTAACAGCACTAGATGTCTGGTTCACAATGGATAATCTTCCTGAGACATAAGCAATATCATCTGAAGTAAAAGCAGCCATCAGTTCTTTTACAGAATTTCTATCCAAAATGGAATTAGCATCTGTCATAACTAAATACTCGGTTGTAACATTTTTTTGCGCTTCATTCTGAGCATTTGTTTTTCCTTTTCGCGCTTTAACTTCGTAAAGTCGTATGTTCCTATTTTGATGTTCATTAATGAACTGCTTAACAATTTTATTTGTATTGTCAGTACTATTGTCCGATGCAATTAAAAATTCTAGCTTATCTTTGGGGTAATTTAACTCAATAATGTTATTTAATTTTTCTCGTATCACTTTTTCTTCATTATGTGCCACCACCATAACAGTTACTGAGGGTTTATGATGATAATTCTTTTTGAGCGTTCTCCCACGTAATACTTTTCCAAAAACCTTCAAAGATAATGGATAACCAACCATAGCCCATACTATAATAAATCCACATATATAGAATATTATTTTATATAATAGCTCCATGTAATTTCTCCTTTAACCCTTACTGACTAACTTCTTTGCTGGAATCCCAACATACACACCTGGTTGGAGTATATTGTTAACCACGACTGCACCTGCACCGATTTTACAGCCTTTAGAAAGCTTTATGTTGTTACTAACTACACTACCAATTCCTAACCAAGACCCTTTGCCAACTCTAACCGTCCCTGCTATATGAACTCCTGGTGATATATGAACAAAATCTTCAATAAAGCTATCATGATCTATTGTAGAACCAGTATTAATAATGCATGCTCTACCTATTTTGGTACAGCAGTTAACAATAGCGCCTGCCATTACAACCGTACCACAACCAAATTTAACTTTTTCACCGATTACCGCATCTGGATGAACGATTACTGGAATGGTTGCACCTAACTTTTCAATCTCCTTATGGATTTTTTGCCTTATTGTGTTATCGCCAATCCCTACAAGAATATCGTATTGTTTTATGTATTCCTCCACATTATCTGATGTTCCAATAACCCTAATTCCCATAGAAGATTCGATGCTTTTATCGTTATCTAAAAAAGAAATCTCTTGCCATTTATTCATTTTTAATGCAACATCCGCTACCACTTTACCGTGACCACTAGCACCAATGATAAGTAGCTTATTTTTCATACTATTATTCTTCCTTTTTACTTATTTACTTCCTTTAAAAGGTTCTACAGTTGCCGAAGTCTCTGAATTAATTCCCTCTCGGACAAATACCTTTTTAATGGTAGACAAAACAATCTTTAAATCATGAACAAAACTCACATTATCTACATATTTCACATCTAAATTAAACTTGTCTTCCCAGCTGATTGTATTTCTACCGTTTATCTGTGCTAAACCAGATAAACCAGGCCTTACTTCATGACGCCTTTTTTGGTGGTTATTATACAATGTTAAATAGTGAACCAGTAACGGCCTAGGACCAATGATAGACATATCTCCTTTTAGAATATTGAATAGTTCAGGCAGTTCGTCTAGAGACGTAGAACGTAGAAAAGTTCCGAACTTAGTTAACCTTACATCATCTGGGAGTAACACTCCATTCACATCTCTCTGGTCTGTCATAGTTCTGAATTTATACATCATAAAAATCTTTTCATCCATTCCCGGTCTTTTTTGCTTAAAAAGGACTGGACTACCTAATTTAACTCTCACTAGAATTGCTACTATTGGAAGGACTGGAATAATGGAAAGAATAATTATAGCAAGCAATGAAAATGAAAAATCCATAGGTCTTTTTATATACCTTTCATAAATACCACTTTGTGATTTTTTCATTATTTTAACCACAACCCTCTAATAATCTTAACGATTCTCTGTAAGTCCTCATCCGTCATCTTCGTATCAGAAGGTAAACATATACCATTTTCAAATAACTGTGTAGAAACATCTGCACCCACAAAATCATAACCTTCAAAATATGGTTGCAAATGCATTGGCTTCCATATCGGCCTCGACTCAACATTCTCTTCTTCAAGTGCCCTCATGACATCTATCGGCCTTAATTCGCCATTCAGAGTCAAAGAACTCAACCAATAATTTGGTTCATCCCACTCATTAACTGGCATGAACTCAACACCTTCAAGATCTCCAAGTTCTCTCTTATAAAAATTAAAAATATATTTCTTTTTCTCAACTCTTTCTTTTAGCACCTTAAGCTGACCTCTTCCAATCCCAGCAACGACATTACTCATACGATAATTAAACCCTAATTCACTATGTTGGTAATGCCTCGCCTGATCACGAGATTGAGTGGCCCAAAATCTTGTTTTTTTTATCATTTTTTCATTGTTAGAAACAAGCATCCCCCCGCCAGATGTTGTAATAATCTTGTTTCCATTAAAGGAAAAGATTCCATAGTCTCCAAATGTCCCTGTATGCTGACCTTTATAATAGCCGCCTAACGACTCTGCTGCATCTTCAATGACCGTGACGTTGTATTTATTACATACTTCCATTATTCTATCCATATCCGCAGAAAGCCCGTATAAGTGTACTACGATTACTGCTTTCACTTGAGGGTATTTATTAAATGCTTCTTCGAGAGCGCGTGGACACATATTCCAGGTCTCATAGTTACTATCTATAAATACTGGTGTTGCACTTTGATAAATTATGGGGTTAGCTGTTGCAGAAAAAGTTAATGTGGGGCAAAATACAACATCTCCTTCACCTACACCAGCAGCCTTCAAAGCCAAATGAATAGCGGCTGTCCCTGAAGATAAAGCTGCGGCTGATTTAGAACCAACCTTGGATGCCAATTCATTTTCAAATTCATTCACATTATTACCCAAAGGGGCAATCCAGTTGGTATCAAAAGCTTCTTGGACGTATTGTTGTTCATAGCCTTCATCACTCATATGAGGGGATGAAAGAAAAATCCGATCTCCCATAACATAAAACTTCCTTCCATTCAATTCTACTATTTTAGTATGCTAGGACTTCCATGTACTTTCTTTATAAATAAATCCAAGTAAACCAATTCACATTTTATCATTATTAGAAGGTTGCCATAGGCAACCTTCTGCATTTTTCATTATTTTATAACCATTTTTTCTTCCTTTAGAATCTCTTGCATATAACTTAAAACATGGCTTTTAAGTTCACTTCGCTCAAGCGCAAGCTCCAATGTAGTCTTAACAAACCCAAGCTTTTCACCAACATCATACCGCTTACCCTTAAAATCATATGCAAATACACGCTGGATCTCATTCAGCTTCTGAATCGCATCTGTCAACTGAATCTCACCACCAGCACCCTTCTCTTGTTTATCCAGAAACATAAATATTTCAGGGTTTAGTATGTAACGTCCCATAATAGCAAGTTTTGAAGGAGCTGTACCTTGTTCAGGTTTCTCAACAAACGTTTTCACCTGGTAACGGCGACCATCTTGATCCAGCGGCTCAATGATGCCATAACGGTGTGTTTCTTCTTCTGCTACTGTTTGAACCCCAATAACTGAGGATAACGTCTTTTCTTGTTGATCCATCAACTGGCGAAGACATGGTTTATCTGAACGTACAATATCGTCACCAAGAAGAACAGCGAATGGCTCATCACCGATAAATTTACGCGCACACCATACAGCATGTCCAAGTCCTTTTGGTTCTTTCTGGCGAATGAAGTGAATCTCCACATTTGAAGTCGCATTCACTTTTTCAAGAAGATCAAATTTCTCTTTCTGCATCAAGTTATCTTCAAGCTCAAAGTTTTTATCAAAATGATCTTCAATCGCGCGTTTCCCTTTACCTGTCACAATAATAATATCCTCAATCCCAGACTCAATCGCTTCTTCAACGATATACTGAATGGTAGGTTTATCAACAATTGGTAGCATCTCTTTCGGCATAGCCTTCGTGGCCGGGAGAAAACGTGTTCCTAATCCTGCAGCTGGGATAATTGCTTTTTTCACCTTTTTCATTAAGAGCTCCCCCTTACAATCTATAACACTTGCTCCATAGCTTTCTTACTAGTTGGAAGTCTATTATTAGCTAAGTCAATTGCATAATTCCTCAAATCTTCAACACTGCTTTCTGCATGATGCTCAACCAGATACTCAACTAACTGATAGTCAAACTCTACTGTCTTCCCAATAAAAATCTTCGGAAATACAGGCTTCTTATTAACTTCCTTATCACTAAGAAGCTCTTCATACATCTTCTCACCAGGGCGAATCCCGCTAAACTGAATCGGAATCTGCTTTTCCGTAAATCCGGAAAGATGAATCAAGTTTTTCGCAAGATCAACGATCTTCACCGGTTCACCCATATCAAGAACAAACACCTCTCCACCTCGAGCAAGGGCACCTGCTTGTAAGACTAGCCTTGAAGCTTCCGGTATCGTCATGAAGTATCGCGTCATATCCGGATGAGTAACTGTTACTGGACCACCTGCAGCAATCTGCTTCTTAAACAAAGGGATGACACTGCCACGACTTCCAAGAACGTTACCAAATCGGACAGCTACAAACTTCGTCTTGCTTTGTCGGCCCAGGTTCTGAACGACCATTTCTGCAATGCGTTTCGTAGAGCCCATCACGTTAGGAGGGTTTACCGCTTTGTCTGTGGAAACGAGCACAAAGGCTTTTACACCTGCATAGTGTGCAGCCTCGGCCACGTTCTTCGTTCCGATGACGTTGTTCTTCACCGCTTCTTTCGGATTCGCTTCCATTAATGGTACGTGCTTGTGTGCAGCAGCGTGATAAATGTAGGAGGGTGAATAGTCCTGTACCACTTGGAAAATACGCCCTCTGTCCTGAACATCGGCAATGACGGTCACAAGTTCAGTCTCGATGTCTAATTGTTTTAGTTCCATATGAATCGTATAAATGCTGTTTTCTCCGTGACCAAGCAAAATGAGTCGTTCCGGACCAAACTTAACAAGCTGTCGGCAGATTTCTGAACCAATACTTCCACCAGCACCAGTAACCATGACCGTTCGTCCTTTAATTTCAGATTCTATGGAATCAATATCAAGTTCAACAGGCTCACGACCGAGAAGATCTTCGATTTGGACATCACGGATTTGATTGACTGACACATTTCCTAATGCAATATCTTCAATCATCGGCAAGGTCTGAACATTTTTGACAGTTTTTTTCGACATTTTAATCAAATCTTTAATAACCTCTTGCTTCACAGATGGCATCGCCATGACGATATGATTTACTTGATGTTTAACTGCTAATTGCTCAATATTTTTTGTACTGCCCAGAACAGGAAGTCCGGAGACGGTTAAATGGTGCAACGTATAATCATCATCTACAAATCCTACGAGGTCACCTTTGAATTCTTTGGAGTCCTTCATTTGTCTTGCAAGCATACGTCCGGCAGCACCTGCACCTACAATAAGTGTGCGCTGTCGACTAGGATCATTGACTTTGATTTTCGCTTTTTTCAATTTTGGCTTCAGTGTCATGCCATAGTTCCTATAATACTGCCAGGCAAAACGCACACCACCGATAAGTAATATATGTAACATCCACGTAATTGTTAAAGCCCGCTCATAAACGTTTCCGAATACAATGGCTTGAATCAATACAGCAGTAATAATCGATAAGGTAACTACACCAAAGATACCGATCAACTCTTCGGTACTTGCGTAGCGCCACTTCTTCTTATACATACCCGTTAGGCTGGAAAATACATGGTGGCTGATAAGCAGTGTTGCTGAAAGTACGATCATGACATTGTCAAAGACAGCAACGTAAGGATTCAAAAAGAAGTGGGACATATAAACAGAAAAGAAAACAATGATAGAATCAACGAAAACTAATAAAAGCAGCCGTTTTTTATATGCGTGAGTCACTTAGATTCCTCCTCTTTCTTTGATCAATGGCTTTATGTAATTCTTTTTCCAATAAAGTAATTTTCCATTCTGGTGCTTGATACTTTATGTATCGAATGGTTTTAATTGCTGACTTCGGTAATTGTTTTTCTTCCTCCATCCATACATCTCCTTAAATGCCGCTTGCGTTTTGTAACTTTTTTGTAACAATCCACATTGTACCAATATCTATGAATGCTTAAAAGGGGATAATAGTAGAATTTTGCAGATTTTTTATATTTTTTGTAAAAAATCATAATAAAGCGTTTTCTTATATCGATATTTACAAATTCATATAAAGGGGGTAATCCTCATACTTTGGATTACCCCTTTATTCCTTTTAAAACAAACCGAATATTTTCTTCTTTTTCACGTGATTCGGTGGCTCTGCCTGCAAGGCTCTTCCAACCAGTACATCTTCCGCATTCTCTGATAAGAGATAAACGAAATCCAGACCGAATGTACTTCTGATTTCACCGTAAGCTTCTGTCATACAGAAGCCTCGAGAACCCGTATTATGAGCATCACTGGCAATCAGATGCGCCAGGTTTGCTTCCAGCAGCTGCTCCGAAAACTTTTTGATTTTCTTCCCGAACTTACCGCAGACACTAGCCGCAGTCAGCTGAACGTAAGCCCCATGCTTGACGAACGAATACAAAAGATCAGGGTTCTCCATGATCGCTTTATTCCGCTCAGGATGAACAATGATCGGCGAATAACCGGCTACTTGTAAATCAAAGAATAGTTGATTCGCATAACGGGGGACGCTCCCTGATGGAAATTCAACAAAGACATAATTGCTTTCCTGATTTAATGGTAAGACTTCTTCCTGTTGCAAGCCTTTAATCATCTCGCCATAGATTCTCGTTTCCTGGCCAGGGAGAACTTCAAGGTCTATGCCCCGCTCCTGAAACGTTCGATTCAATTCATTTACTTGGATGAGGATGTCGTTCTTATAGTTATCGTAAGCCCCATTTTTATGATGAGGGGTAGCTATGATGGTACGTATGCCGTCAGCGACCGCCGCTTCGGCCATTTTGACACTTTCTTCAATTGTTTGTGCCCCATCATCCACACCAGGTAAGATATGACTATGAATGTCAATCAAAAGACCCATCCCCTTTCTATTATTTTACAGACGGTTTTTTATACTAAGCTAAATTATAGCAATATCAGACACTTTTTTAAACACTAGCTTACTAGTTTTTTAAAATTTTACATTTTATTTTCATATTTGTAACAACTTTGATAATTATTTTAAATATCAAAAAGAAGAGTCCGAAGACTCTTCTTTATTTATTGACCGTAATAATAATAATAGTTGCTTGAAGATGTAACCTCCTGGTCGTTCAACACGACTCCAAGAACATTGGCTTTTGCCTGATCCAGTTTTTCTTTGGCTTTCGCAGCCGCTTCTTTTTCCGTCTGTTTGCTTCGGACCACAAGAAGGACACCATCGACGTAGTTGGATAACACCTGCGAATCTGTTACAGCTAGAACCGGTGGTGTATCAAAAATGATCATGTCGTAATGCTGTTTCGCTTCTTTAATGAACTGCTCCATCTTATGAGAGCCCAGTAATTCAGACGGGTTCGGCGGGACCGGACCGCTCGTAATGACATCCAGGTAATCTACGTGGGTCGTGTTGACGAGGTCTTTCACCCGCTGTGTTCCGGCTAGATAATTACTCAGCCCCAGCATATTTTGAATACGGAACGTGTACTGAACCGTCGGTTTCCGCAGGTCTGCATCGACCAGCAGCGTTCTTTTCTGTTGTTGAGCGAATACGGCAGCCGTATTCGCTGTAGTCATGGATTTACCCTCAGAAGGTCCGGCGGAAGTTACGAGCATAGTTTCTAACTCGTTATCTACCGATGTGAATTGTAAGTTCGTACGGATTGTTCGATACTGCTCGGCAATCGGTGATTTGGGATTGTCTTCAGCAATCAAGTTTCTGGCTTTTGTATTCATGGTGTTCTTTTTCTTACGTACCAACGGATTCACCTCTAATTTCTGAAACTTTCGCTCTTCCTCGTGCCGGACTCTTAGTCGGGAGATCTTTCTCAGAAATGGTAGAGACGACGCCCAGGACTGGAAGGCCAAGGGTTTCTTCAATATCTTCTTCTTGCTTGATCGTATTGTCCAAGTATTCCAATAGGAAGGCGAGACCGACACCGATCATTGTACCGACAACAAAGGCGATCGCAATGTTAAGTGCAGTGTTCGGACTTACAGGTGCTGGATCAGGACCTAACTCAGCTTCTGTTAAGATATTAATGTTGTCGACACCATTCATCAGTTGGGGAACTTCCCCTTTGAATACATTGACAACGGTATTAGCAATGTCTACAGCGCGCTGTGGATTCGTATCGGTAGCGGTCACATTCACCACCTGGGATTCCTGCTCATTGCCGACTTGAATTTTGTCAGCCAGCTGCCCGGCTGTCATATTCAACCCTAATTCATCAGAGACTTCTGTCAAAATGCGTGGGCTCTTGATGATCACGTTATATGTATTGATCAATTCCACGTTTGTGCGGATATCGTTGATATCATAAGCGGCATTCTGCGACTGATCCTGGGACTGATTAACAATGAACTGAGAGGATGCTTCATAGGACGGGGTAAGAACAAAGAATGTAATAAGTGCACTAAGTGCAGCTGCCCCGACAGCTAGACTGATAATCATCCAGATTCGTTTCTTAAGGACCTCGAAAATTTCTTTCAAGGAAATCGTTTCTTCCATAGGTGTACCTCCATTTTTGTCGAAATTTACACAATAAGCACATTATAGCATAATGCTCTCTTTCGTTAAGGGGAAACATGACATTTTTTTCAATTGCTTTACAAAAAACAGTTCGATACTCCCCTTTTACAAACATCGGATAATCTTGGAATCTATGAATAGTATCAAGTATTTTTGGTACGAATGAACTATAAAAATAGGAGTAACCAACAAAATCCAACAGAAAATTATGGATTACGACCCAAATCATTCACGGGACGTTGTATAATGATGGATGATAATCAAGATGAGAAAGGGATGTGGTCCATGAATAAAAAAGCGATCGCTATATTTGTGCTTGTTCTTACCGTTATAGGAGCAGGGACGTTTTTCACAATGAAGGCCGTTGGAGCGAACACACTGAACAGCTTATACTCGGAGGCGAAAGAAGCCTATGAAGCGAAAGACTACGAAAAAAGCATACCCCTCTATGAACAAGTGCTCCGAAAAGACGCAGGTCACACAGCAGCCATAACAGAATTGGCACAGTCCCATGCAGCGCTTGAGCAGACAGAAGAGGCAATCAAAACCTTGCAGCAGGGAATCTACCAAAATCCAGAGGAATCTTCTCTCTACCTGTTCTTATCTGATCTTTTCTTAGAAATTGAAGACGTAGAAAATTCCTACGAAACGTTGGAAAAAGGAAAGTCCTATACGGGGTCAGGAGGAATCAATGATGCTTTCCAGCAATTGACGGACAAAATTTACTTACATATGGAAAGAAGCCGGGTACAAAAGGGATTCGATCAGGAATTGTCACTGGTGTGGGAGAACGAAGAAGGTGACCGCGTCCCTCTTCAAGCTGATTATGTTATAGAAGATGAGGCAGTAGGCACACTCTCGAAGTTAGAGGATTCTCCTGCCGTGTTATTTACCGGAGAACAGCTGGGAGAAACTTCGGTCGAAGTGGAATGGAAAGCCATTGAAGAGAATATAAAGATGGAAGTCGTCGACCAGCTTCTTTCTGAAGTGGAACTCACCCCCGGCGATTTGGAACCGCTCGCCATTGGAGAAACATTGAATCTTGAAGTGACGGGTAAAGATGCTTCAGGAGAGGATATGAGTTTTGAGCCCGAATGGTCCACGAAAGAAGGGAATGTTGCCGTACAATTCACCGATGACCAAAAAGTAACTCTTGAAGCAACTGAAGCCGGCAAAGATGTCTTGACCCTTTCCTTTGAGGACTTTACCCAAGAATGGGAGGTCATCGTCGAAGGGGATGGAGAGTCTTATGTTCAAACCCATGTAGAAGGAGAAGGCCGCATCAAGTTATCTCCTGATAAAGAGGAGTATGAGGAAGGCGAGGACATCCAATTAGAAGCGATTGGCGAAGAAGGCTGGGAGTTCGTCCGATGGGAAGGTGACCTTCAAGGAAGTGAGAACCCGGTCCAGCATACGATGGACGGGCACTTGAACGTAACCGCCGTCTTCGAATCCAATACTCACGACCTCCGTCTGAGTATATCTGGAGAAGGGGAAGTTTATCGAGATTCCCTTGCTACCTCTTTCGCTCATAACGAAACGATTTCTCTACGAGCACGCCCGGAATCAGGCTGGACGTTTGAAGGTTGGGAAGGCGATGTTACGAGTTCACAAGAGGATATTGAACTGATGATGGATGAGGAAAAGTCGTTACGTGCGATTTTTGTTAAAGATGAAGAGGATGAAGAACCAACAGAAGAGGAAACGGAAGAAGAATCACCTTCTGAAACTACCACCTATCGATTGAGCGTCCAGAAGAGCGGACAAGGCTCTGTTCAAAAAAATAAATCCGGCAGCCGCTTCGATGAAGGAACCCTTGTTAACTTATCAGCCACACCTGCGGATGGTTATACTTTTGCAGGATGGAAAGGGGATGTGAGTGGCTCTTCCAGGCACATTACCTTAAGGATGAATAGCAACTATTCGGTACGGGCGGTCTTCGAGAAAAAAGCGTCTCCAGAGCCCGAACCAGAACCTGAGCCGACTCCTGAACCAGATCCCGAGCCGGAACCTGATCCTGAACCTGAGCCTAAACCAGAACCAGAGCCGGAAAAATATTCTATAACGGTAGGAAAAACGGGGGAAGGAAGTTTACAAGTATCGAACAAGACGGTACAAGCAGGTCAGACGATTACGGTTACCGCGGTGGCAGCAGAGGGGTGGATATTCGCTCGTTGGGCCGGAGATGCCTCCGGAACAAGCCCAAGCACTTCCGTCACTATGAACCGCAATAAGTCTGTGACCGCCATTTTCAAAAAATCATCCGAAGAATAAAGATGTTCTAAAATACGTGAAAAATCGCAAGCCCCGTCGGGTTTGCGATTTTTCAGTTTAGGCGTGCTCACCTTCCATGACCTGTTTTGAAGATGTCTCAGGAGCTTGATGTGTCACATAAGTACCCGCAATAAAATCGTGAATCGACCGTTTATCCTCACGAATACCGACCATGAACGCACTGACGATAAGCGCAATTCCTAATGTAATGGCATAAACGAGTGCCCCGATAAGCTCTCGCAACAGCATCTGCTTGACCCCTACCTCTGAACCATCCTTCTTCACGATACGAACTCCGGCCGCTTTCTTCCCTACCGTATACCCGTACCATGCAATGGGAAGTACAATAAAATATACCGTACTCAGAGTATCCAAAGGGTTGGATTGTCTTAAGAATTCTCCGTAAATGACATAAGTAATCAGAGTAAAAATCACACCTAAAATAACGCCATCCAGTAACCGGGCAGCAAAGCGCGCCCAAAATCCTGCCGGTTGTTTAATATCCATACTTCCATCTCCTTTCGTTGTTACGTACTATATACCACATTTTGGAATTTATAGTCCTTTGGATGCGGTCACTTTATAATGCCCCTTAGGTATGGATTTTTTTATCGTCCAAGCCAGACCGTCGAGTTACTCTTGGCTCCCGTTCTTTCCTCAGACACATATTCTTTCGCACGATCTTCATTCTCTTATGTAGTCACTCTCCTTATGCGTACTACTAAAAAGAGCGCAAGCCATTTTATAGGCTTGCGCTCTTTCTTATAATCTTTAACCGTTAATCCAATCGGTATGGAACGTACCTTCTTTATCGACGCGCTGATATGTGTGCGCACCGAAATAGTCACGCTGTGCTTGCAGCAAGTTGGCTGGAAGCTTGGCCGTACGGTAGCTGTCGTAATAAGCAAGGGCGCTTGAGAACGCAGGTACCGGTACACCGTTTTGAATCGCTAGAGCTAGTGTTTCACGAAGCTCTTTTTGATAAGAAACCGCGATATCCTGGAAATAAGGATCGAGAAGCAGGTTCGTCAGATTCTCGTCTTTGTCGTAAGCGTCTTTAATCTTCTGCAGGAACTGGGCACGGATGATGCAGCCGCCACGGAAGTTCATAGCGATGTCGCCGTACTGAAGGTCCCAGCCTTTTTCTTCGGACTGTGCACGCATCTGCGCGAAACCTTGCGCGTAGGAGCAGATTTTACTCATGTACAACGCTTTGCGAAGAGACTCGATCACTTCTTCTTTGTTTCCGTCAAAAGTAACTTCCGGACCAGTCAGGTATTGGCTCGCTTTCTCGCGCTCTTCTTTCATCGCAGAGATGAAGCGTGAGAATACAGACTCTGTAATGATTGGAAGTGGAACACCAAGATCAAGAGCACTCTTACTTGTCCATTTTCCTGTTCCTTTTTGACCAGCTGTATCAAGAATCACTTCAACAAGCGGCTTGCCTGTTTCTTCGTCTACTTTTGTGAAGATGTCGGCAGTGATCTCAATCAGGTAGCTGTCGAGTTCGCCTTCGTTCCACTCTTTGAAGACTTCGTGAAGCTCTTGTGCAGATAGGCCAAGAACATTTTTCATGATGAAGTAGGCTTCACAGATCAACTGCATGTCACCATACTCGATGCCGTTGTGTACCATTTTCACGTAGTGGCCGGCACCGCCGCGGCCCATGTAGGCGGCACATGGTGTACCTTCAACGTTCGCTGCGATCGCATCAAAGATCGGCTTCACTTCTGCATAAGCTTCACTAGGTCCACCTGGCATGATGGAAGGTCCTTTACGGGCACCTTCTTCACCGCCGGAGAATCCTGTACCGATGAAGTGAACACCTTTTTCTTCTAAGTAAGCGGCACGGCGTTCTGTATCCTCATAGTACGTGTTACCACCGTCAATCAGCATGTCGCCTTCTTCCAAGTGAGGGACAAGGCTTTCGATGACTTTGTCTGTTGTGTCGCCTGCTTTGACCATCATCAAGATTTTGCGTGGTTTTTCAAGGGAAGACACGAATTCTTCCGCGCTGTAGGCCCCAGAAATATTCCCTGTATTCTCATCATTTCCGACCAGTTCGTCTACACGGTCTGTCCAGTAATCATAGACAGACACGGTGTAGCCGTTATCTTGAATGTTCAGGGCAAGATTCGCCCCCATGACTCCTAAACCGATGACTCCAATATTCTGCTTATCCATGTTCCGATCAAATCCTTTCCATTCTATCTGTAAAAAGTTTTTACCACCATGTATAGCCGTCTTCGTTCAAGAGCTTCTCAGCTGCTTCCGGTCCTTCAGATCCTGCTTGATAGCCGTGAAGAGGGAGAGCGTCGTTTTCGAATGCTTCCAAGATCGGCTGGACCCACTTCCAGGATAGCTCCACCTCACTCCAGTGAGCGAAATACGTGGAGTGCCCCTGCATGGCATCTTCCAATAGGTTTTCATAAGCCTCTGGCTGGGCATCCAGGTTTTTAGAAAAGTTGATGTACGCCGGTTCGAACTTTTCATTCGAATCGTCCTTCAAATTGATACGCAGCCCGACACTTTCGTTCGGATTGATTTCAATCATCAACAGGTTAGATACGGCTCCCGCCGCATCTTCATCAGCAGCAACTTCATTTTTGAACTCAATAATGATGCGTGTCGATTTTTTCTCAAGACGCTTTCCTGTACGGATATAAAAAGGAATGCCTTTCCAGTAATCGTTGTCGATGTACAAACGAGCTGCGAAGTACGTATCGTTGTTCGAGTTTTCCGCTACACCGTCTTCTTCCAAGTAACCCGGGATCGGTTCCGCGTTCATTTCACCCGCTTCATACTGCCCACGCACGACATGCTTGGATATTTCATCTTCCTCCACAGGGCGCAAGGATTCCATAATCGCTTTTTTCTTTTCTTCAATCTGTTTCGGCGTCAGTTTTTCCGGGTGATGAAGGGCAGTCATCATCACGAGCTGAAGCAAGTGGTTCTGCACCATATCACGAATGGCTCCAGCCTTATCATAATAACCCGCTCTCGTTCCAACACCGACGGTCTCACTCGCTGTAATCTGAACGTTCGCAATCTGTTCATGATTCCACAGGGCCTTCAAAATCGGGTTCGGACGAATCAACGATTCAAGATTCTGCACCATTGGTTTTCCGAGGTAGTGGTCGATACGGAAAATCTCATCTTCCTGGAACACTTTCGTCAGCTCTGCATTCAAATGACGCGCTGAGTGTAAGTCACTTCCGAATGGCTTTTCAACGATCAGACGCTTCCAGCCGCTCGTGTCCGTGATTCCATTTTCGTGAAGAGACGCCGCGATCGGCTCAATCAACTTCGGTGCAACCGAAAGATAGAACAGACGATTTTCCGGAATGGAAAGCTCGCTTTCTCTTTCCTCAATAAAGGATTTCAATCCTTGATACGATTCATCCTTCATCGCATCAAAAATGAAGTAACGGAAAGAAGCAAGGAACTCGTCCAGGTTCGATTCGTCTACATCTCTTCGTGAGAAAGATTCCAGAGACTCTTTAATGATGTTGTGGAAATCTTCCTGCGTATACGGTCTGCGTCCAAGTCCTACGACGGAAAGGGAATTCGGCATTTTCCCCTCGATATATAAATTATAGAGAGCGGGATAGATTTTACGTTTCGCCAAATCGCCGCTTGCTCCGAATAAAACAAAGGTCATGTCGTCCATCATTTCTGCGGTATCGATTCCATGACTTTTCGTGTTGAATTGGTCCATGATTCGTGTTACCTCCTGTACTTTTGCGCTTTTATTAGTATAAAGCATGAGTACCAAATATGTAAGTGAACAGGCTTACGCCAGGAACACTATTTTATTGTTTACCTCATCCATGACATTTATGAAACATGTCTTATATGTATGGTTTGCCATGAAAATTATTTTACTGAAAATTCGGCTGTTTTTAAAGAGGCAACAGGAGGCACATAGTCCGCATCAGGCTTAATTTCAGCGATGTGAGAAACGTGACGCTTTGTATGTCGGCTATACTCTTAGTGTGAGCGTTTTCACTTTAATTTGCAATAGATTGAAAAAAATTTTCATAAAATATTTCATTTATAAGTCCGTTTTCACTCTGAATGAGAGAGTGTTTTTCCTCTACTATTAGAGACAATCTTTACGATAAAAAGAAAAAAGCCGAACACTCCTTTTCAGGAAGCATTCGACTCTTCTTCTGTTTGATCCGCTTGCGAATTTTTTCGATTACGAATGATTGGAACAACAAACGATAGAATACTTACGATGTAAAGTCCGATGGATACCGGATCAGAGATTAGAATCATCATATCTCCACCAGCTGCTGTCAACGACTGTCTTAGTGACTGCTCCATCATGCCGCCAAGGATAAAAGCTAAGATGAACGGAGCTGCCGGGAAGCTGAATAGTCTCATTAAATAACCAACAAAACCAAAGATCAACAGTAAGTATAAATCGAATGTACTGAAGCTGATGGCATAAACGCCGATCAAACTGAAAATGGCAACTAGCGAGATGAGCATCGGTCGTGCGATCTTCAATATTTTTGCGATGTACGGAATAAGTGGTAAGTTCAGAATCAATAAAAAGATATTTCCGATATACATACTGGCGATGATCCCCCAGAAGACTTCCGGACGATCGGCCATCAGGAGTGGCCCGGGTTGAATTCCGAGAACGAGAAAAGCCCCTAACATGACGGCTGTCGTTCCGGACCCTGGAATACCTAGGCTGAGTAACGGAACGAAGGCACCACTGGTCGCTGCATTATTGGCCGTTTCCGGTGCCGATAATCCTTTGATCGATCCTTTTCCGAATTCTTTTGGATTCTTGGCGATTTTCTTTTCTGAAATATAACCGATGAAAGAAGCGATTGTCGCTCCTGCACCTGGCAGAACCCCAAGAATGAAACCGAGGAAGGACTGTCTGCTCATCGGGCCGCGCATTTCTTTGAAATCCGCTTTACTGAGCTTCAAACTTCCGATATCCCCCTGATTTTGCAGCGATTGATCTTTTCTGTTTTTCACCAGAAAACAAATTTCAGCGAGAGCAAAGAGCCCAAGAGCGATGACGAGAAAATCAATACCTTCTAATAAGTTCGGATTGTTGAACGTAAAACGGCTCGTTCCCGTCTGCCCGTCGATTCCAATCGTCGCCACCATAAAGCCGACGGTGGCTGTAATCAAAGCTTTGATCGTTGAGCCATCTGAGAGACTTGCGATGGCCGTCAGACCTAAGAACATGAGGGCAAAATATTGAGGCGGACCGAATGAAACGGCAACCGCAGATAAGGCGGGGGCGAACAACATCAGAAGAACAACGGAAACAGTCCCCCCAACGAATGAGGAAATCGCAGCTATCGCCAATGCTTTCCCTGCTTCTCCCCGCTGCGCCATCGGATAGCCGTCAAAGGATGTAGCGACCGTGCCTGATATTCCTGGTGCGTTCAAGAGAATCGAAGACGTCGATCCACCGAATACCGCTCCGTAATAAACACCTGCCATCATCACTAAAGCGACAGATGGGTCCATTCCATATGTGATCGGAATCATGATTGCAATTGCACTGATTGGTCCAAGGCCCGGCATCATCCCAATGAGCGTGCCAGCAACGACGCCGATCAGAACGAACAAAATCCCCTGCCAGCTGAATGCGACCTGAATTCCCTGCATTAATCCATCCATTGCACCCATGGTGACTCACCTCCTCTTAAAATGGTAGTAATCCTTGTGGTAGTCGGATTTGTAATAAATAATTGAACGAAAGGTACATAATCAGTGGAAATAGAACCGCAACGAGGATGGTTGTGACGAGTTTTCTATACCCCAGGAACCAGGAACATGCAAAAATGAATAGCATGGAACTCAAAACAAAACCGAGGATTTCCAGTAGGAAGATGTAGAGAAATATCATGCCACCGACCGCGAGTAAAACCAGCATTTCTTTTTTCGGTACCTGACGTTTTTCCTTTTCCTCTTTCGTTTCTGATGATTTATCGAAGAATAAAAAGACGGCCAGAATGATTAGTAAATAGCCGAGGATTTTTGGAACAAAATCCGAATCGACCGGAACATAAGGGTACTCCTTTAAGTTGTAGCTCAAATAAAGATAACCAGCAGCGAACAAAATTAAAAAGATACTCACTTTCTGGTTCAACGTTTTCAGCAAAATCATCACCTTCGATCTAATAGAAAAGGGCCTGCGTACAGACCCTTTCTATCTATTATTGATTCAAACCAAGCTCTTCCATCAAACTTCCGAGTTGATCCCTTTGTTCATCAAGGAACTGGCTGTACTCTTCACTATCCATATACATTTCATCCCAGCCATAATTGGTACGAATCTCCGCAAATGCTTCTGAATCACTGACTTCTTTCAGTTTTTCCTCATAATAAGCGACTTGTCCTTCAGTCATATCTCCAGGTCCGAAGAAACCTCTCCAGTTCACGAATGTCGCATCAATGCCCTGCTCTTTCGCTGTCGGGAAGTCTTCCAGTACTTCACCTTCCAGACGTTCTTCTGCGGTAATTCCGAGGACACGAACTTTTCCTGCTTTCACTTGTTCGACGGTTTCAGCGATCCCAGTAGAATATACATCTGCACTTCCGTTCAGGATCTGTGTCATTCCTCCGCCATCCTGAGCAGAAACGTACTTGATTTTCTGAATATCGACACCCGCTTCTTTAGCGATGGTCACAAACTGCATGTGGTCCATGGAACCAGGAGAAGACGTTCCCACGACCGTAACGCTGGAAGGATCTTTTTTCATATCTTCAAAGAGCTCGTTTAAATCCTGCCACTTCGCATCATCAGCGACTGCAAAAGCTGCATAGTCCGCAATCATGTTGGAAAGTGGAGTGAAATCTTCATGAGACAAATCCGACTGTCCGTTCAATGGAACGAAGATCAATGGTGGTGAAGAAACGAAAATGTTGTGCGGGTTGTTCGTACTGTTGATGTACGACCAGCCGACAGCTCCACCGCCTCCTTCTTTGTTGACGACCCCGACGTTCTGTTCCGTGATCTCTTCTTCTTCAAGGATTTTTCCGACAGAGCGAGCGGTCGTATCCCAGCCACCGCCGGCCCCAGCAGGTGCGACGATTTCAATATTTTTATCCGGTGTCCATTCTCCATCGCCGCCATCCCCGCTCGTTTCCGAAGAGTCACCGCCACAAGCAGCTAAGAACAAAACAATCAATAAACTACCCATCATCCATAAATGCTTCTTCATAAGTATAAGTCCCCTCTCTTCTTGCTATTTGATGATAGTTTATAAGATAGAAACCTATATGTAACCGTTTTCAAAATAATCAAAATTAAAAGCATAAAATCAATTAACCAAATAAAATTCACGAGAGTTATAATGGATAAAACTGTAAGACCTGGTCACCCAAGAATTGGGTGACCAGGTCTTACAGTTTCTAACAATTCTTCTCACTTTCATTCATCTATTCCTTTCTTCCGTTTACCCAAAAAAAAGACCCGTCATACCGACGAGTCTTCTTCGTGCTCTATCCTTTATCTTTTATAATACTTTCTCTGTGGGCGGCCGACTTTTCCGTAGTTCATCTCCGCCTTTCCTTTTCCTATGCTGATCAAATACTCCAAGTACCTGCGGGCGGTGGTTTTTGAGGCTCCCATCTGGCCGCTTGCCTGTTCGGCCGTCAATCCATGCTCCCCAGCATCTGAAAGCATCTGTTCCACTTTCTCAAGCGTCAGTGGGTCGATACCTTTAGGTACCGATAGAGAAGCAGTAGAAGTTGTTTCGTTGGAGGATTTGATCAACTGGTCGACAGCCGCCTGGTCGAAGGTCTCGATCTGTGCCATCTGCCTTTTTCGCTCCTGATAGTTTTCAATTGTCTCCTGGAACCGCTCCATCGTAATTGGCTTGATAATATAATCGAACACGCCATACTTCAGCGCCTTTTCCACCACTTCTTTTTCCCTCGCCGCCGTAACCATGATGACATCCGTTTGTGGCGCAATTGAACGAATATCATGGAGAAGGTCAACGCCCAGCTGATCTGGCATATAGACATCCAACAGAAGAAGATCCGGCTGTTGTTCTTCAAGCATCCTTAAAGTCTCTTCGCCATTCAAAGCCTTCCCGACAACTTCGACTCCATCCACGACTCGTAGAAATTGTGCATGCAGTTCTGCCACCCTGAAATCATCTTCACTGACCATGACCTTCATCCGGTCCACCTCCTGTATATTTCGGTAAAAAGATCGAGAACACCGCACCGCCTTCGTCGCTATTGTCCACTTCCATCGTTCCAGAGAGACCCTCGACAATCTCACGCACATTGTGAAGACCATACCCCCGATAATCTCCTTCTTTCGTAGAGAAACCTCGCACGAATAAAGATTTGTACACGTCTTCAGGAATGCCCGGTCCGTTATCGGATACTTCAAAAACGATGTCATGTCCCACATCCGTCACAAAAAACTCGACTCTTTTTTCCTTTTGGCCACTCACCGCTTCGAAAGCATTATCAATCATGTTGCCTAACATCGTGATTAATTCCGTCCTTGTGATATGTCCGGGAACACGCTGCAGTTCTGAATCTTCCTGAATGATGAAGTCGACTTTCTGCTCAGAAGCCGTACTCATCTTCCCCGTCAAAATGGCCTGCACCGTTTCATCTTGAATCCGGTCGAAAATCAAAGCTTGATGCTTTTGGGACATCTGGAAATCTTCTTCAATCATTCCCATTGCTTCTTCCTGTTTCCCTAACTGCAAAAGCCCGAGCAGCACATACATCTTGTTGGCGTGCTCATGCGTCTGGGAGCGCAGACTTTCCGAGTGACTTTTTACTTCGGATAACGTCTGGACCATGTTCCTCACTTCTGTCTTATCACGAAAACTGGAAACGACCCCGGCAACCTCCCCGTCGTGGATGATCGGCGTTCGATTGACGATCACGACCTTATCCAGCAGAATCATCTCTTCATCTCTGATGGCTTTTCCTGTCTCTAACACTTTCAGCATTTGCGTGTTAGGAAAGACATCCGTAATGAACTGCCCCTCAGCTCCGCCGGATAAGTTTAACAACTCAATAGCGGACTGGTTGATCATCGTCACCCGGCCGTCGGCATCAATAGATATGATCCCTTCTTTAATAGAAGAAAGAATGGCTTCACGAGTTTGATAAAAGGAGGTAATCTCATAAGGTTCCAGCCCAAGTGTATCCTTCCTTATACTCCGCGCCAGTAAAAGGCTTCCGACAGCTCCGACCACTAATACAAGGACAGCTACACCAAAAACGTTTTCAAGCTTATTCCACACGATTGACCGTACGTCCTCTAACAAGAAACCTACCGAAACGATGCCGATAATATCCCCATTCTCCCCGATGATCGGGGCTTTACCTCTTAAGGAAGGGCCAAGTGTCCCTTCTGCTTTCGATATGTAATATTCGCCGTTCTTCAAGGCCTGCTCATTGTCACCACCGACCATCCGCCGGCCGATTTTCCACTCATCGGGATGGGCATACCGGATGCTGTCCTTATTTCCAATCACCACAAATTCAGCCCCGGACTCTTCCTGCACACTCAAAGCAATCGGCTGAATGACTTCAGACGGGTTCTCTGTGTCAAACGCTTCCTTGATGGAAGGCATAAATGAGACCGTACTCGCGACCTGAAGGGCGAGCTGCCCCATTTGGTCTTCCACATCCTTCTTTTCCATATATGCAAAAACTCCAGCCAGCAGTCCGATGACCAGAACGAGCAATGATAAAATCAGCACCATGATTTTTGTACGCAGGGAAACTTTCACCATCATCTCCACCTATGAAAACGTTATCTCCATTTATCGTAACACAGGAGAAGATTTAAGAGTTTGGTAATATCTGAATTTTTCATCATCGAATGCCTAAAAGACGACCTGAAAGAAGCATTTCTAAGAGGATAGAAACTGCGCAGCATAAAAAACACCTCCACAGTAGTTAATATAACTGTGAAGGTGTTTCTATGGTTTCGCTTTTTTTATTTTTCATAAAGGGTAACGATGCGCTCAAGGAGGACGTGGCTATCATTCTCTTTCGCTGCCGTTTCCCCTTTTTCAATCATTGCTTCTCGTAAACCTGGTTCCGTGAGAACACGCTGGATGCCATCTCTTAATGAATCGGAGTCTTTTGGTTCAACAAGGACGCCTCTTCCGTCACTAAGTAGATAAGACAAACCACCAACGTCGGATCCCACGACGGGTGTATGGCAGGACATCGCCTCAAGAGCGACGAGTCCGAAGCCTTCTATATGAGAAGGCAGGACGAAAACGTCAGCCGCTGCTACCCATCTAGCCAGCTGTTCTTGATCTTTCGTCCCGTGGAAATGCACAGCTTCCTTATACTCGGGCTGAATGGACTGCTTCAACTCATGTAGGAAGCTTTCGTCTTTCACACTGCCAATGAAATGAAGCTCGGCATTCTCTACATTCAAGTCCTGGAATGCTTGTAAGAGTTCCTGAAGACCTTTGGCTTTAATATGGTTGCCGACGAAAAGAATGTGCTTCTTTTCTGTGGAGAGCTCCAACTCTTTTTTCGCTTCATCGGCATTTCGCGGTTGGAAGACACTACGGTCGACTCCCATATTGATGACCGACACTTTTTCTTCCGGAATACCGAATTCACCCGTGACTTCAGATTTCAAGGCTTCTCCGACCACAATCACAGCGTCTGCTTCATGAAGAGTCTTTTCTGTCGCTTTCCGGATCAGCCCGCCTTTTTTTGCCATTTGGTCCAAGTCGCCACCGTGGGAAGTGACGATCAGCTTGGTTCCGAATAACTTTTTGAAAAAGAGAGCTGGGAGACCGCTGGGGAAAATATAATGCGCATGAACGACGTCATATTTCTTCCCTTTTGTAAGGAGAGCGAACAGGATCTTCACAAACCATAAACCGTATTTTCTTAAAAGGTTCAACTTGCCTGATCGGTTGTCTTTATTCACCGCGGTATCGATGTGAAGGCCTTTCTGTCTTAGAGCCTCGACCTGGTTCTTTACGAAAATGCCGTAGGTCGGTGTTCTCCGGCTTGGATACATGTTGCTTATGACAAGCACGCGTTTACTCATCTTCCTCCCCCTTACATGTCATGTTCATGCTCGGATCTCATGTTCAACAGATAGCCCAGCATAGCGAAGTAGAAGATCGTAAAGGAATCGCCTTCCCAGATGTTGTACACCATTCCGGCTGCATACGCTCCGATGAGGACGGCAAGTAGGAACGGAGCAAGCAGCGTATCATTTTTGCGTTTCCAAATCAGATACAGCATGTTCAATAAGAAGATCGCGAACAGAATGACACCTACGATTCCCGTTTGAGTGATGACCTGGATATATTGGTTGTCGGAATAAAATTCTCTGTCGATTCCGTAGTCATCATAGATCGGGGAGCCAAAGCTTAGCGTCGCCCCATCACCGAACGTGGCGAATCCCGTTCCGATAATCGGGTGATCAAGGAAGATTTCAAATCCTTTGCTTACAATCCATAACCTTCCTGACTGACTGCTTTGTTCACGTGTTTCTTTATCAAACGTCGATCCCATCCGATCACGGAAACTACCTTCACTATCATCATACTGAGACTGACGCTCCTTGCTTTCCTGGCCAAAGTTCGTATCTTCGACCATCGCTGTGCCGACACTTACGGGTACGGCAACCAGCAGAATCCCTGCTACAAGTGCGAGGATCATCGGTTTCAGGAAGTACCATGTCCTTGTTGCCAACAAGTAAATGAGCAAAGCGACACCGAAGGCAATCCACGTGCCTCGCGAATAGGTGAGAGACCAAACACCGAACATGAGCGCAATACACACATAAAGGAAGGTGCGCCATTTTCCTGTGAAAATCTTACGGAAATAAAGAATAAGAACCACGGCAAAACTCAAGTAATAAGAAAGAACGTTCGGGTTCCCGATCATGCCATAGATACGGATTCTGTTTTTCGAAGACAGCGGCATGTTCTCCCAGCTCTCTGGAAGGAGCCAGCTTCTTAATGAAAGCTTCTCAATGATTCCGTGAATACTGACCATCACAGCGACAATCAATGTCGTGAAGATAAACTTACGGATATCTTCCCTTGTGATGTGCAGTCTTCTTACAATATAGAAAACAAGATAGAATAAAAGAATTCCTCGAATTTGGAAGATGATGGCGATTGGGGATACGCCTGTGATCAAGGCAGAGACGGCTCCAACCGCGCAAAATGCGAAAAAGGCATATTCAAACCAGTAAAAGTCGAACAGCTTCTTCCAGTCTTTCCGGTACATAATTAAAATCCGGAATAATAGAGCGAAAATAATGATGTCGCCGATTCCTTTCAATGTCGGGTTGAATTCCAATAAGAAAGGACGAATCGGGAAATACATGAATAAAATGATCAATGAATTCTTCGGCTTAAAAATCGCATAGGCGGCAAAAGCCAGCATAATCACTAGATCGAGAATCGTCACATCCACATAGGCGCCTCCGAGAAGGAGCAATAACGTCAATGGAACGAAATAAAGTTTTTTAACATCAATTGGCATGCTGTGCACCTCTTTTCTATGTTGAAGGAATTTATGATTTTCTGTACAAATCTTTCTTCATGGCGTAATTTTTGAAAATCGCCCATATTAATGTATCGGTCCTGTTGACCTGCTTGAAGCTGCGCGGGAAATTGTATTCCATTTTCTCCAATGTTTCACAATGGTTGATGAAACCATGGCGGTCCCATTCGACAAAACCTTCCGCTGTTTGAACTTTCGGTTCAGCCAGCTTCCCTTTATATTCATTCAACCGGAGAAAACCGTCGAAAGCGATCGCTTGAGAGTCAAAGACCTCTGTTGCTTCGACTTTTTTCGCATGTTGGGCCGACGTATCGACAAGCACATTGATCGCACTGGGTGGGAACGCACAGTTGATTTCGTACATGCGGACCTTCCCGTGGAAGTCTTCCATTTCTTGAAGCGTATCGCTCAGCAGTTTCGCTGTTGCGGTATGGTCGACGTGTGCATCTATATATGGGGTACAGTAGATCAACTCTGGCTGGATCGTGTTGATTTTTTCTTTCAACATTTCGATGCTTTCCCTCGTACTCTTCACTTGTCCGTCCGGCTGGTTCATGTAAGTGACACTCGAGAGACCAAGGATTTCTTTGACCTTGTCGATTTCATCGCGTCTTAGCGCCATCAACTCTTCGGAACTATGATCGGATACACTGCTTCCTCCATCAGTGATGAACAGGCAATGGATGTTCGCTCCTTGTTCCGCATGTTGTCTAAGCGTCCCTCCAGGTCCGATAGTCTCATCATCCATGTGAGGAGCGAGGACAAGTACATTGTTCACTTTTTCATTCTTCACGGCTTCCATGTCCCCGCTGTAATGCCGGCCGAGAATCACGTTCGTGACCGGCGCATTGACGGGGCGTACGGCGTTCATGAGAAGCTCTTTTTTATTCATGAGGCTCCTCCTTTCTTTTTGCGTCTTCGGACTTGATTCAATAAGAACAGAAAGGCATCGGCTTTTAATAGGAAAGCCGTTCCTGCAAAAGCGGCTGCACCAACGATAGCTACGAGGATGATCTGAACAAGGTTCGGCAAGTTGCCAATTCCTTGCTGCAGTCCGAGAACCGCACCGCTCATAACAAGTGCTGCTGCTGTAATTTTGGCATAATCGATGGTGATGTACTTAAAGTCGAGTCCACCCACAAGTTTTACAAACACAATCAGGCAGGCCCCTGTATAGAAAAGAGCCATCAGAGAAGCAGCAAGCGGAATACCTAAGTACCCGAGCCACTCAGCGAAAATAAAGTTGAACACGATGTTCAAAAGAATGGAACCGAGGCTGATCATCAGAATCAGGTGGCCTTTTTTCATCGTATAAAAACCTTTGTTGATGATGTTATTCAAGCTGAAGAACAACACAGAACCAAAGTAAAAGTATGCCACCTGAGAAGTAGCCGCTGTCGCTGAATTGTTAAAGGCTCCTCGTTCATAGAAAAGCTCAATCAAATTCGGCATCAAAAGCATCATGCCGATAATGGCAGGCAGGAGAACGAGGTACATCGTCGTGAGGCCTTTCTCAATCCCTTTTTTAAACTGCCCTGTATCGTTTGTCGTAATCGCTTTGGACAACATAGGGAAAATGATCGTTGCAATCGTCACGCCAAAGATCCCTTGGGGCATATGAACAAGGTTCTTCGCATAGTTGATGTACGTGACCGCCCCTTCGCCCTGGTAACTGGCGAATATCGAACCTACCATCAAGTTCACCTGGCCGACCGCTACCGTCAGTCCGACGGGAAGGAACACCCAGTAAAATTTCCTGACCTCAGGCCAATCCATCTTTGGTTTCAGTGACAGCGCCCTCTGCGGGATGACAATGAAGGACTTGAAGATCAAAGAAAAAATCGTTCCGGCCAGGTACCCGAAGGCCAGCGAATAAGCTCCGATTTGATTGGCAAATAAGAAAGCTCCGAGAATGGAACTTAAAATAACGATAATCTGAGAGACAATCGACAAGGCAAACCTGTTTTCCGCATCAAAAAAAGCTTCTAAAACGGAGTTCATCCCCACAAAAGCAATACAGGAGAAGAAAATTACGGTTACCCATGTCGCGATTTCAGTCGCCGGCTCACTGAAATCAGGGTAGAACAGACGGATCATGAGTGGAGCAAGGAGCATTCCGAGAATGGAAAAGACCAAGGCTAATCCAGCTGTTCCTTTAAACACTTGTCCCAAATGGGATTTGCCGCGCTTTTCGTCCTTGGCATCGATGTAACTTGGCACGAGCGCATTCTTCATCCCGTTCTGCATGAACAAAATCAGCATATTCGGTATGATGAAGGCAGCCAAATACGCATCGGCGATGTAACTGTCACCGAAGTAATAGGCGATGACCATGTCACGGAGCAGTCCGGACACTTTCAGGATTAAGGTCGCGCCGATAAATAGTATGCTTGCTAAGCCTAATTTAGATTTCAATTTCTAACCCTCTCTTAATGCATGTCAACTGGAGTAGAATGCTATGTATAACTATAGTCCATACTTTTCGATTTTACCATAACCTTAATAGAATCGTAATCGTTCGGTCATATCTTTTCCATTATCATACAAAACCACCACAACCTTGCACCCACTCCCTATTCCCAGCCCGATCTTTTCTTAACCTTCTATTCAATATTCTCCTTGTTAATTTCGCTAACAAGACTGGCATTTAATTTAATAAGAAAGAATCCCCAATCATTTACCACATCATCTATTAGAACAGCAAAACATAAGGAGATAATAAAAAACGGCCTTCGTGAGGAAGGCCGTTCTTGGTTCGTTAGCGGATTTTCAGTAGCTCATAAGCTGTTTCATCTGAAATAGCTGCATCTCCGCCTAGGTAATATTGTTTCGGACTGATGGGCAGTCCTTGCATATACTTGCGAACACTTGATGGTACATTGTCTGTTCTTGTCAAAATAATCGGGGACTCATAGGAAGCTGCCATTGGAGAAGCTGCCAGGGCGTCTACGATTACTTGACCTCTAGCGAAAAAGACATCTTCAATCCTGCGGTTGTTGAAGTAACGTTCCGCAATTTGAACACTCGTGCTGTAGCGATCGTCGCCGGAGACACGTTCGACTTGGTTTACTACGGATTTCAGCTGTTCTTCCACTTTGTGATGGACAGCTCCTGTTCCACCGATGATCGTCGCTTTCTCCACTCCATGTTCCTGAATGAACTTCACGATGTTGTCCTCCAGGCGATATGGAAGTGTCAAAAGAATCGGGGTATGCTCCTGCCCTGCGTAGGATGCAATGGACAACGCATCTGGAGATGTCTCTTCAGATGTCGTAATGAAAATTTCATCCACATCGATATTGCTGCTCAACTCATCAGCGACTTCATACGCTGTCTCGAATCGAGTTTGACCTGAAAGACGCACAACATTCCCTGCACCGTATTCATTCTCCAACTGTGTTTGGACAGTGGAGGACACGGCTGCCTCACTTCCAAGCAGGTAGATCTTCGAAGGGTCCATACGCTTCAATTCTTTGTTCACCGTCTCAGGCAGTTCATCTGTCTGAGTCAAAAGAAGTGGGGCATCGTGATAAGATGCAAGCACGCTCCCTGTTAATGAATCAATCGGTAGATCCCCACGTCCGATGACGGCTACATCAGGGTTGTTCCAGTGCCACCCAAAGTTTGAAAGAGCTGCACTCGTTTCGTATCGATTGATGCCTGACAGGCGGTACGCGTTCGGTTCCTGTTTTTTGGACAAGTAGCTTGATGCGACATATCCTTTCACGCCACCTGCGGTTTCAACCGGATACCACATCCAGTGTTGGGTATTGCTGTCTGATCCTACAGGCACGTCGGTGACGGTTAATGCATCACCCTGGGACAATCCGGTAAGAACCAGACCATTCGGAGATTGACGCAGGTTTAAACTTCCGGCAGTTACATAGACCTTCTCTCCTGGACGGAAATAATGCTTGGATGTGTGCACAGGTCCATCTGTGTCTACATTCTCTACACCAAAAGAAAGGAGACCATCTGAATCAGGGTTCAGCTTGTGTGTCGGGAAAGGTGTCAGATTCAGCAATCCATAGCTCTTGATCCGGTTGAATATTTTCTCTTGATACGCAATATATCCGTTCGCAATCGGGTCGTTCCTTTGAGATAGACCATTATAAGCAAGAATGGCAAAGTACCAGTTCTCAATCGCCTCTCGATCTCCACTGTTTACGGTTGGAATTAAATCATGATCGGCATAATTCCACTTCGTTTCAAGAATTTTTAACCCTTCACGGATATTGTAACGAATGTCTGTGGCTAATTTCGTAATTTCTTCCTGACGCTCTTGGTCATCCGTGATGAAACGATAATCAGACACTTGCATGATCCCGATACCGATGCAATCATAGCCAAGTTTCAGGTTGGTTCCATCCCAGGCCATGCCTCGTGTTTTCTCTTCGGTACACTGGTTTTCGTAATGGTCGACAGGTGTACGTCCTGTATCCCAATATTGCTGCCATCCGCTTTCCTGGAAGGCAATCGCTTTGACGATTTCAGGAGGGATATCGAAGTTCTTCGCTTCTTCCGTGAGCATACGATTGATCTCTGCATAGCTCGGGTTCTCATACTTTTCATCGACTTCTGTAGTGCTTTGGGTAGTGATGAGACTTTGCGCAGTCAACTTCTCCTGCGCTTCCTGCTTCGTCACCTCACCAGTTTCAATAGTAAAAACATCATTCAGCATGGCCGATGGCTCCGTACTGATGGCATCCTCATCATATTCTGGATAGGAGATATCCAGTTGATCCTCCTGGATATCGATCGTTGCTCGATCATAGTTTTGAGACTCATAGACTTTTTCTATTCCATCCTGCTTGACTTGATAGACATCAAAATACAAGCTGCTGGCTGACCCTCCGGCTCTATAGATAACAACGAGAGATTCTTCACCGACATAATGCACATCAGTAACTTCGGCCAGTTTTTCCGTTTCTTCTATTACCGGCTGTCCATTTTGTTCAATTTCGATCGTCGTCTCCAGTTCATTCCTGACGACATTTACTTCCGTCGTTTCATTCAACTGGATAGATTTATTGCTCTCCTCTACGATCCACGTCTCCGATTGTTCGGCACTAATCGCAGCAGGAAGCAAAAGACTCGTGGCTAACAACGCTGATGTTGAAGTAATAAATTTTTTTAACATCCATACCGTCCTTTGCAATTTTACTTAATATCAATCAACTTGGAGTTCATGGTGTACCCATTCTCTCCTTTGTCCTCAATCTTTTCTTTAATCAGTCCATAGTCCGGGGCATAGTGGAACGTAGATCGGACTTCGGCTCCAGATGAATCCGCTTTTTCTATCTTCTGTACAACTAATACGTTCTCAAAGTCACGGACTGGTGTTGACGTTGTCTGTTTGTCATCAATGAGCTTAAATGAACTGTCGGATTGGCTTGATTGTGTGACATCGATGAGAACATCTACCGTTTCTACCGGCTTGAACCCATCCAGCATGCTTGCTGTATCTTCTGGGTTGAACTCCTCATAAACAACCGATACCGTACCTTCCGTCCACTGGAGCACTTGAAGTGTGACCATATCCCCGAATGTGATGACTTGCTGAACATAATTACCCTGGATATCTACAATCTCATAAACGGCTTTATATTCATCATTCTGCATAAATGTCTTCGTCATCGGCTTTTTAGGCATATAGGCTTTCAAACCGACGTTTGACGTTTGTTCCTCTTTTGTTTCTTCTTCAGAAGAACCTTCATTGGCTGAAGCTTCAACCGTGTCTTCCTCTGGTTCTTCTGCTTCCACAGCTGGATCTTCGCTCGCTGCTTCTTCACCGGAGTCTGTGTTATCTTCCTCATCCTCTGGCTCTGTAGTAACCGCGCTCTCTTCTTCTTGTTCCTTACTTTCGCTTTCATTTTCTACGCTTTCAGGATCCTCGGTTTTCTCAGCCTCTGCCGGTGGTTCTTCAGACGCTTCAGATGTATCCTGATCGGCCTGGTCATTTTCCAAGCTTTCCGGATCCACATCTGCTGCACAGGCGCTTAAAATAAAAGCGACGGACAGCATGATGGTTAACAGTTTCTTCATCGACACCTCTCCTTTGCTGTATCCAGGATGCATTCTTATTTGAGGTAACCAGCGATTTCATCACGTTGAGCGTTGTCAACGACTCCCCCAATGACGTGGAGATCTTGAACAACATTTTCAGTTCCATACCAGCTCAATGTTTTTTGAAGCTCTGGATTCAAGTCGTTTCCTACTAATACAAGTGGTGCTTTCGTGCGGGCTGAAATGGCGGATGCCGTCAACGCATCAGGATAATTACGGCCAGTAGCTACAAGCATGGTGCCAGAACGCATATCATCCTTGAAATAGTCAATCGTTGCCGCTACTGTTTCGTAACGGTTTATGCCGGACAGGCGGACCACGCGATCTCCACCGTTACGTTCAATCAATGTCTCTTCCACTTCTTCAGAAACAACCGCCGTTCCACCAAGAATGGCTACTTCTTTTCCATGAAGGAACTGTAGACTTTCTTCCGTGATTTTCTCCTGATCTGTCAAAACAATCGCCCATCCGTTGGCTGCTGCTACAGAAGATGCTTCAAGTGCATCAGGGAAGCTTGTACTTGAGGCCACAAATACTCCCTCTACATCAGACAAACGATTGTTGATTTCTAAATTGGACTGAATTCGATCCTTACCTGAAATACGTTCGACAGAAAAGAGATTGCTCAATTCATGTTGAACTTTTTCAGAGATGGCATTAGTTCCACCAAGAATGACCACTTTGTTTGCGTTCAGTCGTTTCAGTTCTTCCACGACAGCAGGATCGAGACGGTCGTCACGATTTAACAGAATCGGCGCATTGCCAAGTTCAGCTGCCAGCGGCCCTGCAGAAAGGGCGTCCGCAAATTCAAACGCGGTCGCTAGAACAACGGTCCGCTCTCCATCTTTATCAAAACCATTCGGGTAAAGGCTCTTAGAGACTTCAATAGCCGTCTTTATACGATCTTTCCCGGCGAGTTCCGTTGTGTTGAACATATACTGATAGTCTTTAGAGCTGTTGTCCCATAGAACTTCTTCAGTAGTCCGGTTTCTGACCTTCGTATTTTCCCATTCTTTCGCATAGGCGATCGCTTTTTCCTCACGATAGAAAGTGTTCAGCACACCTTTTTCTGAGTGAACGACTTCGAAGTCTTCACTTAAATAGTTACTCCAAATGACTTCATCGTTTTCTTTATCGATAACCGCTGTATTTCTCCAATCCCCTGCGTAATCCAGGGCTCCTTCTAAGCTGTGGGTCTCTTTCAATACTCCTTGAGAAGAGTGCTTGACCTCATAAGCTTTGGCTAAGTAATCCGACCAGATCACTTCTCCTTGTTCGTTATCTACAACTCTCACATCACTTGATTTCTTTGCAAACGCGACCGCTTCGTCTCGAGACATAAACAAACGGTCTTTCGATTGGTCCGTCTTATGGTAGACGCCATATCGTTTACTCGTATTTTCATAGATGACTTTTTGCTGATACTTGTCAAAAACATAAGCGTACTCCATGTTTTCCGCATGGCTGATCGCTTCTTCTTTTTCGCTTGTCAGTTTGACTTTCTCACCTTCGTGGTTGAACACTTCATAGACGCTGAAATAGCTATCGACCGCTTCAGTCACGGATTGGACTGCTTTTTCCTGAAAGCTATCCGTTTTGATGAGCTTTTCTTCTGTCGGGTTCGACATGTAGCCAAACTCCAACAAAGCTGCCGGCATGACAGCATTTCTTGTTACGTATAGGTTACTTGGAACCATACCCCGTCCCTCTCCCAGTGGTGTTCCGTCCAGAATATGCCGGTGCATCGTTTGTGCCAGACGTTTACTTTCAGGTGCATATTCAATTTGTTCTGGAGATGGTGCGTAGGTCGTGCTTATGTTGTTCATATCGAAGTAATAGGTTTCATACCCTCTCATGTAAGGGTTTGATGGTAGAGCATTTGAATGAAGAGAGAGAAATATCGCATTATCATGATCACCATTTGCCGATTGATCCGCGAAATCCACTCTTGCCTGCAGGTCATCATGCAAACCATAGGCGAAATGGCTGTCACTTGTGCGTGTAATATGTACGTTGTAACCTTTCGCTTCTAAAGCATCATATAGCTTTTTTCCGACTTCCAAGTTGAAGTGCTTTTCATAATATCCAGTAGATCCTCCAGAATAACCCGTTGTACCTGAGAATCTTCCACCGTGCCCCGGGTCAATAACAACAGTCTTCTCCGCACTCGCTTCCGCCGCCGGGTAAAGAACAAAAAGAGTAAAAAGCGCAAAAAACAGCAACATATACAGTCTTTTCATAATAGCCTCCTAATAGGGTTATATTTTCATAGTTTTCCTTGAAAACGATTAATCTGGAAAGTCATTTCCTTTAATTTTCCTTTTGCTAATCACCTCATCTTTTTTAAGCATGCGATCGATGTTCTTCTCGGGTTGTTTTATGTAAGTTTTAGTTTACTTTAAATCGGGTAGTGTAATTGTAGGGTAAGTATGGACAGGTATAGTTATAGATGAAATTGAACAAGCACCCAATGGAAACATCATAGATTCTTATCAAACGATCTCAAAGATTAGAAGAATCTCTTCCTATATGTAATATCGGACGATTCAAGAAGATTGTTGAACACACCCGGAAATTTTTATCAATTTATAAATGATTTGGGATAATTATGTCGAAATTAGTCATTCTAATTACAATATGTAATTATATATAACGCAAATGTAACTAACAACCGTTGCTTTGCCAACTTTTCCACTTTTTCCTTTATTCCGTACAAAAGTATCAGGTCTTTCCTGGAAAGATTGTACTAGATGTAGGAGGGATAAGGTCTAAAGATGTGGAGAGGAAGAAAAAGTGCCCAATAAATATCTACACAAAAAAGAGCAGCTGCTTTTGCAGCTGCTCTTTTTTTATTTATCTCGCCATACTTTCAATAGGAAGGCAGGAAGTTTAATCTGCCTTTTGATCCGCCACGGTTCAGCAATGAGCCTGTACAACCACTCCAAACCGAAGCGCTGAAAGATATCCGGTGCTCTCTTGATTCTTCCTGAAATGACATCAAATGATCCACCCACACCCTGAAAGATGCTTACATTCAACTCATTCATATGATCCACAATCCAATATTCCTGCTTTGGACTGCCGAGGGCTACGAATAGAATATCCGCCTGAGATTCATTAATCGTCTGTATGACTTTTTGTTCATCTTTCTCATATCCGTCCAAAACACCGGCGATTTTCAACCCTGGGTATTTGCGAACCAGTTCGTCTTTCGCTTCTTCTGCGATCCCAGGCTTCGCCCCGTAAAGGAAGACTGATTTATCATGCTCTTCCGCCTGTTCACAAAGCGTCAACAGCATATCAATCCCCGTTACGCGTTCTTTAATGTTCCCTTTTTTCAAGCGGGAGGCAACAAGCACACCAACACCATCAGGAATCTGGTAAGTCGCTTTGTTTAAGAGGTTCTTTAAACTCTCATCCTCCTGAGCTTTCAAAATCTTCTCCGGATTGATGGCTACGATGAATGACTGTCTTTTATGATTGATGTCGTCTATGACATTTTTCTTTAACTGTTCGTATGAATGACTACTGACATCCACACCTAAAAACTGTTCCTTCATATCGTCACCTTTTTACACATTCTTGGAATCGCCGAGGCGCTTCGTCACAAACCCGGCTTCTTTCCAGTGGTCAAGATTCAGGCAATTTTTTGTATCGAGCACGACGCGATTGCTCATCTTCTCCTTGATCGAAGCAGGGGTAAGAGCTTTGAATTCATCATGATCCGTCAACACTACAAGAATGTCGGCTCCTTCCAATGCTTCTTCCATATCCTGTGTCTGATTGGATGCGATGTTCTCTTTAATGTGAGGATCATAGGTTGTAAAGCTGATCCCCCGCTCTACCAGTTCCAGAATCACCTTCAAGGAAGGACTCTCACGATGATCATCAATGTTCGCTTTGAAAGACAGTCCAAAAAGGGCCACCTTCGGATCCTGTATGAATTGATCTTTCATCAATTTCTCCACTTGATCTGCTGTGTATACAGGCATGTTATCGTTCGTGTTGCGGGACAGTTGTATGATCTGTGAAAGATCTGGTTGAAGCTCTGCAAGGAACCAAGGATCAACGGCAATACAGTGTCCGCCTACACCAGGTCCCGGTGTATGAATGTTGACACGCGGGTGGTAATTGGCAAGCTTAATCGCTTCCCAGGAGTTCACTCCGATGCGATCGCTGATCATCGCAAGCTCATTGGCAAAAGCAATATTCACATCGCGGTACGTGTTTTCAATCACCTTCGCCATTTCAGCCGTTGTAGCATCCGTCAAATGGATGTTCCCTTTGACAAAGGACTCGTACAACTCTTTGGTCATTTGAGAAGACTCTTCATTAATACCGCCGACAATGCGGTCATTATCTACAAGCTCCTGGAAGACCTTCCCTGGAATGACACGCTCCGGTGAATGCGAAACGAACAGCTGCTTCCCGATTTCAAGCCCGGTTTTCTCGAGTACAGGAAGCATTACGTCTTCAACTGTACGTGGAGGCACTGTGGATTCAAGAATAACTAAGTTCCCTTCTTTCACAAAAGGAACAATGGCTTCTGTTGCTTTGCGGACATAATCAAGGTTGGCTGTTTTATCTTCCCTGATCGGGGATGGAACAGCAATGACGAAAACATCCGCTTCCGTTGGTTCCATGGATGCTTTGAAATTCCCGGCATCCACCGCTTCCTCCAAGCGCTCCTGCAGTCCGTTCTCTTCTATATGAAGCTGTTTCGCATTGATCATTTCTACAGCTCTTTGATTGACATCCACTCCATGAACTTTATGGCCGTGAATGGCAAACATGACGGAAGTCGGAAGACCGATATAGCCTAAACCAACCACACAAAGTGACTTTTTCATACAACATAACTCCCTTTCTCTTCCACCTACAACATCGTAGACATCTATTTTCATAAAAGTTTTATTTATACATCTTTCCGTTCGTACTTTCTTTATATCATTCGTTAAAATTGAAGCTTTATGACGTTTTATGCCATTTATGATAGACCACGACAATTTTCATCCCTTTCCTTCTTCCCGTCCTGCTTGTTCCTTTAAACGTCATTTCAAGCAAAACAAGCAAACATACTCAAACAGGAGAAGGCATTCATTTCCCCTTCATGTAGGAATATCTGGAGGCATTGGGCGGGTATTGTCATCGTGGACCATTGATCGATAGAACGGAATTTTATAATGACATGGTCGACAAAGAAAGCCAATACTCTCCAACATTCATTATATCTGATTCATTTCAAGTGCGCTATTCCTGCGTCCAATCTTAAATGAAAAGTCAAAAACTTGTAATGAAGTGGTCATGCGCGGGCGATCATTTTTTTGATATACTCTTATGAAGTATGCTTTAACAAAGAAAGGACGACACATGATGACAGTTCGACGCTATCATAAGGGAGACGAAGACCAAATCCAAACCCTTTTTAAGAAAACATTCAACCATACACGTCCATTGGCTGTGTGGAAATGGAAATTCATAGAGAATCCTAAACAGGAGCGCCCCTTTATACTTGTATTCGAGGAAGACAATCAAATCCTCGGTCATATCAGCTTGTGGGTGACAGATGCTTACTTGAACGGTGAAAAGAAAAAGGTAGGCCTTCGTGTGGATACAATGGTAGACCCGGATGCGCGCGGAAAAGGAATTTATAAAAAGCTGAATGATGCGCTGTTAGTAGAAGCGAAGCAAGATGGAATCGACTATTTATATGGATTTCCTGCTCCCAAAGCGAAAGAGTTATTTTTACGATACACAGGGGCAAGTCATCTGACAGACATGCCACGCTGGATGTTGATTCAGAAGCCGATCCATTTGCTCGCTTCCAAGTTCTCCCCTCTTTCCATCTTTAAACCTTTGGACCGGATCTTTCAATCGTTTAAAAAATCGAAACTTCAGACAGATGGGTATGAAGTAAAAGAAGTGAAGCGTTGCGAGCAAGAATTTGATCAGTTAGCTGAGAGGTCAAAGCACGCGGAAGAAGGCTTGGTTGTCAGGGATGCCGCATATTTAAATTACCGTTACTTTGACCATCCCGAGCACCAGTACAAAATGATGGGAATCTATGAAAACCGCCGATTGGTCGGTTATGTGGTCACGCACCAAATTTTCGGTTCCTTTGAAAATGGTATGCTGGTGGATTGGCTCGCTGAAGATGAAAAGTTATGGCCTGTCCTATTAGCTGCGGCCCGGACCGAATTAAAAGATACAGATGTGATTCAATCCTGGGCGTTGACACACACGCTTGCCGCCAGCACTTTAAAACAAGAAGGGTTCATTCATAAAGATAGTCCTATGCCACTCGTCGGAAAGGCAATCGACCCTTCTCTAATTACAATGGACGATGCCGACCAATGGTTCATCACCCCTGGGGATGTGGACTCTTATTAAAAAAAGAAGCTCGCTGACAATCCGCGTCAGCGAGCTTCTTTTTTTATGATTTATCTCGATCTTTCTCTCTTTGCGTCTTAGAAAACAGCCCGATCACAGGACGTTTCCCTCGATATACGACTCCTGTCATCTCCGCAAACAGATGGAGTAAGAAAAGAATGACAAAGGTAATAATCAAGGAGATTCCAAACGATGTCAGCGAGAACAACAACGCAAGCAAACCGAAAACGGCGCTGAAAGCATAGATGATTAAGACCGTAGCTCTATGACTGAATCCTGCTTCCAAAATTTGATAGTGGATGTGTTTATTGTCCGGCATCATAATTTTCTGCTTATTGATCAGTCTCCTCACAATCGAGAACAACGTATCAAAAACAGGGATGGCTAATACAATGATTGGAATGACAAAACTGAATAAGGTCACATTTTTAAATAATCCGACCATCGAAATGACGGCCATGGAGTAACCGAGAAACAATGAACCCGTATCCCCCATATAAATGGAGGCAGGGTGAAAGTTGTGGAATAAGAAACCGATATTGCTTCCGATTAAAACAACGCACAAATATACAATGGCTACTTGAGGCTCAATCGCCAGTGCCATCACGGCAATACTAATTAATGAGATGGTGGAAACACCTGCAGCGAGCCCGTCCAATCCATCAATCAGATTAATAGCGTTGGTGATTCCAATAATCCAAAGGAACGTAAAAATGATACTAACCGGATCACTGAAGGACACCATTCCGATAAACGGAATACTCAGCACATCGATCTTCAAACCAGAAAAGATAAGAACACCTGCAGCCGAAACTTGACCCAAAAGTTTAAATAAAGGCCGGATCTGATAGCGGTCATCAAGTAGACCCGTCAGAACGATAATGAATGCACCAATACAAATAGGGATCAGATAAGGAAGGTCCGGGCGAATATAAAGCATACCAGCCGCAGCTCCTCCAAAGATGGCAAGACCACCCATCCGCGGAGTAATTTCCTTGTGGATCTTCCTCATTTCAGGGTAATCCATCATCTTCCATTTCACCGCAAGTTTCATAACTGGAAATACAAGAATGAAACTCACAGCCATTGATAATACGATTGCAATGATTATGTCTATATAAATATTCATATTAATCCTCACTTACATCTTAAGTTTCCTCTAGGCGGTTAAAATTATAACATAGATAGGTGGAGGTTAAGAGTTCCCTTATGTACATGTGCACACAAAAAACACCGCTCACCTTGTCCAATGTGGCGATGCTTTTCTTCTATTGCTGAAGTTGTTCAATCAAATGATCGATAACATCCCTTGAAGTAAGCAGTTCGGCGTCTTCCGTCTTTTGAATAATGTTCTGCAAAACATCCTTTAAATTATCCATGCTCCCCACCTTTTCTAATTGATTCTTTATATCTTCTATTTACTTAAATGTTCGTCACTAAACGACTTTTTCTGGCTGTACATCTATGTATCTCTTATCCTATTAGACGTTTCAGCATCAAAAAAGTTTCAAAATATGATTATTTCCGGGGAAATATGTTAAATAATTCAATCTTTCTCTTATACTATACTATTTTTCTACAAAATAAAATAAAATTTGTCAGAATATAATATGATTTACTCCTAACACCCGTGTGGGTAGTTGTACAGGAAGCGATAATACACAAAGAAAAACCTAACGGGCCGGGATCAGACGCTCGTCAGGTTCTGTTTTCCCTTATTCATTTGTCATCCATGTCTTGTGAAGAACTTTAAGTCTATAACTGCGTTTGCTGAAACGATGAATATGCTTTTGCAGGATCCTCTTTCCTTCCCGGTGAAAAGTAAAGAAAATCACTGCGGGATGATCCAGAGAGTCATAGAAAAAGATGGGGTTGAGACTTCTTTTGATGTCCCCGAAGTCCCATTGTCCAAGTAGATCCAAGGCCCTCACGTAGGCGTCATCTATGATTGCTTCTTCAATCACTGATGTTTTACGGGTGCTGTATTCATTGAGATGATGATCGCATACAGCCGCCTGCAAGTAAGAAAGCGGGGAAGCATCTCCTATGATTCCATCCGTCCATTCCGCTTCTGCGATTTCTTTCCCCTGATATTCTACATAGATATGTCCTTCTTTCCTCAGCACGTTCCATCCGGACTTAAGACATAGCTGGGAATAGTGAGATACGACGGCATTCAAATTCAGCCGTTCATCAGACGGAGCGTGCAAAGGTGGAAGAGGAATGGAATAAATGTTCCTTCGAGCTGCTTCTCTTGTGAACATGACCTTATTTCTCACCATCCTCCTCCTCTCTTACCCATCCAATGGGTGGTACTTTTATAAAAATGGAATCGCACTCTGCTCTACTCACTTCAAACCTTTTCCTCATCATCTTCCACACGGGCATACTTATGAGTCAATAATTCTTCCAATGAAACGTCAAGAGTTTTCGCCAGTTTCCCCATCACAATAAGCGAAGGATTGGCTTGGACGCCGCGCTCAATATTGCTGATGTAAGATTTTGAAACCCCGGACTTTTTTGCAAACTCATTGACTGATAGATTTTTCCCCATTCTTAGCATGCGTATCTTCTCACCGATAGGGGTCATTGCTTTACCTCGCTTTCCTGGCCAATAATTGGTTTCCTATACCACAATTGTTCTCTATTAAGAATATTATAATGCTTTTATTCACTAAAAGAAACAGTTATATTTCCTTACCTTTATATTTTCTAATGAAACCTCTGTTACTCAAGCCTCATCTTTTCTTTAATGAGAACGTTCAAACAATGGGTTTGAGTAATAAGAAACCATCCTATTGGAGCTTGCTGCCCTTCCTTGGCAGCAAACGAACATAAAAAAAAGACGAATGATGATCCGTCTTTTTATTCCTCATAAACTCTGTATTTATTTCTAAACTCTTTCGGCCCGATGCCTTCGATACTTTTAAACACTCGTGTAAAATAGCTCTGACTGTTATATCCGAGTAACGTACTGATATCCATAAGGGAATGATGAGTGATACATAGTAATTCTTTTGCCTCTTTTATCCGTTGTTGATTTATAAACTGAGTAATAGAAATCCCTTTTTCTTTTGTAAAGACTCCAGAGAGATAATTCGGATTAACATTAAGAGCTTCAGCGATTCCTTTCAAGGTCAAATCTTTGGTTAAGTTTTGGAAAATGTATTTCTGCGTTCTTTCCACCAAGGGAGAATACATCCTTCGTTCACCATTCTTCTGTATCCGCTCCAAAAACGATTTAAGGATGTTCATTTCTAAGGCTTTCAGATCTTCTTCTGTTCCCTGAGATTCTAAGAAATTGATATAAAAATCACTTAGAGAATCCACTTCATCCTGCTGGGCACCTTTTTCCATGCATACATGCCCTAGTTCAGAAATCCAACGAATCATTTGATTTTTATGATGGCGGAGGTCTTTTCCGTTTAATGTTTTCTCTCGGAGCTTTTCGTAAACTTCGATGGCTTCATCTTGACCATTTTTAAATAACTCGAAGAATTTTTGTTTGGTTGCTATCGTCTCAGGATACGAAGATAGCGTTTGGGTGAAGGACTGATACTGCTTATGGATTTTCGCCTGTTCCATACTCCCCGTCACCTTTTTTCTCTGCTTCGGTAATAGTTGGTTCATCAATCGTTTAAGCGCGCTTACCTGTGATTGATTCAGCATCGGAAGTTGAGCAAGATACTCGACAAATGGTTCCTCCAACCCAGCATCCAAATCGTTCATAATAAGGTTCATCCTTACATGTTTATGGCTTACTTCCTGTTGAACAAAGGGACCAATGCCAATCACCAGGCTCTTTTTATTTTCATCTACATAAGGGTATAAGAGAAGATGTTGATAATAATGATCTGTGTACACTTGCATGGTAAAGGGATGCTTTCTACACTCATTGATATAGGTTTTATGTATACTCCTAAGAGCTTTGGGTGGCTTTTGAAAATGTTCCGGATAATGGTAGATCATCTTATTTCTTTCATTAAACATTAACACAGGGATGTTCATAGTGATCGAACAATCTTTCAACAAGTTCATTAACTCATATTTTGTCATAAGGACCTCTCTTCCTGCCCCTTCTTTATGCTTAGTACTTCTCTATCATGGCAAAAAAAGAACACCCTTTCAAGTAAAGGATGTCAGACCGTTTTGGCTGATTTAGATTGTTGTTTTAAAAAGTTTTTAACCTCATCTTTACTTAACCCCATGGCTTTCGCTTCTTTCAATAAAAACACCCATTCTTCATCCAACTTCCGTTCTCTAGGCAGCGTTTCCATCCGGTCATCCTCCCCTAATGGTCAATTCGATAAGCAGAGCTTGAGGAATGGCCTTCGCCAGTACCATCAATGCTCGTAGAACTTTGTCCATGTTATATGTATTATTATAATGGATAAATCTAGAATTCAATTGAACTATTATCACTTAAATTTCACATTTTTCAGATAGTTTTTGATAAGTCGAATAAAGATGTTGTATTTTTTTGACGAATAAAGTATAGAAATAAATACCCAGGCATGATTGAATTCACACCTGGGTGTTTTCATGTGTACATGTTATTCCATTTTTCAGTGAGAAGACGGAAGGCGTCTTCATCATGTTGATCGATCGCCTTGTCGATGAGGCGTCGAAGGTTATCTTTTTCTAATTCACGGATGATTTCCTTCACTTCTTTAGATGATTGCTGACTAATTTCGATCCCCTCTTCATAATACGGCGACACAATCGAATGAAGGTGCGAGATAAACTCAGGCAGTTGCAGTAAATCGGAGACAGAAACATAAACCATTTTCTTGCCCCGCTGGAAGACGAATATATCGAAAACGTTATGCACCCGTTGACGATTGCGGTCGATTATAATTTCTCTTGATTCCATCGGGATGAACTGATACAACTCGTTATCAATGAGTAGCGAAAAGTACTGGTAGGCTAGAACGACTCGAATGAAGCGTTTGTCTTCTTTAACATAGTATGGCTTAAGCATTTTTATGTTCAACATGGGCCCACCCCTTTTTCATTAAATCTGAATTTTCAGTATTTTATTCTATTATCGCGTATTTGTCAACAAAATGAAAGCGATTAATATGGAATGGGCTTTGGGGTTCGGCGTTTTTGAAAGGTATTATTGGCGAAGCGATTGTTCCTGGATGGATAACGACCCAGCTGAGCATAATGGCGACTTCATTTAAATCCATAATAAGAAAACCACCATCCAGTGGGATGGTGGTTCAGCGATTTAGATAAGCGCATGCAAACGTTCGTTAACGGTTGCTTTTACAGCGGCCAGCAGTTCTTCACTTTCTTTTCTTGTGCCGGATTTTACTCCGTAATAAAACTTGATTTTCGGTTCTGTACCTGACGGGCGCAGGCAGAACCAGCAGTCGTCCTCAAGGATGAACTTAACGACATTGGACGTCGGAAGGTCGATTTCCTCTTCGGTTCCGCCCTGGACATGTTTACGAAGGGTCGTTGCATAATCTTCAATGGCCACGACTTTCTTTCCACCTGCTTCTTTAATTTCAGCGTTACGGAAGTCGTCCATAATCGCCTTGATTTGTTCAGTTCCTGACTTTCCTTCCAGCTTCATCGACTGAAGGTCTTCAAGGAAGTAGCCGTGTTTTTCATACAACTCATCAAGGGCATCCAGTAACGTTTTGCCTTGATTCTTCCAGTGTGCGCCAACTTCTGCTGCAAGGACAGCCGCCTGGACAGCGTCTTTGTCACGAGCAAAGTCTTTAACCAGATACCCGTAACTTTCCTCATAGCCGAACATGAACGTGTGCTCTCCACTTTGTTCATATTCACGAATTTTTTCCCCGATGAACTTGAAGCCTGTCAGCGTGTCGAGGGAACGGATGCCGTAGGAGTTAGCGATGACCCGGCCGAATTCAGAGGTTACGATCGTTTTGATTAGAAGCCCGTTTTGCGGGAGTTGTTCCGATTGTCCGAGAATATAATCCAGTAAAAGGGCACCCGTCTGGTTCCCTGTAAGAACGACATATTCGCCTTTTTCATTCGGAACGGCAACACCGAGACGGTCGGCATCCGGGTCTGTCGCCATCAGCAAGTCAGCCCCAATGGCTTTTCCTTGATCAATCGCCATCTCAAAAGCCTGATGCTCCTCAGGGTTCGGAGAGGCAACGGTAGAAAATTCAGGATCCGGCTTCGCTTGTTCCTCAACGATGTGAATGGACGTGAATCCACTCTGCTGCAGCCCTTTTTCAACAAGATCACGAGCCGTACCGTGCAGTGGCGTGAACACGAGGGATAGATCCTTTTGGATATCCGGCTGGACTGTAACACCTTTCAATGCTTCAAGATAAGCCTCATCGACTTCATCATCAATCCAGCGAAGCAGTCCCTGTTCTTCCAGCTCTTGTTGATCAGCCGCTTCTACCTTCAATTCGTTTTCCACTTTGTTTACAAAATCGATCATGATTTCCGCCTGCTCAGGAGGAAGTTGACCGCCGTCTTCGTTGTAGGCTTTGAAACCATTGTATTCCGGAGGGTTGTGGCTCGCCGTTACGACAACGCCTGCTGCTGCGTTCAAGTGGCGGACAGCAAAGGATAATTCCGGCGTTGGTCTTAGGGACGTGAATACGTAAGAAGGAATGCCGTGATGGCCAAGGACACGAGCGGTCTCTACTGCGAACTCCTTGGACATATAACGGGAGTCATAAGCAATCGCTACGCCCCTGTTGGACAAGCCCTGGTCATTGACATAGGTGGCCAGGCCTTCGGCCGCTTTTCTCACGGTGTAGATGTTCATGCGGTTTGTTCCTGGTCCGAGCTTTCCGCGCATTCCACCTGTCCCGAATTCCAGGTTCTTGTAGAAAGCATCTTCCAAAGATTGTTCATCTGATGTTAGTTCTTCCAGCTTTGATGCAAGATCAGCATCAAGTTCGGTAAATTCTTTCCAACGGTTGTAATCATTTTTCCACATGCACAACACTCCTTCGTGATTATTTTTCTTTAGCGATTTAGGGAAGCCATTTTCTATGAGTGGAAGTCTATCATTCACATTCCAACTCGTTCTTCTCTAGTTCTTTTCATTCGCCATTATTTGGTGGAAATCCTGTTTTTTCGGCGCATTTAGATAGAAATCTTTTACTTTTCTTCCCTTTTTACACCGAAAGCAAATAAACTATGTAACTTCATCTAATATTGTAACATTTAAGTAGGATGTTTCTATTATGGAAATATCTGTATGACCTGGTACACCTTTTATTCCCAATAAATGAATACCACTTTTAATAGTGTTCTCTTGCGGACTGTGTGTTGGGAATATTTGTATGACCTGGTCATCCTATCACTTCCAAAAGAAAGAAGGCCGCTGTGGAAGCTAGCGGCCTTCTTTCTTTTGTTCCTTATAATGAGTTAATCTGAGGGAAAAAATTTTAGTAGATCTTTTCTTATCTCTATACATATATCTATATCCATCGTCTCTTTCTTCTCTTTATGGATGCGGTAGACGGTTGCTCTTCCTTCTCTTATAAATTCATCTTCGCGTCCATATATTCCCCATTCTTTCATAAGTCTCCTTACGTATTCATCATAGACTTCAAGATTCTTGGGTAATAATAACACTCCTTGCATCCCCTGTTGTGTAAGAATAGTCACTGACTGTTTCACCTCCTCATCTGTCCCATTTAGTTATAATGTACCTTCCATTATTAGTCAATATATCCTATATTTTTCGCTTGTTTGCATTTCTATTTTTTTACAATGAATAGTTCGAAGAAAACGATTTTCCACTCAAAAGGTTTATAAAAACGCCCTTTTCTTTGTGAAAACAGCTTACAAAATGATTTTTTCTAGTTTTGTTAATTTATTGTAAAAGTTCATCTACTAACTGAAGAAGCACGACTTTATCTATCCATTCAGCCGATGGATTCTTTTAGATAGGGGGAAGAACCAAAATACACCTTCCATTTTCTGGTGTACCAGGTCATACATTATATGGAAGGTTAAATCGTCGGATAATTCGGTCTTGTGCTTCAATTTCCTTTCCGTTACAATGTCCTTTATACAAAGAATAATGTTTATTTCAAGTAGACAAGGAGTGTGAACGATGAATAAAGCCATTACCGTAGGACTACTAGGACTTGGAACGGTCGGAAGTGGAGTGATTGAGATCCTCCGCGATCATAAAGAACGCATTGAACATAAGACAGGGTGTAATGTCACGATTAAGTCTGTGCTTGTCAGTGACATGTCAAAAACCCGCGAGGTTCCGGCTGAAACCCAGTTGACGGATCAGTACCAGGATATTACGAGAGATCCGGAGATTGATGTCATCGTAGAGGTGATGGGTGGGATCGATCACACGCTTACTATATTATTAGAAGCCATTGAACACGGAAAACACATCGTCACGGCGAACAAGGATCTTGTCGCCCAACATGGTGAGCAGCTTTTCGAAGCGTGCCAGAAGCATCACTGTGACTTGTATTATGAAGCGAGTGTGGCCGGCGGTATTCCAATCATCCGCTCGATCATGGACGGCCTGTCCTCCGATCGTATTACAAAGATGATGGGAATCGTCAACGGCACGACAAACTATATTATGACGAAGATGGCCCAGGACGGGGTGGACTTTGACAGCGTCTTGAAGGAAGCACAGGATCTTGGTTTCGCAGAAGCCGATCCGACGGCTGACGTAGATGGTCTGGATGCGGCGAGAAAGATGACAATTCTATCAATCTTAGGTTTCTCTATGCCTTACAGTCTGGAAGATGTTGATATTAAAGGAATACGCGGCATTTCTTCTGATGACATTACCTACGCAGAAGAGCTGGGGTATCGCATCAAGCTGATCGGGATTGCGGAAAATAACCACAATGGTGTTTCGGTCAGTGTCGAGCCGACATTGCTTCCGATTCAACACCCGCTTTCTTCTGTTAATGATGAATTTAATGCCGTTTATGTGTACGGAGATGCCGTCGGCGAAACGATGTTCTACGGACCTGGGGCCGGTAAACTTCCGACAGCCACTGCTGTAGTAGCGGACTTGATCGCCGTATTGAAAAACATCCGCCTCGGGACAACAGGTACAGCCTATGTGCAGCCACAGTTCCCTAAGCAGGTGAAAGCGAAGAAAGATCAGCTGACGAAGAAGTATATCCGTCTTCATGTTGATGACAAGGCAGGCATGTTGAACGACTTGACGAACATTTTCGCCCAATACGACCTTTCTTTCGATCAATTCACCCAGCGTTCGACCGATCAGGAAGGCGAACGTGAATTGATGATGGTCACTCATCAAGTAAGCGAGGAAGATTTTGAAAAAGCTATTCAGGATATTGAGTCGCTCGATTCTGTAAGAAATATCGACAGCATATTCCGTGTAGAAGGAGGAAACTGACATGTGGCGTGGATTGATTCATGAATATGGAGAGTTTTTACCCGTTTCCGAAAAAACACCAAAACTGACGTTGCATGAGGGGAATACTCCTCTCCTTCCGATTCCATCCATCTCCCAGGACCTTGGAATTGAGGGGTATGTCAAAATTGAAGGAGCGAACCCGACAGGCTCTTTCAAAGACCGCGGCATGGTGATGGCGATGGCTAAGGCGATTGAAGAAGGTTCAGAAGCTGTGATCTGTGCTTCTACAGGAAACACGTCCGCTTCTGCAGCTGCATTTGCTGCACGAGCAGGCCTTCGCTGCATCGTCGTCATCCCTGATGGAAAAATCGCTGAAGGAAAACTGGCGCAGGCGGTTATGTACGGCGCGGAAATTTTTGCAATCAAAGGGAACTTCGATGACGCTCTTCGTATGGTACGGAAAATGGCAGAGAATGAGCCGGTCACTCTCGTAAACTCTGTGAACCCTTACCGTATCGAAGGACAGAAGACGGCTGCCTTTGAAGTTTGTGATGCGCTTGGAACAGCACCGGATATCTTAAGTATTCCTGTCGGTAATGCCGGAAACATTACGGCGTATTGGAAAGGGTTCAAAGAATACAACGAGCGACATGGTTCCGGACTTCCCCAGATGATGGGCTTTGAGGCGAGCGGTTCTGCCGCAATTGTCCGCAATCAGGTTATTGAAGATCCGGAAACATTGGCGACAGCGATCAGAATCGGGAACCCGGCAAGCTGGGATAAAGCGTTAAGCGTGCGTGCTGAATCGAATGGCCTAATTGATGAAGTGACAGATGAAGAAATCGTTGAAGCCTATCAGTATCTCGCGCAAAAAGAAGGCGTGTTCGCTGAGCCTGCCTCCTGTGCTTCCATCGCAGGTATGATTAAAAAAGTGAAAGACGGTACGATTCCACAAGGTTCTAAAATCGTTCATGTGTTAACAGGGAACGGGTTGAAGGATCCGACGACAGCCATGGACCAGAGCCCAGTCAAACCGACACGCATCGAAAATGATTACAACATCTTCGCTTCTGCTGTGACAGGTGTTCAATCATGAGCCGGTTTCAAATCCGAGTGCCTGCGACATCCGCGAACCTCGGCCCGGGATTTGATTCCGTCGGTATTGCACTATCGAAATATGTGACGCTTGACTGCCAGCCGGCCGATGAATGGTTTTTTTCCGTTCCTGAAGAAGACCAGCCTTATATCCCTTCGGGTAAAAACAACCTGATTTACAAGACGGCGTTATTCACAGCCGAAGCCATGGGGCATGAAGACCTCCCCCCCACCTATGTGCAGCTTGAGAATGATGTGCCAATCGCCCGAGGGCTTGGAAGTTCATCAACCGCAGTAGTGGGAGGTATTGAACTGGCTGATCATCTCCTTGACCTTGGCTTAAGTCGTTATGAAAAATTTAAAATTGCCTGCGAGATTGAGGGGCATCCTGACAATGTAGGACCGGCGATTTTCGGCGGCATTATGGTTTCTAATTATGACGAGGAGCATTTGGATTATGTCCATTTCACAGAAGGAATGGATAAGTTAACCTGGCTCGCCATCATTCCCGACTATCATTTGGAAACGGAAAAAGCACGTGGATTACTGCCTGTGGAAATGGAGTACAAACAGGCGGTGAACAATAGCGGGAGCGCCAATGTGCTCGTCGCTGCCTTAGCTACAAAAAATTGGGCGCTTGCCGGAAAAATGATGCAGAGCGACCGCTGGCATCAGCCTTACCGGCAGATTCTCATTCCTGGATTCTCTTCTTTTAAAGAAATACTGGAAAAAGAACATTCGCTCGGCCACTATATCAGTGGGGCAGGACCGACCACTGTGGCCCTTTTTGATGAATGGGATGAAGGTAAACGAGAACGACTTGAAGTAGCTCTTGATGAATATCAGGTCGAACCGCTCCAGGTGAACCTGAGTGGTGCAGAAACATTGGTTTTGACCCCTGAAAAATGACAAAGAGAACCAGTACATGAAGTACTGGTTCTCTTTTTGTTTTGGTGTGAATGGGCGAGCCTTTTGCGCGACTCGGCACTTCTTTGGCGCGATTCGGCTTCCCTTTGGCGCGACTCGCTCTCCCTTTGGCGCGACTCGGCACCTCTTTGGCGCGATTCGCCTTCCCTTTGGCGCGATTTGGCACCTCTTTGGTGCGCTACTATAAAATATGGAGTCCAGGATCAACGTTTCTCCGTGCTTTTTCTAACATAAAAGAGGAGAATGAGTAAAACTCCCACCAAGCCTCCAATGCTGTCTAAAACGACATCCCCGGCATAAGGCGTGCGGTTGGGGGTGAGTGACTGGTGATATTCATCAAAACAAGCATAGAGGACGGTGATCATGTAAGATACGATCAATTTCCCTTTTAATCCCCACCTCGTGTTGTGATGGAAAGCGAGAAATGTCGTGATCATGAGGAAGAAAAAAACGGTCAGGTGGGCTGCTTTCCTAATGAGAAACTCCAGCATGCCATCAACCCCACGGCTTTCTATATTGATCGTCTCCCCGTAGTAAGTAAATTCGATGAGGGATAACACGGGTTTGATAAAATCTAAATTCATATAAAGATTCATCGTTGGACGCAGGTCCTGTTGTTCATAGGGCTGGGAAGAAAAGAAGAAAATTAAACCCATTACACCCAGGGGTAATAAACCATAAATAACTTTTTTACACAAAATCAGTCACACTTTCCTATTATCTTTTCATTTGCATATTTAATAGTTTACAACAACTGTAAATGATTTTAAAAGATTTAAAGAATTACTAACTCACACTATTATTAAGGAGAAAATTTGTATACAATATTATTAGAAAATCAAAAGGGGGATTCGAAATGGCGAAGAAGAGTAAACAATACGACTATGACCTCAGCGAAGTAAAACGTCTAATCGGCGAGACAGATAAAAACTACCGAGAAATTGCTGCAGAGACAGGATGCCCGTATGCGAGCGTCGTGTATCACGGTCGTAAGATTCGCGGACGTGTCAATCGTATGCGTCAGGAAGAAATGATGGAAGAACAACCACAATCGTTTTTATCGATTAAAGAGGATCAACATACATCAGAGGAAGCGACGATGTTGTCTGGCGGGACGACGTTGAGCATTTCCAGAAATGACGTGCAAATCCAGGATGCAGAGCAAGAGGCGGCTAAGATGATTAAAGCTGCACGCGCGCTTGGATTGAGCAAAATAAATATAACCATTAATAAATAAGCGCACAGTCTCGGGGTCCCCTCCGAGGCTTTTTATATGGTCTTACCAAGTTCCTTCAGTTTCTTCCTTGCGTGTCTCCCCCAGTTTTTCACAGCATCCTGACTTACCCCTTCCAGACGAGCAATCTGTGAAATGGACCGGTCCCTAATGATATAGTGATAGACCCATTTCCACTGATTCGGTGTGAGCGCCTCTTTTACCTGGTTCCATAGGGGTTCGTCTGTAATTTCGTCCTCCCATTGATCGCGTCCCTCCTGTACCATCTGCTCGGCGATCCCCTCCTCCTGCTCATAGGTTCTTGAATCTTTACGGATTTTATCAATCAACGCATTGCGGACTTTCCAGTGCATGTATGAATGCAAGGTTCCCGCCTCAGGGTCATATGTACGGTAGGCATTCCACAGAGCGAAAAGACCTTCGGCATAGAAATCGCCGTTTCGATCTCTAATATTCAGCTTATGAATATGATAATGAATCAACTCTTCACTTTCTGCTACTAATTTTTCAAACATATCATCGATAACCATAAGACACCCTCCCTAAATAATCCTTCATACTATAATCGATAGAAAAAGGGATTTTGGTGTCATGTTTTTGCAAATTTTTCAATTTTATGTAGAAGAAAATTGAATTTTTCTTTTCATTCGTTAGGAAATACAGGATAATAGATGCATAGAAAGGAGTGTGTCATGAAAGATCATATTCTTGATTTCCCCGCTTATCAACGCCTTATCCATTCCTGCCTCCGTCGTTGGAAGCTCCCGGAGCCTTACGAAGACTGCCTGCAGGAGAGCTATCTCATTTATGTACGTTGTGTAGAAAAGTATGACTACAAACGCAGCAAGTTCTCCACGTTTTTCATTCAATCCTTGTACAGACACTTCCAAACGATGAACAGAAGAAACCATCAAAACAGGGAAGCCATTCACTTTTTCTCCATCCAACAAAACCCACACGGAAAAGACCCGCTGCACGAACCTCTTCTTCTTCTTGACATTCATCACTTTTCCTCTCTCACACTTATAGAACAAGCCGTTTTTGAAAGATGCTATATCGGTTACACCGTGAATCAAATTTCTTCATTGATAGGAAAGAGCCCTTCTACTATTCTAAGAGCCCGAAGACAGATCAGGAGAAAAACAGCCGACTGTTTACCCACGTAGTAAATAGGGAAAATATAATTATCCCAATAAAAACGGAGGAATCCTCTTTGGAACAAACGTCCCGGTCCTTGTTCCCTCTTGCGAATATATGGCTCGATGATGCACCAACTACGTTCACCCATGCATTCCTTGAGCGTCTGGCTTACGAATGGATGGTTGAAATCGTCAATCCTTTTCCGCTGCCACTGTTAGAAGATCGAGAACTTATACTCGACATCTCCATCGAACAAACCGACGGCACTCTATTTGCCCACCTCCCCATTCAGTCCTACAGCATCGAAGCCGGCAATGAATTTAACGTCTATCGGTTTCACATGTACCCACCGGAGTAATCACGATTTTCCTCCACGTTCCTTAGAATGTTATAATGTCAGGGACGTTTTATGGAAAGGAAGAGACGATGCTCTATCTCGGATTTGCCGGATTTTTTCTCATTTATTTAATTCTGGGCTGGTTCACGAATGTCGTGGAAATGTCGACCTTCAGCGCCATCTTCAGTGTCGCGTTTCTATGCCTGAACCTTTATATGTTCTGGAAAGATAAGAAAAACCAAAGCTCCACATAAAAAAGATCCGTCTATAAAGGCGGATCTTTTTTATGTGGAGCTTTCCTGTAGTTGTGGTGTTATTGGAATTATTTGTATTACCTGGTACAACAATATTTGGAAATGGTGCAGGAGTTTAGACGCTTTTGTCGAATAAAGGAGAGGTGTAATTATTGATGGAGAAAGGATTGATGTTATGCGTAAGCGTCGATGGTTTCCGAAGGCCTGGTACCATATAACGGCTAGAGGAAACCGAAAAGTAGATATTTTTTATGATGAGAAAGACAGGTACAAGTATTTAACACTATTGCAGGAAGCAAAGCTTTCCCACCCGTTCCACCTTCACTCTTTTTGCCTCATGTCCAACCACGTCCACCTCCTTATCGAAACCATTGAACTCCCACCAGGCACTTTCATGAAGGATCTTCACTCCCAATACGCGATGTATTTCAACAAGAAATACGGCTATGCTGGTCATCTCTTTGAAGGGCCCTATAAAGCGAAGCTCGAGGATGATGTGAATGCCGTGCTCCAGGTCAGTCGCTATATTCACTTGAACCCTTGTCGGGCACTCATCACCTTTCAGCCTGAAGATTACAAATGGAGCAGTTACGCTCATTACTTATCCCCCTCTCCTTATTACTCCGAGTTCGTTTCCACCTCTACGATTCTTTCTTATTTCAAAGACGTGAAGCAGTATGAGTTTTTTGTTCAAATGGCAAATAAAGTAAGACCTGGTCACCCAAATAATGGATGACTAGGTCTTACATAAAATCCCACACAGAACCTCTATCCTTTCACAATTTATGATAACTTAAGTTTATAATGATTATTCGACATCATATCTTTTTCTAAGGAAGTGCATAGGTATATGACTGAGAATATGTATTTAAGAAAGTTCTTGGTGGGTATGATTTTTTATTTTATTTTTCTCTTATTCACCATTTTTTCAAGTTTCATCCTAGGATGGGAGATCGTAGAGTTGGTGACTGCGGTTACGAACATCCATTTCCTTTTTGCATTTTTTGTTTACGCCCCGTTCTGGTCGCTCATTAGTGAAGGGTTAAGTGATGCACTAAGGAAAAAAGGAAGAATTAAATCAAAGAACGCACGATACGTTTCTCTACTCTTCCATCTCGTAGGGGGACCTCTTTTTCTATTCTTTTTTCCGCTGCTTGAAAACAATCTGGAAGGTTTATTCACCAGGTTTTACCCGACGATACTTTTTCTATTTTTATCTTCCATTCCGGCATTTTTTTACTGGTGCATAGAGGAAAGTTTGATGCGAAATAGAATGGATTCCAAAGCTTAAAAGCCCTGCTAAAAAAAGACCTGGTCACCCATATAATGGGTGACCAGGTCTTACATAAAATCCCAATTAAGGCTGAAGGAAGGTTTCTACTTCTTCGAGGGCTTGGGCGGCGTCGGGGCCGATGCAGGTGACTTCGATTTCGTCGCCTTCGTGCAGTCTTAAGTTGATCAGGCCGAGAAAGCTTTTCAGGTTGGCTTCGTGTACGCTTCCCTGGACCACTTTCTTCAGAATGATTTCTGAATCATAGCTTTGGATGATCTGAGAGAGCTCCATGATTGTTTGTGTTTCTTTCATGTGTACCTTCACATCTTTCGATACTTTTTCGCTCATTTCAATCTTCCTCCTTTATATGAATAAGTTCAATAGTATAGGGATGGTGACGATACTGAATAACGTCGTCACTAAAGTAATGCTTGAAACAAGGTCCGGCTTCGAATTGAACTGGACGGCATAAATGGTCGTCGTTGCTGCTGAAGGCATGGCCGCGGAAACGATCAGCACAGCAGCCATCATGTCACTCATCGGCAGCACTAGTGTCAGAACGAAGGCGATGAGTGGTGAACCAATCAGACGAAGGGTCGTGGCATAGGAAACTTTCGGCCATTCCAGGTTTCTCAATGGGATGCCGGCAAGCTGCATGCCAAGTACCACCATCACCATCGGAACTGTTGCGGCTGCCAGCAAGTCGATGCTGTTCATAAGATTATCGGGGACGGGTACTCCGCCAAGATTCATGGGAAGTGCCACAAGTACCGCATATGTCGGTGGCATTTTCAAAACAGAAAGCAGGGCCATTTTCAATCCGGAGGTTCCTTTAGCCGCATAGTACACGCCGAAAAAGTTCATAATGATGGCCTGCAGAACCATGAAGGACACGGAGTAGACAAATCCTTCTTCACCGAAAGCAAAAAGAATGATCGGTACGCCGTAGTTCCCGGAATTCATGAACGCCGTTGATAAAATCAACCCGCTCTCCATGCTCTGGTCGTAGTTTTTTACCTTGCTGACAATTTTGTTGATTCCAAGAATGCTGAAAAGCAACAGGCCGGAGAAGACGAGCATCATCAAATATTCCCCGTTCAAATCCGCTTCGTAAAATGTCTGGAACACTAAACAGGGCAGCATCACATACAGAGCGATCGTCGATACAGATTTCACATCTAATTTAGCGATTTTTTGTATGGTAAAGCCGGCTCCGAAAATGAGAATAACCGGCAATACGACTTGGATAAATACACTCATAACACATTTACCGTTCGGCTGCGTCCCGCCATCCAATAGACGGCGTCCGCACCGCCTTTCCTTTTAAACTGAGGGGTGTAATGTAACGCTTAAAACCGAAAAACCCCTTGCCTAAAAGCAAGGGATTCCGGGTGACGTACAAGGAGGGTCAGTCCTTTTTTCATCATTCAGCGAAGCTGATCAACCATAGAGATAATTCTGGAATAAATGTAATCATCAGTAGCGAGAAGATCATCGCGAAAAAGTATGGGATGATCGCACGGGATAGCTGCTCGATGGAGAGCCCGGATATTCCGGATCCGACGAACAAGTTGACGCCGAGTGGCGGTGTAATGAATCCGATCGCCAGGTTCACGACCATGATGATTCCGAAGTGGATCGGATCGTAACCAAGGTTTACGGCAATCGGTAGCAGGATCGGTGTCAATATGATGATCGCTGCCAGTGTATCCATGAAACACCCGACGATAAGCAGAAGCAATGTGATCAATAGAATCAGAATGATCTCATTTTCTGATATGGACAACATGAAGTTGGCCACTTGCGTAGGGATCTGCTCGATCGTAAGTAGACGGCCGAAAGCGGTTGCGGAACCAACGATGATTAGGACGGTCGCCGTCGTCAAAGCTGAATCTGCGAAAATTTTCGGCATGTCTTTGATGCTGAGTTCACCGTAAAGGAACAAGCCGGCGATCATACCGTACACGACAGCAATAACGGCTGCTTCTGTCGGCGTGAAAATTCCGCCGTAAATCCCACCTAAGATAATGACAGGAATGACAAGGGCCCATTTGGCTTCCCAGAGTGTTTTTCCGATGTTTGCGAGGGACGTTTTTTCTGCCAGACCTTTATACCCTTGTTGTCTTGAATAAATGTACGCCCAAGCAAGAAGTGCTCCACCGACGATAAATCCTGGGATAATTCCTGCGATGAACATGTCTCCGATGGAGGCTCCACCAACGACACCGTAGATGACCATTGGAATACTTGGAGGGATGATGACACCAATGGAACCCGCTGCAGCTACCGTAGCTGTCGCGAATTTCTTGTCATATCCTTGTCTCACCATGGCAGGAATCATAATACCACCGATCGCTGCAACGGTGGCTGGTCCTGAGCCGGAAATCGCTGCAAAGAACATACATGTGACGATGGTCGCCATCGCAAATCCACCCGTTTTGTTACCAACCAGAGCGTTTGCGAAGTTGAACAATCTCTCGGATATGCCGCCTTTCCCCATGATTTCACCAGCTAGGATGAAAAAGGGAACGGCCATCAATGGGAATGAATCGACAGATGTGACGAGTTCCTTCATTAAAAACTGCACCGGAATGGCGCCCGTATAGAAGATGGTCGCGAGTGTCGATAGTCCGAGAGCGATCCCGATTGGTACACTAAGCAATAGGAAGAGGGCGAATGTCCCGAATAATACGATTGTTGTCATGATTCATCCTCTCCTTCCTGCTGCTGCATACGATCGCGTTCATCGTCGACGTCGAGTTCTTTTTTACCAATCAACATTTTGATCTGAACAATCAAATTTTGTACGAGACGGATCGCTGTCAAAGCAAATCCGACTGGTGTCGCCATGTAAACAAGCCCCATCGGTATATGTAAGGCCGGTGACTGTTGGCCGAACGATAGCAACTGGGAAGCGATGCTGTATCCATTGACGACCACATACAAACTGAAAACTAAGAATAGTAGATTCGCAATGATGGCGAGCATCAATTTTGCTTTTCCTTTAAGTAACAGCAGCATGACATCCACTTTGATGTGGCGCTGCTTCTTCACTCCGTAACTGATTCCGATATACACTAACCAAATGAAGCAGTACCGTCCGAGTTCCTCTGACCAGGACAATGAATTTCCCGACACACGCATCGCGACTTGCAGGAAAATGACACTGACCATGATGGTCGAGAAAATGACGAGCAATACTTCTTCAAATCTTCGGTCGATCGCTCGAATGATGTTCATTTTCTTCACCTCAACTGACCCTGAATGGAGAAGAATACGCTGCAGACCCGCTACAGCGTACCCTTTTGCATTCTATTATTTTTGCGCGTCTTCAATCGCTTTGTACACTTTGTCTACCGTTTCTTCACCAATCTTACTCTTGTAATCTTCAATGACAGGAGCTACCGCATCGACCATTTCCTGGCGAGCTTCATCTGAGATTTCTGTGTACTCCATGCCTTCTTCTTGAAGCTGTTTCAAATACTTTTCGTTCGCTTCACGGTTCAACTTACGCTCATGCTTACCTGCTTCTACTGCTGCATCTTTCACAATCTTCTGCTGATCTTCAGTCAATCCATCATAGAAAGATTTGCTCATCAAGAATACGAATGGGCTGTAGATGTGGTGCGTGTTGGATACGTGATCCTGAACTTCATAGAACTTTTGAAGATAGATTGTTGCATAAGGATTTTCCTGACCGTCAACTGTACCTTGCTGCATTGCTGTGAACAATTCTGTGAATGCCATAGGTGTAGGGTTTGCTCCTAGTGCCTTGAAGGCATCCAGGTGAAGATCGTTTTCCATGGTACGGATTTTCAAACCATCAAAGTCATCAACGGAGGCTACCGCGCGCTCACTGTTTGTAAGGTCACGGAAACCATTTTCCCAATAAGCAAGGCCTACAAGGTTCTGTTCTTCTAGTTTCCCAAGCAATTCTTGTCCAACTTCACCGTCTAGTACTTCATCCGCTACTTGTTCGTTAGGGAAAAGGAACGGAATGTCGAAGACGCTGAATTCTGGTACGAAGTTCGCTAGTGGTGCTGTAGAAGGAACAACCACTTCCTGTGTACCAAGCTGAAGGGCTTCCGTCATGGAACGGTCGTCACCAAGCTGACCACTGTGATAGGTATCCACTTTGATCGCGCCGTCTGTTTTCTCTTCCACAATTTCCTTAAACTTCAATAGACCTTTGTACTGAGGGTGGTCACTGTTCAGACCGATACCCGCTTTAATCGTTTTTGTTTCCCCGCTGTCGCCTGAAGCGCTTTCACCTTCGCCACTGCTGGACTCTGCATCGCCGTTACCACAAGCGGCAAGGACCGTAATCAAAAGAACCATGGACAATAAACCAAATAATTTCTTCATGTTCAACCTCTCTCCTTTTGTATGTAAAATTTTTTTCACAAAGCTTACGTACTATTCCTAAAACAGTAACCGCTTTCAATAAAGGGCCAACGTAACAGGAATCGATTCCATAGAAAATAGTTTCCGTATGTACATCTCCCTCTGCGTCTTGATTAGAAGCGCTTTCAAAGAACCTCTAAAAAAAAGCGTGTTGAAAAATGTGAAAATTATTTTCTGTAATTTCGATTATACAATAAATCTTTTTTAGTTCAATAGTTTTTCAGAAAAAAATTTCAACGAACCCAAACTTTCTTTTGAAATTAATTTCATATACAATAAGAGAAAGTGGAAATTCGAAGGAGGAATCCCTATGATTGAAGCTCCCACGAAACACGTCATCAGTCGAATCCGTTCTTCTTATACGCAGTTCAGTGAAAAAGAAAAACTGATCGCTGATTACATTTTAGAAAATTCAGAAGAAATCGTTCACTCTACCATTAACCAGGTTGCGGATGATCTTATGGTCGCTGATGCAACCGTTTTCAGATTTTGTAAGCGCTTAGGTTTTAAAGGCTATCAGGCCATGAAAATTGCTTTAGCCTCAGAAATCGTCAATCCGATCCAGGATATCCATGAAAAGATATCTGAAGAAGATACCGACTTTGAAATTACTGAAAAAGTTTTTCAAGCGAATATCCGGGCACTTGAAACATCCCGGGATGTCCAGAACCCGCTTTCTTTGAAAAAAGCAATGGAGTACTTGGTCGAAGCCGATCGGGTGTTCTTTTTCGGAAGTGGGGGCTCGAACATCCTTGCGATGGACGCTCAGCACAAGTTTATGAGGACCGGAATGGAAGCCTATGCGTACCCGGATACACACTTACAGCTGATGTCCGCTTCGCAAATGAGAGAAACGGATGTAGCGGTCGTTATTTCCCATACCGGTTCCAATCAGGATATTCTCGATATTGTGGATGTCGCGAAAGAGAACCATGTGAAGATTATCGCTATAACAAACTTCGCTAAATCTCCACTGACAAAAGTGGTTGATTTGTCTTTGTATACTGTCGCAGAGGAAACGGAATTCCGTTCAGAAGCGCTCGCTTCAAGAATCGCCGGTCTTTCGCTGATCGATTCTCTTTTTGTCAATTATAGTGTAAAAATGAAGGAACAAGCGCAGACCGCTACGCAGCGCATGCGTGATGCGATCTCAAGAAAGCGTGTGTAGAAAGGAAATTTAAGATGAGTTATGTGATTGGATTAGATCTTGGAACGACGAGCGCGAAATCCGTCGTTTTTCATAAAAATGGAGAGGTAGCCGCTGAATACGAAGTGGCTTACCCTCTCTCCCACCCTGTCGTCGGTCACGCCGAACAGGACCCGCTTCAAATAGAGCAGGCCGCACTAGAAGCGTTGAATTTAAGTACGGAAACGATTGAACGTGAAGACATTGTGGGCGTCGGAATCTCTGCTGCTATGCACTCCCTGATTTGTATGGATGAAAAAGGGGCTCCTCTTTCCCCGTCAATCATTTGGGCAGACGCGCGCAGTGCAGAGGAAGCGAACACCTTGAAGGAAAGCCACCCCGATGTGTATAGGCGCACAGGTACACCGCTGCATCCAATGTCTCCGTTATCGAAACTGTTATGGATGAAAAACAACCACTATGAACCATGGCAGAAAGCCGACTACTTTGTATCGGTGAAAGAATTTTTATTGTATCGCTGGTTCGGGGAAAAAGTGGTCGATTATTCGATTGCTGCAGCCACGGGGCTTTTCAACATTCTTGAACATACTTGGGATGAAGAAACGCTCACTGTTGCAGGCATTGGTCGCGAACAGCTTTTCCAACCTGTGGAGCCTACGTATGCAATGAAAGGCATGAGTGCAGAAGCCGCTGAAAAGGCTGGTCTCGATGCAGGAACGCCGTTTGTCATCGGCGGCAGTGATGGGCCTTTGGCGAACCTTGGAATTGGAGCGATTCAGCCTGGTGAGACAGCCATCACCATTGGGACAAGTGGAGCGATCCGACAATTTTCCAGTGAACCGCTTCTGGATGATCAACAGGAAGTGTTCTCCTACAGCTTTACCGATGATTTATGGATTACCGGCGGACCGTCAAATAACGGAGGTCTTGTGTTGCAATGGGTGCAGCGGCTCTTTTCCGGTGAGGAAAAAATTTCAGTGGAAGAGTTGACTCGTCTAGCCAGTGAAGTGGAAGCGGGTGCGGGAAATTTGATTTTCCTTCCTTATCTAAATGGGGAGCGCGCGCCGTTCTGGAACGCAGAAGCGAAAGGATCTTTCATCGGTCTCACACCTGCCCACGGCAAGGAACATATGACGAGAGCCGCGATGGAAGGCGTACTGTTTTCCATTTTACATATTGGAAGTGCCCTGGAGCGTCTTGGTAACAAGCATGACAAAATTTATGCGAGTGGCGGGTTTGCCCGGTCAGAGGCGTGGGTTCAGATGCTCGCTGACATTTTCAACAAGCGGATCGACATTCCGGTAAGCCATCAAAGTTCCGCCTGGGGAGCGGCCTGGGTAGCCTTGTACAGTCTCGGTCACGTGGACAGCTTAGCATCGATTAAATCTTCGATCCCAATGAAGGAACATTATGAGCCGAATGCCGAGAATCATCAAAAATACAAAGCCCTCTTTGAAGTCTACGAATCCGTATCAAGCAAACTGCAAACCGACTTCGAAAAACTTCATCGTATGTAAGATGTAAATAAATGGTGTACCAGGTCATCCAAATATTGGATGACCTGGTACACCTCTTTTTTCCATTTTTTATTTGACGTTTTCTTTGAGCCAGTATTCTCCGTCTTTGTATTCGATTTGTTCAGGATAACGGAGGTCCGTGACTTCATCCTGGGTTTGTTTGGATGGTGGTGCGGTCGCGAGAGAGACAACGACGTTCGCTATGATAGCGGCGGATGCCCCGAAAACGCCGGCACCGGTATCAATGATTCCTAGAATCGTGAACCCTCCGTATTTCGCTGCAAAAATGTATCCGAGGGTCACGGAAAGTCCGACAAGCAAACCAGCAATAACCCCAGGTCCATTGGCCCGCTTCCACCATACGCCGAGGAGCAAGGCCGGGAAGAACGAGCCGGATGCTAAAGCGAAGGCCCAGGCGACGATTTGCGTGATGGCCCCTGGCGGATTCAAGGCAATCAAACCTGCGGCGACAGTAGCAAGGACGATCGACCAACGTCCGACAGCCAGACGTTTTTTCTCACTCGCATTCGGATTGATGGAGCGGTAATAAATGTCGTGGGACAAGGCTGCGGAAATCGCGATCATCAATCCACCGGCTGTTGATAAGGCAGCCGCCATTGCACCGGCAGCCATCAAACCGATGACGAAGATGCCAAGGTTTGCGATCTCTGGTGTTGCCATAACGACGATATCATTACTGATGACAAGTTCCGACCACTGAAGGACCCCGTCACTATTATTGTCCGCAAGGGAAAGCCGTCCGGTATCCACCCAGGCTTGTGTCCATGCGGGAAGGTTATTCAATTGCGAACCAGCCACTTCCGTCATCAAGATGAAACGGGAAAAAGCGGCGTACGCAGGAGCAGACAAATAGAGTAAACCGATGAATAGCAAAGCCCAGGCTCCACTCCAGCGAGCAGCTTTCATCGTCGCTACCGTATAGAAACGGACGATGACGTGTGGCAGACCGGCTGTTCCCGCTGTCAGTGTGAACATCAGAGCGATGAACTGCCATTTCGATCCTTCTGTAAATGGAATGATGTATTCAGAAATGCCCAATTCCTGATCGATCGTACGCATCTCCGAAATGACGTCCCCGTATGAAATCCAAGGGACAGGGTTCTGCGTCAGCTGCAGCGACATGAAAATGACCGGAATCAAATACGCGATAATCAATACCAAGTACTGGGCGACCTGTGTCCAGGTGATTCCTTTCATTCCACCCATCGCTGAGTAAAAGGCGATCAGCACGACGCCAATCAACGTCCCAGTGACCGTGTTTATTTCAAACAGACGTCCAATAACAACCCCTGACCCAGATAATTGTCCGACCGAGTAGGTGAAGCTTATAATGATGGTTGCTACCGCAGCAATTAACCTGGCCGTATTGCTGCGATAGCGGTCTCCAATGAATTCCGGCACGGTGTACCGGCCATATTTTCTTAACTGTGGTGCTAAAAGGAACGTAAGGAGCAAATACCCGCCTGTCCATCCCATAATGTATGCGAGTCCATCGTATCCAAGAATCATAACCGTACCGGCGAGTCCGATGAATGAAGCTGCACTCATCCAATCTGCTCCAATGGCCATGCCATTGTAAACAGGCGGCACCCCGCGGCCGGCAACGTAGAAATCTGAAGTAGCCCTTGCTTTATTGTAAACAGCGATACCTATGTACAGAGCAAAAGTAGCGACAATCAAAGCAAGGGAGACTATAAACTGTGCGTCCATATTTCTCCCCCTATCCTATTGGTTAACCACTTGATTTTGATCGGAATCTTCTTTTGGTACCAGCCCGAATTTCTTATCGACGACGTCACTGATGATGGCATTAAAGAAAAGCAGTGCAATAAACGTAATAATAGCTCCCTGTGCTCCCATGTAATAGGGAAGAGGTATCCCCATCACTGTAAAGGACTGAAGACTTTCGGCAAAAAGAACAACTCCAAAAGATACGATTGCCCCGATAGCGAGATAGATGATGATCAAAGTCGTACGCAAACGGAAATACGCTTTCGCCTTCTGTGGATCCATTTTTTTCACAACGATTCACCTCCCTTTGCATTATCCTCTTAGGTTAAAAATGAACTGTACGGTTTCCCAGAACGGCATCGGCACCATGATGATCTTGGTGAGAGCGACACCGAAGAGCGCAATGAATGGCACAGCCAGTAGGAACGGCCGCTTCTTTTTCAGTGCGAAAACAACAGAAAGTACGGTTATAACGGAAAGAATAATCGGAATCAGCAACGAATCTACCCTCCTTTTGTGTAAGCGTTAACATGACAAGGTAAAAATTTTTGTGTGAATATTTAGATTTAACTGAATATTACAACTTGTATTATTATAAAATTCTCATAATTTGTCAACAGGTACGATATGACTAGACAAGTTTCGAGGATTTATGTAATTTCCTCTTATGCATCAGTGCGATTCTATTAAAAACCAGCATCCTATGAGGGATGCTGGTTTCCAAACATCTTCCGCCACGTGCGAGGTCCAACAACACCATCAATTTCAAGCCCGTGCTGTTGCTGGAATGTACATACGGCCGCTTCAGTTAATGGCCCGAAATGGCCGTCGTCTGCTATTCCGACTGCCCGCTGGATCCGTTTGACCACGGACCCTTTAGCGCCGAAGTAAATGGGATTTCCCGGATAGGTGCGCGCGTTGAGCCGGTTTGTCGTCAACGGGCCGGCACTCCCATCCACTTCCAACCCTTCCTGGTGTTGAAAAGTTACGACTGCTTGTTTGGTCCGTAGCCCATAAAGGCCATCGATGGGGCCTGGTTCGTAACCTAATCGGCGGAGCTTCGTTTGAAGATCACGGACATCCTGGGATTTTTCCGGCCATTCGAGATGGGCATAATCCTTGAAGCTAGACCAGTCTCCACCCCACTGAAAACCGAGTGACTTCGCAATATCCGCTACTTTACGCCAATCCTGATTCACCGTCCAGAGTGCTTTTCTCCCATCTGAACTGACCAGGAAAAAATCAACCGCGCGGCCGCTGTGGTGATTGCTTTCTCCAGGTGTGGCATAGGTGACGATGTTCCCGCTGTGTCCATATCTTTTCCCGTTCCAATAATAGTCCGGCCGTCCCTGTCCATACAAGCGGGCCTGCTCCTCATGCGTGCGATGGCCGGAGGAAATTTGTACAAATATTCCCTCTGTGTAGGATTGCTCGATCATTTTCCAAACCTTTTCTTGTACGATTGTTTGGACGTTCCCCATTTTATCCAAACTGCGATGCTTCAAGGTTTCTATTGTAATCATAAAATCCCTCCCTGCTTCTATAATCGAAGCGGAGAGGGATTTGGTGTCAGGCTGCTTTCAAATTTTTCAACACATTGAACACGAAGAAGAAAATGCCGAGTGATGTGATGGTTGCGCCTGTCGCGACAAGGGGAAGCCACACGTCATTTTCGAAAAGGACGACTAAAAATAAGCCGAGCATCATGATCGGTAGACCGATGTTATGAAGCCAGAAATGAATTTTTCCAGATAAAGATTTCGCTAGGTCGGGAAAGAGATGATATAAAATACCCGCGAGTGTGAGGGCGCTCCATCCGAGTACATTGATATGGACGTGCACAGGTGTGAGCGCATAGTCGTGTGCACTGGACATGTAGTAACCGATGGCAATGCCGATGGCAAAATAGACAGTTGAAATTTTAACCAACGTAATCCCCATAAAGTCCAACCTCCTTTTTCCCATATATACGTGGGACAGCTTCCAAACAGAATCATGGAATTCCGCTGATCAGCATCGTAAAATGGAGGAGAATCTAATGAAGAGGTGAACGCAATGAAAATAGAAATTTGGTCAGATTTCGTCTGTCCTTTTTGTTATATCGGAAAACGCAGACTAGAAGAAGCGCTGGAACATTTTCCAGGCAAACAAGTGGATGTCGTTTATAAGAGCTTTGAACTTGATCCGAATGCCGAGCGCAACACGGGAAGAAACATGCATGAGAAACTCGCGGCTAAATATGGCCGGTCAATGGAAGAAGCGCGTGAGATGACGCAGAACATGACCGAGCAGGCGAAGATGGTCGGCCTTGATTTCCACTTTGATTCGGTGGTACCGACAAACACGTTTGATGCCCATCGTGTCTCTCAATTGGCTAATGAAAAAGGATTGGGCATAGCTTTTGCTGAACGCTTTTTCAAAGCCGTTCTGACAGATGGCAAAGATGTCGGGGATCATGAAACGATCACGGAGCTGGCCGTTGAGGTCGGACTTGACCGGGATGCGGTGGTTTCTGTTCTTGAAGGAACCGATTATACGGAAGCGGTTCGCCGTGAAGAAGCGGAAGCCCAGCAGATCGGTGTCCAGGGTGTACCGTTTTTCGTCATCAACCGGAAGTATGCCGTCTCTGGCGCACAGCCGACGGAGGTCTTCGTTCAGGGGCTTGAAAAAGCTTTTGCCGAAGAGGAACAGACGCCTGCATTTGAAGATTTATCCAGTGAGAGTGGAGCGGCTTGTACGGAAGATGGCTGTGAAGTACCTGGGGAAGAAAAGAAGTAGGATGAAAGCCGCGGGGTGTCCCGCGGCTTTTTTATGTGCATTTTCATGTGCGCGGAATGGTGCCAGGTCGATCCCCTCCTCCATTAGGAGGCTATCCTTTTTATAAAGAAGATCCCCTTTCTCACCTCTCCCTGTATTAGTGAATAGCCTATATAAAAAAGAGGAGGCATTTTAATGGAATTGACAATGTCTCATTGGATTTATGGGCTGTTCACATTTCTCATCATCTTAACGATGATTTTCCGTAAAGGGGTCGTACTCCCCACTTTGCTTGGTACTTTTGTGGTCGCATGGATGTTTAATGGTAATTTAATCAGTGGCTTTGTGGGTGTCTTCAATGCCAACCTTGTGGCTGCGAAAGAATTGTTCAATATTTTCTTGATCATTACTTTTATGGTTGCCTTGTTACGTTCCTTAAAAGATCTCGGTGCGGATACACGCATGATCCAGCCGATTCAAAAAGTGATGATCAACAGTCATGTATCGTTTTTTATTCTTGTCGGAGTCACCTATGTCGTGTCTCTTTTCTTCTGGCCGACTCCTGCTGTTCCGCTCATCTGCGCCCTTCTTGTCCCTGCGGCCATCCGTACGGGCCTGCCTGCGATGGTGGCGGCGATGGCAGTGGCGCTTGCCGGCCAGGGGATGGCGTTATCGTCGGATTATATCATCCAGGTAGCACCAGAATTATCCGCAAAATCGGCAGGGATCGATACAGCGGGCGTCATGGATCAGGCTTTGATTTTATCGGTGGTTACAGGGATCGTTGCGATCGGTCTCGCTTATCTCTTCAATAGAAAAAGTTTCCGCTCCAAGGATGACCCTCATAACGAGCAGGAAATTGTTCAAATGCAGGGGCTCAAAGAACCAGGAGGAACGCCAAGTTCACGTGTTCATCTCTGGAGTAAAGTCTTTGCCATCCTCGTCCCTCTCTCCATGCTGGCTGTCATGATTTATATGGTTTCGACCAAGATTGGCTCGGGACGGATGGGTGGATTTGAAGGAGGAAGCGGAGCGGCCTTTATCGGAGGCGTTGCTGTCGTTTTATTGTTGCTTTCCAGTGTGGCCTTCGGAAAACATAAAGCCCTCGATGATGTGAGTGAGCATATTACCGAAGGTTTCGTTTTTGCCTTTAAAGCGATGGGACCTGTCATTCCGATTGCCGGTTTCTTCTTTCTCGGCAGTGGGGATTTTGCCAAAGATATTCTTGTGCTGCCTGCTGAAGCGGCCCCTTCCTTTCTTTTCGACCTCGTCCAATCGAGCCAGGATTATCTGCCACAAAGCGCCTTTTTGACCGCTTTTAGCATTTTAATCATCGGAATCATTACAGGATTGGACGGCTCCGGTTTCTCAGGACTTCCGCTTACCGGCGCGCTATCCGCCTCCCTCGCCAACGGAACAATTGACGCTTCAACCCTCGCTGCCATCGGACAGATGGGATCCATCTGGACAGGAGGCGGGACCATCATCGCCTGGTCGTCCTTGATTGCGATTGCAGGATTCTGCGGCGTCCCCGTCATGGAACTCGTCCGGAAAAACTTCATCCCCGTCATCCTAGGACTGATCACCTCCACCATCGTCGCATTACTCCTGTTTTAGTTTCCTTTATTTGGTGTACCAGGTCATCCATAATATGGATGACCTGGTACACCATTTTTTGTCAATCTCACTTTCCTCCTTCATTTGTTTGTTGGTTGGTGTTTCTTTAGACACACGAAGGGTTGGATATGCAGGAAAGATAGACTAGGGAACACCTGTCCGATTGATTCATTTTTCTGAATATTAATGAAATTAATTTCCTCACATGTTATATTTTGGTAAGCATTTCATTAGAGGGGGAAAATTGATGAATAAGAAACACATCGTTCTCAGCTCAGCGATGGCTGGGTTACTTGTCTTTTCTGCTACACCGACAACATTTGCGCACGACATGCTTGATGATGCTTTAGTAGAAAAGGGACAGGAAGGGTCTCAATCACTTAATGAGGTACCTGTTTTAGAAGGCACAAAAAACGTGGGGAACTGGAAGGAAGTCGGTTCTGCACAACTGAAAGAATATGACGGAATCCAGAACAACACCGCCGATGTTTATGCCCATGACGGCTATGCTTATGTGGGAACACATACTAGAAACGGCGGCGAAGGCGGCGTCCGTATCTTTGATTTGAAAGATCCATCCAATCCTGTGGAAATCGCGAAGTTTGCCGATGACATCCCAGGCACATGGCAGGAGAAGGTCATTGTTAAAAAAGTGAACACGAAGGAATTCAAAGGTAATCTTGCTGTCGTAAGTGTCCAGCAGCTCAACCGCAGCAACCCTGATTCAAAGGGTGGTTTCCTTTTGTATGACGTATCCAATCCTGAATCACCTGAAAAACTCGGTTTCTGGGAAATGGACAAGCGCGTGCCAGGTACTCATGAACTTTACCTGACAGTGAAAGAAGGAAAGCCTTTCGTATTAGCGGCCAATCCGTATGCAGATTACTACACGCACGGAGAAGAGAAGGATTTTGCTTTAGTTGACGTCAGCGATCCTTCAACTCCGGAAACGATTTATGAATTCGACCCGCGTACTCTCCCTGAAGTGGATGAAGACTTTAATGGATATCACTGGAATTCTCCGGATGGAAAAACGCGTCCAGTCTTCAACCACAGTACAATGACGGATAACAATGGAGATACGGCTCTTCTTTCCTTCTGGGATCTCGGTACAATCATTCTCGATATCTCTGATCCTTACAATGTGAAGTTTGAAGGTCGGACTGATTATGCTCCGGATGTCCAGGGTTCCGCGCACTCCGCTGCCCTTGCTAAAGGCGGCAATGTGCTGATTGAAACACGCGAAGTGTACAACCCTACGAAAGAAGGTTATGAAGAATCTTACGGCTACACAAGAATTTTTGATATTAAGGACAAAGAGAATCCGAAGCTGTTGAGCACGTTCAAGACAGAGCTTGTCGATGACGTGGAAGATGGCGTCACCTTCGCCAATACGGTTCATGATCCAAAAGTTCACGGCAACACTTTATACCTCTCCCACTATGCAGGAGGTATTCGAGCGGTAGATATCACAGATCCAAGCAACCCCGAGCAAGTTGGAGTTTATAGTCCAGCAGGTGGTTATTTCTGGGGAACATTCGTCGATCGCAACTACGTGCTCGGCTCAGACATGAACCAAGGTTTGAAAGTGCTGCAGAAAAATAATAGCGATAAGTAAAGGTAAAGCCTCCTGATCATACAGGAGGCTTTTATCAACCAAAAATCTCTTATATCAATTAAATCTTCTATATATCAATTAAATCTTTGATATATCAATTAAATCTCGAATATATCAATCAAATCAACAATAGATCAATCAAACAAAAAAGTGCAGGAGCTTTCTCCTGCACTTTCCTTATCCCTTCACAATTCTACTTTCAAATGGCCCCAGATTCTCCTTACCATACGACTTTTCCTTATCACTGTGATTCATCAAGAATAAATAGTAATCTCCACCGATATGACGGCGATACACTTCCACATCGCGCTCGGATTCGATTGTTTGAATGCCATGGTCACTCGTCACATCAGAAGCAATTTTCTCCAAAGCCTCTTCACTCAAACCTCCACCGATGTAGTAGACGCTTCCTTTTCCAAACGTGTTCTTCGTCACAGCTGCATAGTCTTTGTAAAACTGGTCCTGATACGAATAGAGGGTCTGTGCTTGTTCAGGAACGAGGAGATCGCGCCAGACAGAAATAGACGCTGGTACCTCAGCAAACGCACCTTCCCCTTGCAATTCAAGCTGATGAGCGGCTGTTAGAGATTCTATTTCCTCTACACGCGCACCGATCAAGTCGCGGACAGGCCCAGGCAGGACTTCTCCGAGTCGGATGTTGTTGTCCTTGCCTTTCAGTCCGGCACGGTAGGAAAAGATGACCGTGCCGCCTTCTTCTGCAAAGGTACGAAGACGACTGGCAAGCGCATCGTCCATCAGCTGCATGACTGGGACCAGTACGACTTTGTATGTACTGAGATCACGGCTTGCCGGGATGACGTCGATGTTCGTATTCTTCCGGTAAAACGGGCGGTACAAACGCAGCAATTCTTCGTTGAAGTCGAAGTCCTTGCTCTGGATTTGTGAACGCCAGGACCAGATGTTGTCATAATCATAGAGTACCGCAACATCAGACTTGATTTCCGCATTCAACAGCTCTTCATGTTCTTTGATCTCGCTGAATAAGGATTGAACCTCTTTATATTTGCGGCCGTAGACGTTGTCATGATCAACGACACCGTAACAGAACTGTTCGGCGCCCTTCGTCATGCCGCGCCAGCGGAAGTAGAGCAGGTTGGAACAGCCGTGTGCGAATGCTTGATACGACCACATCTTCGCCTGGTTCGTTCGTGGCAGATAACCGATGACATCGTGCCCCTGGGCTCCCATCAGTTCTTCGACGATCCAATAGTTTTGATCGAGCAAGCCACGATTGAAATCATGCGTCATCGCAATGGCCTCTGGAGGGATCGGTTTTTCGAGTCCGCCCCACACCGGATAGTTATCATACGAAACGAAGTCCATTGGCTTCACATTTTCTTCATGGTCAAACCATTTATCGAAAAATCCACCGGACACGTTTGTCGTAACGGTTTGATGGCTTCCCTTATGCTTCTTCACAATCTCCGTCATTTCGTGAGTGAATCCGTTGACGGAAGCAGAACGGAAGCGCGCCCACTCCAATTTCAATGTCGGATTGTGAGTCGTTACCGTCGGCTTTGGAATGGGGATTTCAGAAAAGTCATTGTACGTCTGTCCCCAGAAGATTGTGCCCCATTCGTCATTCAATTGCTCCACACTGTCGTATTTGTTTTCCAAATACTCATGAAACGCGGAATGACACTGATGACAGAAACACATGTCGCTTCCTTCATGGCCGAATTCGTTGTCAATCTGCCAGGAGACGATAGCTTCTTCGTCTTTATAGTGCTGGACGAGTTTTTCCGTAATCCCTGCTGCGTACTGACGGTACTTGTCCGAGTTGAAGCAGTACTGACGGCGGCCGCCGAATACTCTTGTGTTACCGTTTTCATTTTCAGCCAAAATCGAGGGGTGTTTTTGGGCGAGCCAGGCTGGAAATGTCGCGGTCGGTGTCCCGAACATAACATCGAGGCCCTGCTGTTTCACTTTTTCAATCACACGGTCAAAGTAGGAAAAGTCGAACGCTCCTTCCTCTTTCTCCATGAGATGCCACGCAAATTCCCCAATCCGGACGATGTTTGCGCCCATGTCCTTGATGCCTTGAATGTCTTCATCCATCATTTCTTCCGGCCAGTGTTCCGGATAGTAATCGACACCTAAATACGTCATTTATAAGCCTCCTGTCTCGATGTTCAACGTCCACGTGTATGAGCCGTGTGCTGGGATGTAGGAAACTTTGCCGATTTTTTCAGCAAGATACACATCATCATAGACGCCTGTGCAAGGTTCCAATGCAATATTATGCTCTCCCCGGTAGCCGCCACGCGTTTTCCAGACCCCGAGGTAAGGCACTTTCGTTTCAGGAAAGCGATACATCAATTTCCTGTTTACGTCCGGTTGTACGAGCGAGCACCATCCTTTGGAAAGCGGCTCTGTGAAATAAAATTTTTCTGCCGTTCCCTCTTCCATAGGCTCGAGCTGACTCAGGTCAATCGTGTTTCCTGTTTTCGCTGACTTTGTCTCAGGATAAGCGTGTGGCGTTCCCCAGTCACCTAAATGCTGTGACCCTTTTTCCACATTCATCACTTGATTCAAATCTTCAGGTACTTCGATGGCTGTGTGTTCATTAAGATTGAGCAGTGCATGCGGCGTCCAAATGAACGGAAACGGCTCATCACTCTTGTTGATCGCTTCATACTTGATTGTCACACCATGGCCGTGCAGGCAGATTTTCTTTTTCAATGCATAAGGAAATTCAGGACTGTGAACCTCAAGCGAAACCCCATCGTGGGTCGCTTTATATTCCCACGGAAGCGTCCATACTTCTCCGTGATCGGGAATCTCCTTCCAGTCTGTCGGGTGAGGACCCTTGTCGATTCCAGGAAACATCTCGTCAAAACCGCTGGAATCATAGTTGGAAAAATCCGCTCCGTACGGGGGAATCTCGAGATTTGGACGATCGGTCTGATACAGCCATTCATAATCGGCTTCTTTATCAAAAAAACTGACCATTTTCCCTCCGTATCCCGGTAGGATCACCGCTCTTACACTCTCATTTTCCAATACAACGGCATCCAGACTCTTGAATTTTGTCTTCTGGTACGTACATACATCGACCATCGGTCACCGCCTCCTTAACCTAATTGTTTCATGAAACGCTGGAATGCTTCCTTCCCTTCTTCTGTACGTTTGAACACCCCTGCATGTTCCAAAACAGTGGAAAATCGTTTGCCGATTTCTTTCTGCATCTGTTCCCAGACCGCTTGTTCAGATGTTGTGGTCCACTCGATCTGCTTCGCCCACGGCACATGTTTTCCTACCAATCCATCATTCACCGCAGCATCTAATTTTCCTTCTTTTATAAAACGGATCAACTGCTCCATTTCATCAACCAATCGTCCTGGTAGCACGGCAAGCCCCATCACTTCAATCAGACCGATGTTTTCTTTTTTAATATGATGGACTTCTTCATGAGGGTGGAAAATTCCCATCGGATGAGCTTCGTTCGTACGGTTATTCCTAAGGACGAGGTCAAGCTCATAGTGTCCCTTTCTATAACGGGCGATCGGCGTCACTGTGTTATGAGGTTCGCCCTCGGTTTCTGAGAAAACTTCTACTTTTTCATCCGAATACGTCCGCCACGATCGTAAAATGATGTCTCCGAGTTCAGATACACGGTCACGATCCTCGCCTTTCAGCCGAATCACGGACATCGGCCAGCGAACAATACCTGTCTCAACATCTTTGAATCGAGGAATCTCAAACGTTTCTTCCACTGGTGCTTTTGCCATCGGAAATTCATGGTGACCACCCTGGAAATGATCATGACTCAAAATGGACCCGCCGACGATCGGTAAATCAGCGTTGGATCCGACGAAATAGTGAGGCAGCTGATCTGTGAAATCGAGGAGGCGATCAAAGCCTTCTTTGGAGATTTTCATTGGCCGGTGTTCCCGTGATAAAACGATCGCATGCTCGTTGTAGTACACATACGGCGAATACTGCAGGAACCAGTGCTCCCCTTCGAGATCGACCGGGATGATGCGGTGGTTGTCTCTTGCCGGATGGTCGAGTCTGCCTGCGTAGCCGACATTCTCTTTACAAAGTAAACACGCTGGATAAGAGGTTTGCTTTTTGGTTTTCGCCGCTGCAATAGCTTTAGGGTCTTTTTCCGGTTTTGATAGATTGATCGTAATCTCTAAATCTCCATATTCCGTCGGGCTGAACCAGTGCTTGTTTTTAGCGATACGGTCTGTACGGATGTAATGGGAATCTTTGGATAGTTGATAAAAATGATCCGTCGCTGCCTGCGGTCCTTCTCTTTCAAACTTGTAATAAAAGTCTCGGGTGATCTCTGATGGGCGCGGGACGAGGGTATCCATAATTTTCGCATCAAAAAGGTCCCGGTCCGTGACCGTATCTTCTTCGATGATCTTTTTTTCAACCGCATAAGAAAGCATGCGGTGTAAAATTAAAACAGGAGTGGTGTAGTCCTCATCTTCAGGAGACACTTCCACGAAAGCGCCTTCAAGTTTGAACAAATGAAATAAACGGTTGCGGACATAATCCACATCCCATACCGAAATCATGCGTTTATGGAGTCCATAATGAATGAGATGTTCAATGTCTTGATAGATCGTCATATCCTCACCACCCTTTTAATCTTCGTACCCATTTGGATGTTCCTGAAACCACTTCCATGCGGATTCAATCATCTTTTCGACCTCTGGATATTGTGGAGACCATCCGAGCTCTTTTCTCGCTTTTTCAGATGATGCGACAAGCTGCGCCGGATCTCCCGCTCGTTTTGGCGCGACTTCAGCAGGAACCGGGTGTCCCGTCACTTTGCGGACCGCGTCGATGATTTCTTTCACGCTGAAACCCTGGCCATTGCCGAGGTTGTAGATGGCACTTGTGCCTTCTTTTTTCAAGCGATCGATTGCCTGCAGATGGGCAGCTACCAAATCTTCGACGTGAATATAATCGCGGATACATGTGCCGTCGCTGGTCGGATAGTCGTCACCGAAAATCATGATTTTCTCCCTTTTACCGAGGGCGACTTGTAAAACAATCGGAATGAGATGCGTTTCCGGACGGTGATCCTCCCCGATCCGCCCTTTGACGTCCGCTCCGGCCACATTGAAATAACGGAGGACGGTGTACTGGATGCCGTACGCCTCTTCGGCCCACTTCAACATTTTTTCAATCGCGAGCTTCGTCTCCCCGTAGGGATTCGTTGGAAGTGTTGGATCGCTTTCCTGAATCGGAATCTGCTCAGGCTCTCCATAAACAGCAGCCGTGGAAGAAAACACGACCCTCTTTACGTCATGGGCAGCCATCGCTTTCAAAAGGGATGTAGCTCCTCCAACGTTGTTATCATAATATTGGAGCGGTTTCTCTACACTTTCCCCGACCAGAGAGTCGGCGGCAAAATGGAGCACAGAGTCGATCTCATTTTCCTGGAAGACGGTGTGCAGGAAACTCTCATTCCGCAAGTCTCCGTCATAGAGTTTCGCTCCATCCAGTACAGCGGGATGATGACCTGTCTGGAGATTATCGACGACGATGACGCTCTCTCCCCGGTCCAGAAGCTGTGCGACAGCGTGACTTCCGATGTATCCTGCTCCTCCACATACGAGTACGGTCATATTCTCTCCCCCTCCAAACGTTTCGCTCCATCTCCAATTTCTACGACGTAAAAATCAGCTTCCAATCCTGTTTGTTCCTGGTAACGTCGTCCAACGGCTTCAATAAAGCCATCCACGTGCGTTCGTTTGACGATGCTGATCGTGCACCCACCAAATCCGGCTCCAGTCATGCGCGATCCGACTGCTCCTTCGTTCCAGGCTGCTTCCACGAGAGCATCCAGCTCTTTTCCTGTCACCTCGTAATCATCTCTCAGTGATACGTGGGAGGCATTCATCAACTTCCCGAACCCTTCAATATCGCCGGCATTCAATTGATGGACCGCTTCGATCGTGCGTTCGTTTTCATAAACGGCATGTTTTGCGCGCTTCCGGACGGTCGCATCTTCTATGCTCGATTGGTGGGTTTCAAAATCTTCCACACTCAAATCTCCCAAACTACGAATAGAAACGACTTGTTTCAGTTGTGTCAGCGCTTGTTCGCATTCCTCTCTACGCTCGTTATACTTGGAATCAGCAAGACCGCGTCGTTTATTCGTATTCGCTATAATTAATGCATGGTTTTTGAGCTGGAGAGGTGTGTATTGATAGTCCAAGGTGTCACAGTTCAAAAGCATAGCGTGATCACTTTTCCCCAAGCCGATGGCAAACTGATCCATAATGCCGCAGTTGACGCCGACGAATTCGTTTTCCGCCTGTTGAGCAAGCTGAATCATCTTTACACGGTCCATCGATAAATCGAACAGTTCATCCAGCACGACCCCTGTGACAAGTTCAATGGATGCAGATGACGAGAGTCCGGCACCATTCGGGATATTGCCATAAAAAGCAAGATCAAGTCCTGTATCGATGTCATAGCCCGCTTTCCTGAAAACGTCCATGACGCCTTTCGGATAATTGGCCCAGTCATCCTCTACCTCATATACCAGTCCTTCCAGATGAGATTCGACAATTCCTTTGTCCGGAAAATTCATAGAGTAAAACCGGAGCTTCTGATCGTTTCTTTTTCTTGCAGCCACATACGTTCCTACACTTAACGCACATGGAAAAACATGTCCTCCGTTATAGTCCGTATGCTCCCCGATCAAATTCACCCGGCCTGGTGCGAAGAACATTTGCGCATCCTGTTCTCCGTTGAATTTCTCGTGAAAAACGGAAAGTAAATCTTCCATTTCGATTCCCTCCTTCTTCATTTTTTCTCTTTAATGACGAAAAGCTGAGACTGGTGGTCTCCGCTGCGTTCTGATTTTTCATGATTAGCCCCATTGAACTCCACACCAAGCGGCAGTCCGTGATACATGAGTTCGTCGCCATAAAACGTCCGCTCTGCTCCCTCTATTTCATACCGTTTCTCAGGATCCAGACCACGTAGTTTCACGACCTGGTCGTTCTTCGGATTCGGGAAATAGTGAGCCCGGTACCAGCCGACGACCGCATGATCTTTTTCCTCTGAGACGACTATCCAGGAGGTATCCTCATGTTTGAATGGGTTTGTCAGGCGATAAAATGTACCGGAATGAATCAAACCCCGGAGTGATTGAAACTGCTTGATTTGATCTCTTACGATGAACTTTTCTTCCGCCGTTAATTGACTGGGATCGAATTCATAGCCGAACGTGCCAAAATAGGCCACATCGGCACGGAACTTCAAAGGCGTGTTCCGATAGGTCTGGTGGTTCGGCACCGCGGAGACGTGTGATCCCATGCTGCATAACGGGTACGCAAGAGAGGTACCGTATTGAATCTTCAACCGTTCCACAGCATCGGTATCATCACTCGTCCATGCCTGTGGAGCATAGTAGAGCAGCCCCGCATCAAACCGTCCACCTCCGCCAGCACAGGATTCGAACAAGACATCCGGATACTTCGTCGTCAAACGCTCATACAACTCATAGACGCCGAGGATGTACTGATGAAAAAAGTTGACCTGGTCATACAGATATTGGGAATATGGTTCGGTGATGTTGCGGTTCATATCCCATTTGATGTAGTCGAGTCCTGTTTCTTCAATAAGAGAGCTCATGCGTTCGAACAAGTAGTCGACCACCTGAGGGTTGGCGAAATCGAGCACCTTTTGATTTCGTTCGAGCGTCTGATGTCTGTGTGGTGGACCGACGACCCATTCCGGACGCTGTTTGATCAGTTCACTTTCAGGACTGATCATTTCCGGTTCAAACCAGAGTCCGAACTGAAGTCCTTTATCTTTCACCGTTTTCGCAAGCGTCCCGATCCCGTTCGGCAGTTTCTTGTGGTCAACAAACCAGTCGCCAAGCGAAGTGGTATCATCATTGCGTTTTCCGAACCAGCCGTCATCGAGGACGAACAATTCGACTCCTAAATCCCGCGCTTCATCTGTAAAACGATCCAATTTTTCTTCATTGAAATCAAAATACGTCGCTTCCCAATTGTTAATCAGAATCGGACGTTCTTTTTCCATCCACCTTGGTGCAATTAAATGCTTGCGGTGCAAGTCATGAAACGTCTGACTCATTTCGTTCAGGCCGTTTTCCGTGAAAGTCAAAATCACTTCCGGGTTCTGAAAGCTTTCCTTCTGTGCCAGTTTCCATTGAAAAGCCTGGGGATGGATTCCCATCGACAAGCGTGTCGCATCATAATGATCGACTTCAGCCTGAGCGAGGAAATTCCCACTGTAGACGAACTGCATCGCAATCGCCTCCCCGCTGTCTTCGGTCGTCTCTTCCCTTTTCAAAGCGAGAAAAGGATTATGCTGATGAGAGCTCGCCCCGCGTACGCTTCCGATGGACGAAATGCCGGGAGCGAGTGTTCTCGTTTCGATGTGACGTTCCCTTGCCCATGCGCCAGACAGATGAATCATTTCATAATCCGCGTCAGGAAGATCGATGGAGGAAGACATGAAATGCTTCAACGTTACAGAACGTTCCCCGTTATTTGTGATCCGGTTACTTCTAGTGAGAACAGGCAAATCACGGAAGATCGTGTACAGGAGCTCCCACTCCACCTGCGCCTGGTCGTCTATGAGTGTGACCACCAGCGTTTCTGCAGCTGATTCATCTGCGAAAGTTGCCGGAAGACCTTCTAACTTCGGCTTTCCTTTTATAATCTGGTGATGTTTATATCGAAAATCAGCGACAGCTGCGCCCTTTTGTTCTTCCAAAATGAGTGCTGGCGTACGGAAGTCACCTTTGCCGTAAACCGGTGCTTCCTGCCTGACGGTTTCTAATGAAAAACCAGGGTCCCCTTCGAACGGATGTGTCGTCGAAGGGTTGGTATTTTCATAGTCTTGCAAATGGCGGAAGTCCCGGTCGCGGAGCGCTTTTCCATAGTAGAGATGACCGAGCTGCCCGTTTTTCATGACATGGAAAATGTAACTGATTTGTCCATTGGTGAGATGAAATTGTTGTGTTTCTTCATTAATAAAGATCAATGGCTCCGCCTCCTTCTACTCTTTAACAGACCCGCCAAGAATTCCGGAGATAAACTGCTTTTGCAGCAACAAGAAGAAAATCATGATCGGCAAGGTAGACAACGTCGTTCCCATCATGACCTGTCCGTAGTCAATCCGTGACATCCCGACAAGACTGGAGAGAGCGACCGGCAAGGTGTACATTTCCTGTGACTGCAGGACGACGAGCGGCCAAATGAAGTTGTTCCACTGGAACATGAACAAGAAAATCGCGACTGCGGCAAGCGCCGGACGCATGACGGGAAGTACGATGCGGAAGAAGATATGAAACTCTCCGGCACCATCGACACGCGCAGCTTCAAGCAGGGAATCCGGAATCGACTGCATGTTCTGTCTCATAAGGAAAATCGCGAATGGATAAGCGACTTGTGGAAGGATGACCGCCTGGAACGTGTTCAACCAACCGACATTTCCGAAGATTTCAAACAAAGGAATCAACGTTACGTGATATGGAATCATGATCGCTACCAGCAGCATGAAGAAAATCGCGTTCCGTCCTTTGAATTTGAACTTCGCAAACGCATAGCCCGCTGCCGTACAAACAATAGCGGAAATGGCTGTAAACGTGAGTGTAATGAATAAGGAGTTACCCATGACGCGGATAATCCCGACGTTTTCATTCAGGTTCTTAAAGTTCTCCCATCCATAGTCGCCTGGCAGGAAGTTCGGTGGAACCTTGAAAATTTCTCCGGACGGGTTCGTTGCCCCGACAAACATCCAATAGAACGGGAAGACGGAGATGATGACTCCAATGAATAAGAAAGCGTATAGAAGTGTTTTTTTAAGCGGACTGACCTGTTGATTCATTTATCTTCACCTGCCCATTTCATTTGTGCCCAGGAAAGGACCCCGATGATTAATACAAGAACGTATGCAATCGCGGATGCGTAACCGAAGTCAAAGTAACGGAAACCATTTTGATACAAGTAAAGGGTAATGGTCAGTGTGGCATTGTTCGGACCACCCTGCGTTAAAATGTAAGGCTCATCGAACAACTGCAGCGTCCCGATGGTTGATAATACAAATGTGAACAAGAAAATCGGCTTCAACTGAGGCACGGTAATGTAAAAGAACTGACGAACCTTTCCTGCCCCGTCCATCTCAGCCGCTTCATAAAGCGAGCCGGGAATGTTTTGGAGACCGGCAAGGAAAATGACCATGTTGTACCCGGTCCAGCGCCAAGTGATGGCCGCCATCAAAGCGACTTTTGCCCAGAATGGATCAGACAACCAGGCAATCGCCTCAATACCGAAAAGGGAAAGCACATAGTTTGCAAGGCCGTAGTTTTCATCAAGAATGATCATGAAGATGATGGAAGAGGCGACCAATGCCGTAATGGCCGGCATGAAGAAGGCCACCCGAAAAAAGCTCTTCATTTTGACCAGTTGAGAATTAAGAGCCACCGCAATGACGACAGCTAAGAACAACTGGATCGGTACTTGAATGAGCAAAATGAGGAACGTATTCCCTAGTGCTTTGTAGAATAACGTGTCCTGGAACAATCGAATGTAATTATCCAGGCCGACAAATTCATACCCTGATCCTGCACGCGTCTGGAAACTTAATAATAATGACGAAATGACTGGATAAACGGTAAAGATCAAGAAGAAGGTAACGGCTGGAAGAATAAATAAGTACGGCACCGTTTTCGGTGTAATCCACTTCTTACGGGATTTAGGTTTTTGGCTGGACGGACCTGGTTTCTTAGATGGCTGCTTGTTCGTTTCGTGGTTGTCGTTTGCCATCTGTTCAGCATTCGTTTGACTCACAATGTTCTACCCCCTCAAAGATATTGGTCGAATCTAAAAGCGCTTTCAAAATAGAGCGATTAGACTTTGTTAATTAATTTAATTTACTTAATAGTAACATAGCCTGTATCGTTTGTCTGCTCCATTTTCAGAAAAATCGCATTCATTTTTCCTTCTATAAATGCTCTTATTCTTAAAGGGCTTAGTTTGGAGACTTTTTTTGGGGGAGGGGGTGTTCGGGGAGCTGCAAAACTCCCGCGAGAAAGCGAGTAGCTTCCCATACACCCATGAGCTCAACCCTGGCAACGAACCCCGTAAAGTCTCTAGACTGAGTCTTTTCCAACCCTGCCATATACTTTAATAAAGTCATGAAACAAAAAAAGGTCGATCTCCAAAAGAGGAGATCGACCTTTTTTATTCTATTTCATATAGGGAGTTTAGTGAAACGGATTAATTCGTACTGCGTCCTGTCTCACTTTCAAGCTTGTCAGCAGCGTTTTGAAGCGCTTCTTCAATTGGCGTGCCGTCAAGCAGGATGGATGCTTGTGTATCAGACATCGTATCGAACGCACGTGCATAATCAGCTGTGTAATTCGCTACAGGAATATCAGATACTTCATCTGCAAACAGTTGGAAAACAGGCTGATTGTTAAAGAATTCGGATTCCTGACTGAAGTAATCTTCTTCATATGTTGTTTCCAAGGATGGGAAGATTCCTTTTTCTTTAAGAGCCTTCATCTGAGGTTCTACTTCTGTAGTGAAGTACTCAACAAATGCATACGCTGTGCTTTGGTTATCTGTTGAAGATGGAATCATTAGATCAGATCCACCAAGGTTGGCTGCGCGGTTGCCGCCTTCCTCAAACGCCGGCAGGTAGAAGACATCCCAGTTGCCGCTTTGGTCAGGAGCCTGGTCCATGATTGTACCGGAATACCATACGCCGAATGGAACAGTGGCCACTTCGCCGTTAACCGTTGCAGAAACGACGCCGTCCCAACCGTTGTTGTTCAGGACAAGATCTTCATCATGCAAACGCTGGATTACATCAAAAGCTTTTTTTGATTCTTCAGAAGCGACATCAATGTTCCCTTCCTCGTCGAAGTAAAACGCTCCTTGTTGGTTCATCATCATACGGTAAAGCGCATCGTCTGCTGCCACATCGATAGGAACCATTTTAGTTCCTGTTGCTTCTTGAATGGTTTTACCTGCTTCAATGTAGTCATCCCACGTTTTGATATCATCCGGGTTGACGCCTGCTTCTTCGAAAATGTCTGTACGATAGAAGACACCGGCAGGTCCTACGTCCCAAGGAGCGGCAAAGAATTCACCGTCTTCATTTTGTGTGACGGACTTCTTATATTCCCCAAATTTATCTGCGTGCTCATCGTAACCGAGTTCGGAAAGATTAGCGATCGCATCCGGGAATTGATCCTGATAGTTGGCTAGACGATCGGACTCGACCATCACGACGTCCGGCAGTCCATTCCCACCGGAAGCTAGTCCTACAGTTAACTTTTCATAAACATCCAAACGTCCGATATCTTCCACGTTCACTTCCACATCCGGGTATTGTTCTTTAAACCCGTCAACAGCAAGTTCCATCGATTCAGCAGCTACGTTCCAGCCCCAAACGGTAATTTCACCGGAGGGCTCTCCACCTTCTCCACTTTCACTTGAGGATTCTCCTCCTGTTTCACCGGAACAAGCAGCCAGTCCACCAGCCACAAGGCCTACCAAAAGAAAACTCTTCAACCAATTTTTCATTCTGTCTTCCTCCCCCTTTTAATGATAGCGTTTTCAAAACTTAATAAAATAAATTAACTAACTAGTTATAAGGTAGCACAGAACCATGTAAATGAAAAGAGTTTTTTCAAAATTAACTCTTTTAAAGGGAGGGCTGTTCTATAATAGATGCAGCGGAGACAGCATTTACGCGAGTAACTTAGTAAAATAAATTTAATAAGTTACTTTTTGTGGTAAAATGGAAATAGTACAGCATAGTTGGAGGAATCGTATGAGCACGCACTATACTAGAGGCAGTTTTCAGTTGATGAAATCGATGAACCGCTCAATTATTTTAAATATGATTCGCGAGCATGGTCCGATCTCACGGGCGGATATCGCGAAGCAGTCGAGATTGACTCCACCTACAGTGAGCAATATCGTCAAAGAACTCATCCAGACACAATTTGTGATTGAAACGACCCAGGGCCAGTCCAAAGGTGGACGGAAACCGACATTACTTGAAATCAACGCCGATCATTTTTACATCATTGGTGTCGATGTAGGCACCTTTCATATGAACTTTGTCGTGACGAACTTATACGGAGAACTGAAGGATGTTGCGAAAAAAGACATCCCTCCTTATCCGTCAAAAGAAGATATTCTAGAAACGATGAAGAGCGGCATACGCGAATTCTTCACCTCCGGAAAGTGTGATCCTAAGAAGTTCCTCGGCATTGGCATCGGGATGCACGGAATTGTGGATCCGGTGGAAGGAGTCTCTCGTTTCGCTCCATCTTTTCAGCTTTATGATATACCCATTAAAGCAGAGCTTGAACATGAGTTTGATATGATTGTCAAAGTGGAAAACGACGCAAAAACAATGACGCTTGGGGAATACTGGTTCGGCAGTGGGAACGATGCGGATAACATGGTCGGTGTCAACGTCGGGAACGGGATCGGCGCTGGGATGATGATCAAAGGGCAGCTTTTTCATGGTGAAAACAATATCGCCGGAGAGATTGGTCACATCACGATTGACCTTTCCGGCCCGAAATGTACGTGTGGCAATTACGGCTGTCTGCAGACGCTTGCTGCCGGGCCGGCCATTGCGGAAAGAGCCCGCAAAGAATTGAAAACAGGGAAACCATCGATGATTCGCGACCTTGTGGATCACGATTTTGAGAAAGTGGATGGAAGGCTTGTCTATGATGCGGCCTGCGAGGGGGACGAGTTCAGCATTGAACTGCTGAATCAGACAGGAAGGTTCCTCGGCATCGGCTTGACCAACTTAATTCATACATTGAACCCGAAGCGGATCATTATCGGTGGAGGGGTTTCAAAGGCTGGGGACTTTCTGATGGATGGAATCAAAGAAACGATCCACTCCCGGGGGCTGACGAGTAAAGCGAAGGAAACACCGATCGTTTTGTCCAAATTGGAAGAGCATGCATCAGCGATCGGTGCGTGTGTATTAATATTAGAGGAATTTTTCTCGAGGTAAGAAAAAGAGCCTCCCGGCAGTGTGAAGCTGTCGGCAGGCTTTTTTCATGGATTCGCTTGCATCTGCAGGACCATTCCTTCCAACACGTGAATGTTCCTTGCGTTATACCGAACCCCTTTGTAATCAAAAACGAGAATCTGGCTATCTTTCACATCGAGAAGTTCCTGATAATTTTTTTCGGCCACGATCTTTTGATAGCTGATTGTGGCGATGACGTTCTTCCGGGCTAAATACACCTTCATTCCGTTCAATTGAGAGCGGATTTTTTTGTCTGGTGGTTCTTCATCATAAAAATAAACAAAATGCAGTTCATTCTCCATAGAAGATGTAAACTGTTGGATTGACCTCTCTGTCGCATTCTGTGCACATCCAACTAAAAGACCCAAAACGAGCAACAGCCCCAACCACTTTCTCAATTTACATTCCTCCAAAAGAATAGCTTATGCCACTATATGCCGAACCCCTCCCTCGTACCACACCTTCCAGAAAATAACGTACCAGGTCATCCATATTCTGGATGACCTGGTACGTTAAAATTTACCAAAACCACCCTCTCTTTCTTTATGTATCAGTGTGTTTTTACATATATCTACAAAAATCGTATAATAGGATAGTAGTTTATAGAAAGAGGTGGGTGAATGGAACGCAGGGAACTGAAGAAAAAGAAAAGGCGTAAACGCAGACGTTGGAAAGTCCTCCTATTTGTAGTTGCACTCATATTTTTAATCGGAGGCGTTTATTTATATACCATCTATAATGAAGTACGTACCACAGTGAACCAGGATTTACACGAGGATGTAACGTCCATCGATACAGATCAAACCAAAGAAAAAGTAGATAATAAGGAACCGTTGAACATTCTCCTTCTCGGTGTGGATGAACGGGAGAACGATGTCGGCCGTTCTGATACGATGATTGTCATGACGCTTGATCCGAACAATGACCAAATGCAGATGGTCAGTATTCCGAGGGATACGTATGCAGAAATTGCAGGGGACGGACGTATGACACGAATCAACCATGCCTACGCCTATGGTGGGAGTGACATGGCTGTGAATACAGTCGAAAACTTCCTTGATATTGAACTGGATTATTACATCAGGGTCAATATGGAAGGGTTATCTCAAGTTGTTGATGCTGTGAATGGCATCACAGTCAATAACGACCGCGCATTCAGCTCAGGCCCATTTGATTTCAAAGAAGGCGAAATTAAACTGGACGGCCGCGAAGCGCTTGCTTTCGTGCGCATGCGTAAAAATGACCCTAACGGTGACTTAGGCCGTAATGAACGTCAACGCCAGGTCATCCAGGGAATCATCGATAAAGGAGCACGTCTCGACGCTGTAAACAAAGTCGGTGATGTTATGGATGTACTCGGTGACAATGTGAGCACAAACATGCAGTTCGCGGATATGCGCAGACTCGTCACCAATTACAGCAGTGCCCGTAAAAACTCGACCACCTATCAAATGGAGGGAGAAAACTTCCGGGCGAACGGCATGTATTTGATTGATATGCCGGAAGAAGAAATTCAAAAGACGCATGATATGATTGTTAATTTCGGTTCTGAATAAAACGAAGCCCCCTTCTCTTCATGAGAAGGGGGCTTTTCATTTCAAAGACCAGCCGCCTGCTTAAGCCGCATCCTGGTCTTCCTTATTAATAGCTGTATATTTTTTTATGGCTCTGATGATTCCAATGAAAACAAAATAAATGCCGCAAAACAGGAAAAAACCAAGGACACTGACAAGGGCATCCGCAAACTCCATGTTTCCACTGCCGGTTATTTTCTGCTGAATTTCCACCGCAAAAACAAACACAAGCACCATCGCAAACGTAAATAGAAACGAAATGGCGGTTATGCTCCATTTCGCTATGGCATGGAAAAGGATATCCACGAAAATAAGCCCGATGAGTCCCAGTACACCAATGACCCAAAAGTGAAGGTCCTTATCTGTAAGGTTCCACCCCATCATTTGCGTGAACTTCAAAATTACGTCATGCCAGACATTGACTACATCAGCCAATAATAAAATAACTTCTCTCATGGCTAATCTCTCATTCTCCCATCTCAAAAGCTAAAAACACATCACAAGATTAAACTAAAAATACCATAAGGAAGAACACTTGTATATGGTTTCTTACAAATACTGTTAGACCTGGTCATCCATGAAATGGATGACCAGGTCTAACAGTTATTTCCATATCACACATACATGTACCGCAGCATAACATGAGCCGCAAGCCTGCTCGTCATATCCCTGAAATCTTTGGTTGGATCGACTTCTACGATATCCATGCCTTTGACTAGAGGGTGTCTGGAAGCAAGAGATACACTGTTTAGCAGTTCTCTCGCTGTCAATCCTCCTGGTCCTATCGCTGGACAACCAGGTGCATACGCCTGATCCACCGCATCCATATCGACAGACAAATAGATGCAGTCACATTTGGTTTCCAATATCTGTATGACCTGGTCTGTTAGATTATGGATGCCTTTCTCCTCAACATCAGCCATGGTGTAGGTGTGGATGTTGTGGTGTCGGGCGTAATCGGCGTAGGCTTTGGCGTTGGAGAAGTCCCGGATGCCGATTTGGACGAGATCTTCACCACGGAGGACTCCTTCTTCAATTAAACTTCGAAAAGGGGTGCCGTTGGTTCGACCTCCATCATCCACGTTTCGCAGATCATGGTGAGCGTCCCATTGGATGACTCCAACTCTCCCGTATTTTTCTTGAAAGGCGGAGATGCTGGGGAAACTCACACCATGATCCCCACCAAGCATGACATACTTGGAACAAGCTTCGGTGTCGATCATTTCTTTCACACTCGTTCTAAGCCGCTTCCGCGTTTCTTCGTTATTCGTTGGATGTACCGGGACGTCCCCAAAATCCAACACCTGCACATCTTCAAAACTCTTATCTTTCTCCCCTGAATACGTACTGTAAGCTCCCAGCGCTTTTCTAATCGACCCAGGTGCTTCTGATGCGCCTGACAATGATATAGAAGTTTTAGATAAAGGGAGACCGATGAGCCCTATATCCCCGGTTTCCCCAGGCTCGTAATACGAAACCGTTTCATCAACTTTCGTCGTATGACGATCTTTGAATCTAGCATCCTTGCCCGGGTTGAGGTACTGAAAAGACATGGGCGCCCCTCCTTTCCCACACCTTTCTTCCGCTCTTCCATACTGCCTTCGCATGGTTTGCTGCATAGTGATACGGGATGTACTTATAATTCGGAACGTCCCACAGGACAACATCCGCTGTTCTCCCAACACTCAAACACCCGGCCACATCCCCTCTTCCAATCGCATGCGCGGCATTCACTGTCACACTATTCCATATCTCTTTCGGGGTCATTTTCATTTTCAGCGCTGCGAGCGACATGATCATCTGCAGGTTGTAGGTGACACAACTTCCAGGGTTGAAATCAGTAGCCAAAGCGACGGCCGCTCCACGGTCGATCATTTTTCTGGCCTTCGCATAATGGTCTTTTCCTAAGTAAAAGGTCGTTCCCGGAAGCAGCACAGCCACCGTATCTCCCTCGGCAAGGTTGTCGATCCCTTCCTCAGAAGCGGCAACAAGATGATCCGCCGATGCGGCTCCCATAGAAACGGCGAGCTCTGTTCCTCCGAGCGGATCGATTTCATCGGCATGAATCTTCGTTTGTAATCCAAGTTCCTGTGAGGCTTTCATAAAACGACGGGACTGTTCAATGGTAAAGACCCCTGTTTCACAAAAAATATCCGTAAACTCTGCCAATCCTTCCGCACTGATTTCAGGAAGCAGGCGGATCATTTCCTCAAGAAACGCTTCCTCCTTTCCCTTATACTCCGGCGGAATCGCATGAGGACCTAAAAAAGTCGACACTAAATCGAGGAGGCTTTCTTCATTCAATCGTTTGACGACACGAAGCTGCTTCAACTCTGCTTCCCGATCAAGTCCGTAACCGCTCTTCGCTTCAAGCGTCGTCACTCCATGGGCAGCTATCTGTTCCAGCGTCTGTTTTGCTTTTTCGTAAAGGTCATCCTCACTCTCTGCTCTAGTCGCTTCCACCGTTGATAAAATCCCGCCTCCCTGCTTCAGAATCTCCAAATAAGGGACACCGGCCTGCTTCAACGCCAGCTCATTTTCCCGTGAACCTCCGAAAACGAGGTGTGTGTGCGGATCGACGAGACCAGGGGTTACAGTTTTTTCCATAGCATCGACTCGCTCGCTGGCTTTGAGTTTCTGCGCTTCTTCATTTGTGCCTATCCAGGCTACTTTACCCTCATGAAAAGCAATCGCCATGTTTTCCTTCACTTCCAACTGCTTCATCGCATCCCCTTTTAAAGGACCTTCTGCAGGCAGGATCAGCTGTCCGATATTTTCAATCAGCGTGTCGTACATCACTGTCCCCTCCTTTTCATCGGGATATCCATCTCATGCTTATCCGCTTCTTCGATCGCCTTCTCATAACCGGCGTCCGCGTGACGGAGTATGCCCATGCCTGGATCTGTCGTGAGGACACGTTCCAGTCTTTCTTTCGCAAGATCGGTGCCATCAGCGACAACGACCATCCCCGCATGTAGCGAGTACCCCATTCCGACACCGCCACCATGATGGAACGAAATCCATGAACCGCCAGCTGCTGTATTAATGAGTGCGTTCAGAACTGCCCAGTCCCCGACCGCATCACTGCCATCCAGCATCGATTCGGTTTCTCTGTTCGGTGAAGCGACGGATCCACAATCGAGATGATCCCTGCCGATGACCACCGGGGCACTCAACTCCCCTTTTTTCACAAGCTCATTGATCGCCAGCCCCATCTTCTTCCGCTCCCCGTACCCGAGCCAGCAAATCCTTGATGGAAGTCCTTGAAACTGGACTTTTTCCTGTGCCATGTCGATCCATCTCAACAGCTTCTCATTTTCAGGAAAAAGCTCTTTGATAAGCTGGTCGGTGCGGTAGATATCTTTCGGATCTCCAGACAAAGCGGCCCATCGGAACGGCCCTTTCCCTTCGCAGAACAACGGCCGGATGTAGGCGGGAACGAAACCGGGGAAATCGAACGCATCGTCTACCCCTTCTTCCAGTGCGACTTGACGGATGTTGTTTCCATAGTCAAAAACGACGCTGCCTTTTCTTTGAAACTGAAGCATGATCTCTACGTGTCTGGCCATGGATTTCGATGAGAGACGCACATATTCGTCTGGATCTTTTTTTCTCAAAACAGCTGCTTCTTCCAGCGAATACCCGACAGGTACATAGCCATTCAGGGGATCATGGGCAGATGTTTGGTCTGTGACAATATCGATCTCCAACCCGCTTTGCAAAAGTCGTTCATGCATTTCTGCCGCATTACCTAAAAGAGCGATTGAAAGAGCCTCTCCGTTCGCCTTCGCTTCCTTCGCCCACATAACTGCCTCATCCATAGACGCTGTACTCACATCGCAGTAGCCGGAATCCAGGCGCTTGGAAATCCGGTCGGGATCCACTTCGACAGCGATGACGACTCCGCCGTTCATCGTGACCGCAAGCGGTTGAGCCCCTCCCATACCGCCAAGACCTGCCGTTAATGTAATCGTTCCTTTCAACGATTCTCCGAAATGTTTTTCAGCAAGGGATGCAAACGTTTCATACGTTCCTTGTAAAATGCCCTGGGATCCAATGTAGATCCAGCTGCCTGCCGTCATTTGGCCGTACATCATCAGACCTTTTTGATCGAGTTCATGGAAATGCTGCCAATTCGCCCACTTCGGAACCAGCACGGAATTTGAGAGCAGCACTCTCGGGGCGTTTTCATGTGTTTTAAAAACACCCACCGGTTTTCCGGATTGGACGAGCATCGTTTCATTTTTTTCCAAACGCTTCAATGTTGCTACGAGCGCATCAAAAGCTTCCCAGTTCCTTGCCGCTTTACCGATACCCCCGTAGACAACAAGTTCCTCCGGGATTTCTGCGACCTCCGGATCAAGGTTGTTGCAGAGCATCCTTAAGACCGCTTCCTGTTCCCATCCTTTACATTCCAACTGAGTTCCTGTTTTGGCTTTCACTTTACGTGTAATCGACATACGTTTCTCCTCCTTCATGAACGGATCTCCACTTTTTCCAGTCAAAGGCACTTTCCTTCAACCATTGCTCCACGTTTTCGATATCTTTGGAAAACACGCGGTCCTGCGTGACTTTCGGTACGACAGTCCTTGCCGATTTCCAAAGGTCCTGGGCCAGTACCGATGCGCGCTCAATCCCTCTCAGCTCCAGTGCCTGCAGACTGCAGATCAACTCGATCGCTACCACTTTTGTCGCGTTGTCGATGACCATGGCCGCGTGCCGGGCTGCCGTTGTCCCCATGCTCACATGATCTTCCTGATTCGCAGACGATGGAATCGAGTCGACACTTGCCGGATGGGCGAGCGTTTTATTTTCAGAAACTAACGATGCGGCCACATACTGTACGATCATCAACCCTGACTCCAATCCTGGATTCGCGCTGAGAAACGGGGGAAAGTCGTTTAACTGCGGATTGACGAGACGTTCGATCCGGCGCTCCGAAATATTGGCCAGTTCACTCATTGCTATTTTTAAAAAGTCCATCGCAAAAGCAATCGGCTGGCCATGGAAATTGCCGCCGGATACGACCACTTTTCCACCCTCCAAAAGCAGCGGATTGTCTGTGGCAGCATTCATCTCAATCGTCAATTTTTCCCGTACGTAATGCAGCGTCTGCCACGTGGCTCCGTGCACTTGTGGAATGCATCGTAAAGAATAAGCGTCCTGCACCCTTTTTTCTCCTTGAAAAGTGACAAGATGACTGCCGTTGATCAAATGGCGCATCCGCTCGGCGACAGCCATTTGTTCCGGGTAACCGCGCGCTTCATGGATGCTTGGATGAAAGGCGTCCCGAATGCCTTCGAGAGCTTGCAGTGTAAGACTTGCCACCCAATCACACTGTAAGGCCAGCCGCTCCGCTTCGATGTAACTGATGACTCCGACTGCTGTCATCGCCTGGGTTCCGTTAATGAGCGCAAGCCCTTCTTTCGCCTTCAACGATAACGGCTTCAACGAAAGCCTCTGCAAAATATCTCTCGTTGCATGCCGCTCTCCTTCATAAAAAACTTCTCCTTCTCCCATAAGTACGAGCGCCAAATGGGCGAGTGGAGCCAAGTCGCCGGAAGCCCCGAGTGATCCTTGTGAGGGAATGACCGGGTGGACGTTAAGATTAACGAGCTCACACAGTCTCTGTACAAGCACTTCCCGGACGCCCGAATAACCTTTCATAAGAGCATTCAACCGGAGCACCATCATGGCGCGACTCACTTTTTCAGAAAAAGGTGCTCCCACCCCGCACGCATGTGAACGGATCAGGTGTTGCTGCAGGCTGTCAACGTCTTCAGCAGCAATTCGGACATCACTCAATTTTCCGAACCCTGTGTTGATGCCGTACACCGAATGCCCTCTGGTCACGATTTCTTCGACGGTTTCCCTGCTTGCTCTGACGTCTATCAGACTGGTTTTTGCTAAGCTGATTTTAGCGTTTTCAAAACAAATCTCTTTCATCTGTTCAATCGATAAGTCTCTTCCATTTAATTCGACCATCCACAATCCCCCTTTCACACGAAAAGATTCTGGTGGATTTTCTACAAAAAGAGGCGACAATGGCATAGGAAATACCATTGTCGCCCCCTCATCGCTCATGACTATAGGCCACCTATTCTTTATATATGATTGATCCCGAGTCCAAATGTCTCATGTTCCAAACCTTTTATCGGAGCTCCGATTGTTCCGTAAAAAGCGACGGCGATCCATTCGCCTTCTTCTGATCGGTCATAAGGCTTTCCACGTACCACGGCAAAACGCAGTCCAACGGTCCGCATCATATTGCCGACACCAATCTGTCCCCGCGTCACGCCCTGCAAGGATTCTAAGATCGCATGATAAAGGGCATGCGTTTCCCTGTAGACGTTTTCTGCGATGATGCCATTCCGTTTAGCCGCTGTTTCGACGGCTGCAATCACTTTTTGAACTTCCATCGAACCCGCTTTCCCCTGGCAGTACTCCACCTGCTCGAACGCGTCTGTAAAAAGCTCCCTCTCGCTCTCATCCAGAGATGCAAGCAGCATCGCAAGCTTTCCTATTTTCACCGTTTGGGTCATACCATCTCCACCCTGCTCATCACTAATAACTACTTAAATTGTAACCGCTTTCTTAAATGTCCGCAATACAAAAAAGATGACCTCATCCAAATGGACCAGGTCATACAGTATTTTCCATGTTATTCAGTTTCAAATAAAGTCTGTAGTAGGCGGAGAAAGCGAGAAAGGCAATGATGGATCCGGTGAAGATCGGGATGATCAACGGAAAAATATACAGACTGACGGCCAGGATGAATCCTGAGCTGATGGCGACTGTCAAAAACAGAACCGGGCTGACAAATGTAAGCATCAACGCTTTTTTCAGTGCCGCTCCTACTTTCAAATCAAAATGGACAAGCGTACTGAACGTGTTAATGGTGTACACGAATAAGAGGATTCCCAAGATGAGAAACAGATTCATGAGCAGCGAGCTCGTCGTTGAAAAATAATAGAGATCAGCGGCAAGTACACTCCACAAAATTGTAAGAACGATCCCAGCCTTCAGACTGTTTTTGTAATTCTCTTTGTAATAGCTGAGGTAAGACCGATCCGCCGTTTCTTTATGATCCTTCCTCACCCAGTCACGCGCTTTTGCAAACATGGCGGTCGTGGCAGGGAAGAAGATGAAAGGCAGCAAAAGGACAAGCGGCGGTAGCAAATACCACAATTCCTGTATATCTCCCACGTTCAATAAGCTCAACAATAATAGTGCGACGGGCAGATTGAACAACGCCCACTGAAGGTTGGTTAGTGCGAATTTACTGATCCACTCGCTGACGGCGTATAATCCGCCCCTGATTCCTGATGACTGTTTCATAATCTTCCCCTTCCTCAATAAAAAACCCCTCAATAGTCTGAGGGGTTTTGTCATTTCCTAGTTACGCCCACCACATCTCCGTTGCCGGTTCTTCAATCAGCACAGATTTCAAGTTTTTCACGGCTTGATTGAATCCTTCGTTGATCGACATGATCGGATCTTCGTGCTCGATACTGACGACATGATCATAGCCGAACGTACGGAGTGCACTGATGATGTTGGACCATTCTTCAATTCCGTGACCGTATCCGACGGAGCGGAAACTCCATGCGCGCGTCTGTACGTTTCCGTAATTCTGCATGTCTGTCAGACCGTACATGTTGACGTTATCCTGATCGATGTACGTGTCTTTCGCATGGAAATGGTGGATCGCATTTTCTTTACCCAAAATCTTGATAGCTGCAACAGGATCAATGCCCTGCCACCATAAGTGGCTTGGGTCAAGGTTCGCCCCGATGGCGTCGCTCGTCGCTTCACGAAGCTTCAACATTGTGTAAGGCGTGTGGACAAGGAACCCTGCGTGCAGTTCAAGACCGACTTTGACATTATGTTCTTCCGCAAACTTCCCTTGTTCTTTCCAATAAGGGATCAGTTTTTCGTTCCACTGCCATTCTAACACATCTGAATACTCCGGTGGCCATGGAGTCACCGGCCAGTTCGGAGCCGTATCGTTTTCGTGTCCACCTGGTGTACCTGAGAAGGTATTTACCACAGGTACATCCATCAAGCTTGCCAGTCTTACCGATTTTACAAACGCATCATGTGACTCTTCGGCAAAAGCTTTATCCGGTGAGACCGGGTTGCCGTGACAGCTGAATGCACTGATGGTAAGCCCGCGGTCATGGACTTTCTTTAAGTACTCGTTTCGTTTCTCTTCACTTTCCAAAAGTTCATCAACGTTACAGTGAGCGTTGCCAGGGTAGCCGCCAGTTCCGATTTCGACCGCTTTCAAACCTGCTTCTTTTGCGTGGTCCAGCATTTCTTCAAAGGATTTATCGGAAAATAATACAGCAAAAACGCCTAATTTCATGAACAATCTCCTCCTGCTAAGTTTATAGTTTCACACTCGTACCTGTTTCACTGCTTTGATAGATCGCTTCCATCAGCTTCGTCACTTTCAACGCCTGTTCAGGCTTCACGACTAATTCGTCATTTCCTAAACAGCTGTCGATGAAGTTCTCTGCCTGAGCGAGACCAGGGGTCGGCTCGCCTTCACGGATTTTTGCTGTACTATCGAGCAGCGCTCCGTATTTGGCTTGATAAAGCTCAAAAGGATAGACGCTTAGACCACCGTCGACGCCAGAAATCGAAAGCGATGTGTGGTCTTCCTTAATATTCGCTGCCCAGGAACATTCAAACTGCAAGGACTCTCCGTTTTCAAACGTAATGTAACTTGTCACATGGTCGTCGACGTTGAACGTTTCATGATCGAACGCTCCCCAGTCGTTTACCTGTCCTGGCGTTTTGCTCAATCGGTCGTAGGTGCGTCCCATCACCTCTACAGGTTTTGGATCATCCAGAAGCCAAAGCGCAAGATCAAGCAAGTGACATCCGAAATCAATCAAACTTCCGCCGCCCTGCAGATCTTTATTCGTGAATACGCCCCAGCCCGGAACCTTCCGGCGTCGCATCGCCTGGACCCTTGTTACGAGAGGATCGCCAATTTCATGATTAAGAATTGCTTTTTTAGCCAGCTGCGCTTCCGGTGTGTAGCGATAATGATAAGCAATGGACAAAAGACGCTCATTTTTCTCTGCCGCTTCCATCATCGCTTCGCATTCCTCTGTCGTAATCGCCATCGGCTTTTCACATAACACGTGCACGCCAGCTTCAAGAGCGGCAATGGAAATTTCCGCATGAAACTTATTCGGCGTACAAATCGTGACCGCATCGACTTCTGCGAACATATCCTTATAATCTTTGAAAACGTAGGGAATCTGATGGGCTTCGGCTACTTCTTCCGCTCGTTCTTCATTCACATCCTGAACAGCCGTCAGCTCCACTTTTTCTTTTAAATCAAGGAAAGAGGGAATATGCCGTCCCTGGGCAATTCCCCCTACTCCGATGATTCCCATTTTCAATCGTGTCATTTCGTGACCTTCTCCAGGCTGCTGATTTGTCTCGTTTCGCCTGAGCGGAGGGCACCGAGGATGACTTCCAATGATTTCATACCTTCTTCTCCAGTGATGAGCGGTTCGGTATCATTTAGAATGCTGTCAACGAAGTGGTCGATGACGTGGGAATTGCTTTGTCCACCTTCTTCGTTGGATTGGATTTTTCCAAGTTGATAATTGACGATATCGCCATTTGTGTATTGAGCAATCAAGGAGTATTCAGGATCGTCTTCTAGACGAAGCGTTCCTTTTTCCCCATAGATCACGGTAGAGTTATCTTCGTTCGGGTTATACGCCCAGCTTGCTGCCATTGTGCCAACAACTCCGGATTGAGAACGTAGAATGCAGACCGCATTATCATCGACCGTGATGTCTTTCTTCGCATTGTTCTCGACAAAACCTGCGACATCCACGAATTCTTCACCAAGGATGTAGCGGAGCAAGTCTGCTTTATGTACTCCTAAATCACCCATGGCACCGATGAACGCCTGATCTTTCTTAAAGAACCAGCTGTCTTCTCCTTCTGCACTCCATCCTTCCGGTCCACCGTGGCCGAAAGCGGTACGGAAGCTGTACACCTTACCAATGGCGCCTGACTCGATCAGTTCTTTCGCCTTCACATGGGACGGTACGAAGCGCTGGTTGTGAGCGATCATCAATTTCTTGCCGTTCTTTTCAGCTGCCTGAATCATTTCCTCTGCTTCTTCTTTTGTAGTCGCCATCGGCTTTTCACAAAGAACATGTGCACCGGCATTCAGCGCAGCAATCGAAACGGGTGCATGCAGATAGTTCGGCAGGCAGACGCTCACCGCGTCCACTTCTTCGTTCTTCAATAGTTCTTCATAGTCTGTGTAAAGAGTCGCGCCTTGTACCTGTGCCACTTCTCTCGCACGTTCTTCAACAATGTCACAAACTGCTTTAACTTCTACATTTTTGTTAGCTTCGTATTCCGGCAGGTGTCGATTTTGAGCAATACTTCCGCATCCAATTATCGCGATTTTCAATTGTGTCATAGTGAAAGCTCCTTTATGATTTAGTTGAAATTTCTTCTAAAGGTTGAGCATTTCCGTAAACAGGTGTCGGCGTTTCTGTGTTGTTCACCCATTTCACACCATTACGGATGACGGTTTGTACTTCTTTGTTGTAGTAGGTCGGATACGTTTCATGTCCCGGGCGGAAGTAAAAAACTTTTCCTCTGCCACGACGGAAAGTGGCGCCGCTGCGGAACACTTCTCCACCTTCAAACCAGCTGACAAAAATCAATTCTTCAGGTGTTGGGATATCAAAGTGTTCGCCATACATCTCTTCTTTTTCGATTTCAATGAATTCGCCGATGCCTTCCGTGATCGGGTGACTTGGATCAACGACCCAGATGCGCTCTTTCTCATCTGCTTCACGCCATTTCAAGTCACAGGACGTGCCCATCAATTTTTTGAACGGCTTCGAAAAGTGGGCAGAGTGAAGAACGACCAGTCCCATGCCTTCAAGGACGCGCTGCTTGACCTTCTCAGCAATTTCATCCTGCACTTCGTCATGAGCTTTGTGTCCCCACCAGACGAGTACGTCCGTTTCTGCAAGGGCTTCATCGGTCAAACCATGCTCTTCCTCGTCCAATGTCGCTGTTTTCACATTTTCATGGTCTTCACCGAGAAAATCCGCGATCGCACTATGAATCCCCTCTGGATAAATATCAGCAACAACCTGGTTCTCTTTTTCATGGCGGTTTTCATTCCATACTAGTACGTTCATGTTCATTCCCCTTTTCTATAAAAATAAGCGCTCTCTTTCTGTGGAAAAAAATTAATCCGTTTGTTTGATTGTGTTTTTTGGGTGACAGGAATCCCTTTCAACGATGACCGTCGGGATGATCACACTTTTTTTGATCATGTCCGGCCGGTTCAATAAATCGATCAAGCTCCTGGCTGATTCATGACCCAATTGAAACGACTGGGTATCTACCGTTGTTAGTGCAGGGTTTGATAAACGGGCAATCATGGTGTTGTTGAACCCGACGATACTCATATCCTCCGGCAGTTTCAAACCTTTGGAAGTCAATGCTCTCATCACGGTCAATGCATTATAATCATCAGTGATGACAAGGCCCGTGGGCGGGTCCTTTATCTGCAGGAGCTCCTCCACCACTTGATCGGCATCCGCCAGTCCGGATTGGATATTTTTTTGTAGGTTCTTGTCTTCCTCTATTTGACCATTCGCCAAAGCTTGTCGAAATCCTTCTAAACGGTCCCTGGCTACTTCGAAATGATAGTCCCCTCCGATAAAGCCGATCCTCTCATGGCCAAGTTGAATCAAGTAATCCGTCACTTCTTTACTTGCGAGGATATTGTCATTATCTACAAACATCGTTTCACCTGCCCGATTGACAGGTTTTCCGATCATCACGAAAGGAAAGTTGCATTCCCTTAGGTACGGGACGACTTGATCATCTTCCCGAGAGTACAAGACGATCACCCCATCGACCCGCTTTCCCTGTACCATTTTGACGACTTCTTTGAAAATCGCTTCTTCTGTATTGCCTGTCGTCAAATAAATGCTGTAATCCTCTTCATGACATGCATCGCTGATTCCCCTCAACAATTCTGAGAAAAAGGGATTATCAAATGAGTGGACGGTAGAAACTTTCGTAACAATACCGATCGTCTGCGTCGATTGGCTGACGAGGACGCGGCCATTGTAATTGATGTGATAACCAAGTTCCTCCATCACTTTTCTCACTTTCCGTTTTGTCCGTTCACTGATCCGCGGACTATCGGAAATGACCCTGGATACCGTAGAAGGAGCGACATTCGCAACTCTCGCCACATCTTTAATCGTGACAGACACGCGCATCGACTCCTTTCTTCTATTTATCTTTTATTCTCTATTGATTCTTCATAAATGTACTGAAGCTAATCCCTATTTCACGGCTCCTTCAGATACACCGTTGATGATTTGTTTTTGAGCGAAGAAGTAGCCGATAATGACTGGCAGAATCGCGATGGTCAGACCAGCAAGTGCCAGGTGCCATTGTTTGGTATATTGGCCGAAGAAGTAGAACATCTTCAATGGAATCGTCGCATTGGATTCACTCAACACAAGAGAAGGAAGGAGGTAATCGTTCCAAATCCAAATGACGTTCAGAATGGCTACGGTTACGGAAATCGGCTTCAACAATGGGAAAATGATGTACCAGAACGTTTGGAAACGGTTCGCGCCATCAATGATGGCCGCTTCGTCCATGGACTTCGAAATCCCTGTCATCGCTCCGTGATAAAGGAAGATCGACAAACTACAGCCGAAACCAAGGTACATGAAGATCAATCCACCAGCGTTCAGCATGTCCGCCTGCCCGAAAATAGAGACGAGTGGAATCATGACCGACTGGAACGGGATCAACATCGCTGCAACGAAAATGAAGAAGATGATGCCGCTGAGTTTACTTTTGTTCCTTGCTAAAGCGTATCCTGCCATGGAAGAGAACAGGATGATAATGGCGATACTCAAGCCTGTAATCAAAACCGAGTTGAACAGCGACTTCAGGAAGGCCAAATCAATAAATGCTTCGACAAAGTTCGAGAATACAGCTTCTTCAGGAAAACCGAGAACGCCGGAAAAGATGTCACGCTTGGTTTTGAACGCATTGACGATCATCAAATAGAAAGGCGCAATCCAGATCAGACCAAGCAGAAGGCCGAGAATTTCAATGGAAATTAAATTCCGTTTTTCTTTATTCTTTTTCATTACATCTCAACCTCCCGTTTCTTGTTGTAATACACTTGCGTCAATGCAATGACAGCAACGATCAAGAAGAAGATAACGGCTTTGGCCTGAGCGTAAGCCATTTGATTATCAGAGAACGCGGTACGTACAATTTCCATCGCTACCATTTGTGTGGAGTTGAACGGTCCGCCGTTTGTCAGGGACAAGTTCTGGTCATAGATCTTGAAGGCCATAGAAAGCGTCAAGAACATACTGACCGTGAATGCCGGTGCAACGAGCGGGAACGTAATGTTTTTGAAGCGTTGGAAGCTGCTTGCTCCGTCAATTTTCGCTGCTTCAATCAATTCTTTTGGAATGTTTTCAAGATAAGCAATGTAAATAATCATGATATACCCGGCCATCTGCCATGCGGTCAGGATAACAAGGCCCCAGAAACCGGTGTTCGTCGTAGACAGCCAGCCGTTTAAGCCTTCAATTCCAGTAAGACCAGCGATATCTCCAAACACACTAATGAAGATAAACTGCCAGATGAATCCTAAAATCAGACCACCGATCAAGTTCGGCATAAAGAATACGGTACGCAGAAGGTTGCCTGACTTGATGTTACGTGTAACTAGAAGAGCCAGTCCAAGCCCCATGATGTTCAAAAGGATGACGGTTACAACAGCGAATTTAACCGTAAACCAGATCGAATCCATGAATTCACTTTCCTGGAAAAGGTTAATGTAATTCTCAAAACCTATGAATGCATTAGCTGTAATCCCGTTCCAATCCGTGAAGGAATAGAAGAGACCATATAAGAAAGGAATGACAACGACTATTCCAAGACCCATAATCACCGGCGTCAGGAACAGCCAGAAAGATAAACTTCGATTCTGCATGTATTACTCCTCCAATGCTTTAAGCGGTCTGAACCGCACATTATGATATCGATTTCATACGATTGGATAAAACATCCCATCTATTAACATACTTATCTATTTAAATATCCTAATAGAGGGGATCTTTTATAGTACCAGTAAGGGCCCAAAGCCCTTACTGGTTCCAATTTCACTAATTATTGACGAGAATCTTCCCAAGCTTTCGTTGCTCTTTGTTCGACTTCTTCCCAGCTGATGTCTCCAGCAAGGTATTCTTGTACAGCAACTCCGAATGCGTCTTCCGTCCAGCCAGTCGGCGCACCAAGGAATACCCATCCAAGAGTGTTGCCTTCATTTGCATACTCATAGATTTCCTGAGAAATCGGATCTGCGATTTCCTGATCTTCGTACCCTTCGTATGCAGGAATGAACTTAAATTCTTCGGTTACGAATTTCTTACCTTGATCAGACGTGTACATCCAATCTAGGAAATCTTTACTTGCTTGTACGACTTCATCATCAGACTCTTTGTTTACAACCCAGTAGTTTGGTACACCAACAGGGATGCTTCCTTCATAACCTTCTACAGGAATTGGAAGAAGGCCGACGTTGTTTTCAGCAAATTCGGGATCCATGGATTCAACTGTGTTATAAACCCAGTTACCCTGCTGAATCATAGCAACTTTTCCAAGAGAGAAGTTTTCCTCTACCTGTTGAGAATAGTCAAGGCTCAGTGTCGGCTGTACAGAGTACTCATTTTGAAGGTCTACGAAACGCTTCATTTGGTCACCCATCTGGAATTCAATCGTATCCGCTTCATAAGCTTCCATGATGTCATTGTTGAATTCATCTGCGATATACGCATTGGCCAAGTGGTTACCGATGACCCATTTTTCTTTAGCAGGGAATGCAAATGGTGCTTCAATTCCAAGTTCGCCTTTTTGATCTTCCAACGTTTGGACAGCTTCTTCTAATGCTTCAAATGTCGTAATTTCTTCAGCATTGATTCCTGCTTCTTCAAAAACTTTTTTGTTATAAAGGAGGCCGTATCCTTCCTGGTTGAAAGGGAGACCTAACACTTGATCATTACGAGATACGCCGGAAAGTGTACCTTCAAGAGCTGCGTTTGCTGCATCTGTATCAGAAAGGTCAGCTAAGTATTTTTCATACTCATCGACGTCCGTCGGTCCGCCGACGTTGAAGATATCAGGCTCTTCTCCAGAAGAGAATGATGTTTTCAAGGAAGCCCCGTAGTCGTTACCTCCACCAACGGTTTTTACATTGATGTTTACGTCCGGGTTTTCCTCTTCGTACATGGAAACAAGCTCTTCAAACTGGTCCTTGAACTCTACTTTAAACTGAAAGACATCGACGGTAACGGCATCGCCTGAAGCACTGTCATCTGAACTGCCGCTGTCGTCGGATCCAAATGAACAACCAGAAAGAGCTACCGTGGACGCCAACAATGCTGTGGCAATACCAGAATAAAATTTGTTTCTTTTCATCTCATCCACCCCTATTTTTTATCAATCTTTGAATCCGCTTACATACCACACCTAAGAAAAGAGTTTTTCAACTTATGAAACCCTAAGCGCATACGTTTGCGCAAATGGTAGTTAAAAAACTCATCAGCTTGTCCACAATGAGTCATAAAAGTGCTATTGATTATGATGTGAATACGTTTGCACAAAATTCATTGATTAATGAAGTTGAGTAAATCATAACATGGGGGTCATACAAATACAACACCATTTTTCAAATAATTCTCCAAATAGACAGCGTTTACATTTATTCGTTTCTAACCGTCTTTCAGGTGTCATGTCATGAACACACGCCCTTCCACATACTTTGTAAGAGTGAGGTGAAAGAAATGATGAAAAAGAACGGTCCGATAAATTGGGACGCCTTCTCAGAAAATGTGGAAAAGGTGCTAGGGGAGGATTTCTGGAACGACATGCATCATGTGATTCCAAAGCGCGGTCCTTCTTACGACTTTTTTGAAACAGAAGATCAGGCTGTCCTTGTGATTGAACTGCCAGGTTTAACAAAGAATGACCCGGTCTATCTGACCCAGGAGGGCACGTCCATTATTGTCAGGGGGGAGATTACTCCCGATTACCCCGTAGCACAAGAAGATTTAATCCATAACGAACGCATGAAGGGAAACTTTAAACGGGTGATTCCTGTCCCCTTCCATTTTACTGCGGAAGATATCGCGACGGCCTACAAAGATGGCTTGTTGATTGTCACTATACTAAAACGTCAGAAAAACAGAGAAATCCCGATTGATCTCGAGGACCTTTAAAAGTGCAGGAAGATCTCTTTTTCATCGGAGCTCTTTTTTTGTAAACGAACTTCAATCGCCCCATCCTGGTATTGGGCATACCCATTTCTTCTGCTCGTCTGAGCAGGCAGCGCAATCTCCATCCTTTCTACCCATATTCCGCTTACAAACAGTTTCCCACTTCCTACACTCAACCGGATCCCTTCTACATCCACATCCAAAGGAACGGGGATGATAACGACAACTTCTTTCATCAGCTCCATCACTTTATAATCCCCGTTCGAATGTGTCGGTTTTTGTTGCTCTTTTGGCATCATTGCTTCCTGAATCGACTGTTGTACGAAGTCATTCATCTTCCCCATATCCATTAAATCGTCAGGAAGAAAAGAGCTGCCTTTCCCCAAAGGATTGAACCAATTCATAATGTCTTTCATGCTTATCTTTTCCTTTCATACATTAGTCATAGGAGGTGATGATATGAGTCACATTCAGTTTAAGAATTTGTCCGTGGACCAAATCAGTGCCACATCGGGGATCTTTTCAGGAACCAACCTCCAGTACGGATTTAAGGCGGTGCAGCAGAGTTGGGAAGGAAATGGAAGAATCATCGGTGATAAAAACACCCTCCAGCACAGTAAACACCTAGTCATCAAACGGCCTTCTAAAAGAGTGTAGACGATATGTTCTTTAAAAAACGTCGCCAAAAGCAAACGGATATCGATGATCTTGTAAAAGAGATCCATGCACTAAAACAAGTGATCCAGGGAATGCAGGGGAAGCATGTGGAATACCATATCCATTTTGACCAGGTGGATATTCATGACCCCAATCTTGAACAGCTGACGTTCCAGTTGGACCATTTAGATATCGATGAATTAAGCGGAGCCCTCAACATGGGCAACAACTTTGGTGTGAACGTCAAACCTAAACCCTCTTCCCGTCCTGAGTTGAGTCGAACGGACAACGGATTGAAGTTCAGCTTCAAATCAAAGGAGGATTCCTAATATGGCCGGTCTGTCTCCTTACTTTTTCATAGGAAACATTAGGATTGGAACGATTGAAAATGCCTCATGTTTGAACATGGGCAACAATATCCCCACAGGATTTGAGAGCCACCAGAAGCATAACCAGGGGTTCGGGAACGTTTTTGGTGATGGGAATACCCTGGAAGGGTTACGTTCTATTTTAAGTGACTCTGCCATCCTTGACCTGATGTCCCAGGAAAATGGCCAGGAAATTCCCGAGTGGGTTCAAAAACTCATGGAAAAGAAAATGGAGGATCATCCAGTAGAATGATCCGCTCCATTCTCCTTTTTTGATGGACATGTGACTTTTGTAATCGGCATATCCACTTCATCGTTATCATGAATGACATTGACATTATTAGAAATGATGTTTCCATCACCTACAACCGTACCAAGAGCTGCATTCTGCTTTTCCTGCGACTCCCAGTGGGTCTGCGTGTTCGGCCCTACGAATATACCTGAGTTACTTGTCATGTGATTGACATAGATGGAGTCAAATTTGATATCGATTGGAACTCCCCCTATACCTGGACGTTTGGTTGAGGGTTGTTGACGGTAGGCGTAATAATTGGTGTATCAGTGACATCATTATCAATAATGGTATTCACATTGTTGGTCGCGATGAAAAAGCCGACGGGAATTCCTGCAGCATTGTTATTCTTTCCTTGCCAGGACCAATCCGGCTGATTATTCTGCCCTGTGGATATCATTCCGTTTTCCGTAATGGAGTTGACAGCAATTTGATTGAAGACGACAGATACGGGCATTCTTATTCACCTCACCTTTTCTTCTGATATCCTATTCTAGAACAATTGGAATGTGTCTTTCTCGGACAAACCTGCATCTGCCCCTTGCATCCCATAACACTCAAAACACAAGTCAATATCAAGATTGCTTCCATCTGTAACCTTGCACACTTCATAGTCACGAAGCTCTTTTTTACAAATCCAGCAGAGGGTGTAAATTTCATTCAATTGCAGCATCATTTCTTTCCAATCCATTCGTATTCCACCTTTATATGTTTAGTTATAGCGTTATCTTAAGCGGTATCTAAGCTCTTTCAAAGTCGGCATAATGGAATGGATCCGCCACTTTCGGCTTTCATTTTTCTACTTTCTTCAGGTTATTTTTCAATTTCGGAAGGGAATTCGACAATGGAAATCTAATTTTGATAAGTGTAGTAGAAAATGAAAAGGAAAGGAACGGGATCGATATGAATACACCTATACCTATCGCAGTGCAGCTTTATACCCTGCGAAATGAAACAGCAGCAGACTTTGCGGGAACATTAAAGAAAGTAGCAGACCTTGGCTTTGATGCTGTAGAGTTCGCCGGATTTGGCGACTTAACAGCTTCAGAAGTCAAAACATTGTTGGATGAACTTGGTTTGAAAGCCGCTTCCAGCCATGTCCCTTTGGAGCAACTGAAGAACAATCTTCCGCAGGTCATTGAAGATCAAAAAACAATTGGCAGCGAATATGTGGTCTGTCCGTACATCGAGGATCGAAGTGAAGCCGATTATATGAATTTAATTGAGGATTTGAAAGAAATCGGTGATGAATGCCGAGAACATGGCCTTACATTGTGTTATCATAATCATGATTTTGAATTAGAGCCGCTGCCGGATGGGAGAAAACCTCTGGATGCGATTCTAGAGGAAACAGATGAGAAACAGGTTCAGGCGGAGTTTGATATCTACTGGCTTCAAAAAGCAGGCGATCAACCCTCTGCATGGATCGACCGCTACCAGGGACGTACACCATTGATCCATTTGAAGGACATGACCCTTGACGAAGAACAATATTTCGCCGAGCTCGGAACTGGTGGAGTTGATTTAGATACCGTATTTGTTCTTGGAGAGAAGGCTGGAGTGAAGTACTGGATTGTCGAGCAGGATGAAAGCCGGCGCACACCTTTAGAAAGTCTGGAGATCAGTATGAATTACTTAAAAGAAAAGTTTCCACAGTTGAATAAATAAATGGAAGGGCGTGATGCTTTCACGCTCCTTCTTTATGTCAGGAGAAACCAATGGAAAAAACGCTTGTATTATGGATTTACAATTTTTCTGAAGTTGATTGGGTGGATGCACTCATGATCTTCATTTCATCATGGGGATACAAAGCGATGATGGCATTATTCATTTTTTTAGCTTTTTCAAAAACGACGAGGAAACTCGGAATTGCAGCCATTGCTTCCTCTGTGATGGGACTCGTCATAAGCAGGATCGTTCGCTGGGTCGCACCAAGGGAAAGGCCTTTCATAGCCCTTGAAGAGGTGTCGCCATTGATTGAAAAAGAAGCGAGCGCCTCTTTTCCAAGTGAGCAAGCTTTGATTGTGGGTATCTTTATCGCCTTGCTGTGGTTAATGGAGAACAGTTTCAAATGGACTGGGATCTTTCTAGGGTCGATGATACTTGTTTCAAGAGTGTACCTTGGTCATCACTATGTTTCTGATGTGGTAATCGGGGCTGTTTTGGGTATCTCTCTTTTTGTCACCACCAACAAATTATCCAGCCGCAAGCCGCGTTTCCCGCAAGAAAAAAGCCTGACCTCTTAAAAAAGAGTCAGGCTTTTATTTATTCTGGTGGATTCTCCATTTATTAAACTCCAAATATTCACGGAATTGTTCTTTAGAGATCCCTGAATTCATCGCTTCCTGAACTAAATTCATCCAATCCTTATCCAGCGTTTCATCATGAGGTTCGTTTTCTCCGTGGAGTAAAAAGTTGATCGAAACGTCTAGTTCCTGAGAGATTTTAGTCAAGAACTGAATAGATGGATTGGTCTGGATATTACGCTCAATCGAACTCAAATAAGATTTTGCGACTCCTGCCCTTTCGGCCAATTCAGATAGCGACATATGTCGGTCTTTACGAATTTTTTGAATGCGCTCACCGATCATGATCTCACCTTCTTTCTTGTTGATATGAGTATAGCACAGATTGAACAACCGTTCTATTTAAAGCACGAAAAATCAGTACGGAGTCCTATGTATGCTTTCTTTTCTCTTCTGTGTATACTTCGTATTCCCCATCTTTTATATCGTACAATCATACAAATTATTTAGTGAAAAATATTACTTTAACGAACGTTTTTTAGCTATTGTTCAAGTATATGACAGGATTGTGGAAGACTCAGTTTCGAGACTTTTGTGTGTTTCTAGGATCTCCGGGAAAAAGGTTCGCTTTCCATGGGGCGGGCGGTGAGCCTCCTCAGGCTAAGCCTTCCGGGGTCTCACCTGTCCCACACGTCCCATAGGAGTCTCACCGTTTCCCTCCGCCCCTTTTCCATGGATAGATTCTCAAAACCAACACTAAAAGGGCAGCTCTTATGATTTTGATAGGTGGATTATAGAACCCCTGCACTTATAAGTAAGGTTCTAATCCTTCTCACATAGGCAGGCGTAATGGGCTTTGTATCAAGTATTTACGTTTTCCAAACGACCATTGGGTAGAGTTTAGGTCATCCACTTCCCCTAACCATACGAACTGATTTTTTAAGTAGTGGTTTCGAGATACTTATATGGCAAAGGGGCGTAGGGGAATGGCGAGACTCCTATTTTAAGTGTGGAGGCGCCTCGATCAGCGGCCTATGGACTGGACTGAGCTGGCGGAGATAAAGGAAACACGGAGAACGAAGTGATTCGATGTTGACTTATCGTACAGAAGCGAGGGAAGTCTCACTAGCCGCTAGGCGCCGGAACCGGATATCTAAGAGAAAAAAAGTGCTTGGTGAGACCCCACAGGACGCAGTCCGAGTTATCATGAACGAAACTAGCCCCTGACTCGTAAAATCGTAGGTTGACTTGGGTAGACTGTTTACTGTTAAAAACACTACCTAAATCAGAGCTACATTACGGAAGGAGCTAATTACTATGAAGGATACCATTAAATACGTAGGTTTAGACGTATCAAAAGAAAAAATTGCTGTTGCTATTGCGGAAGAAGGTCGAGAGAACCCAAGGAGGCTCACCGCGCTCCCGCGGAAAGCGAGTCATCCCCCGCAGCCCCAACCCACTGCACAAACGTCGAAACTGTGTCTTCAAGAAAAGGGAGCTATTCTTAAATATAAACCTTCTTCATTAAATTCCATATCGAATTGAGGTTAAGATGAATCACTTTTGTGCAGGATTCACACACTAACTGTAAAAACGAGTGAGAATGCTTAGGAAAAGGTGAATAAGATGAATGACATTGTGGAGCAGTTTGAAGTTACATTCAACCAGATCCATCAACATTTGAAAGAACTGAATGGTTTCCCGAAAAATGATAATTTTGTGGAGCTTCTTCAGCGTTCCAAACTGAAACATAGCGTCATCCGTATCCACTTCGAACAGCTGAAGCAGTATGCGAAACTCAGAAATGCCATCGTCCACGAAAGAATCAGTGGAGACTATTTCATCGCCACTCCTCATGAAGACGTTGTAATGGCCTTGAAACGAATTAAACGAACGCTTGACCAACCACCGGAAGCCCTGGAATTCGCCACTCGTCCCGTCCTCTATTTTAAAGAAGATACAGCGCTCAGCCATGTGATGGAGGCTTTCGACCAACACGGGATTTCACAATTCCCTATTTATACTAAGGACCGTGCTTTCTCCGGTTTACTTACGAATGACGGGATCGTCCGCTGGTTATCACAAAATCATCCAAATGGAAGAATCGTTCTCGAAAATATTTGCGCTTCTGACGTCCTCCCCGTTGAAAAGGATCGTAGTGTAGAATTTTTAAAAGCGGGTGCGACTGTATTTGACTTGGAAGAGCGGTTCGAGAGAAGTTTAAATGAAAATCGTAAACTGAAAGCCGTTGTTTTGACCGAAACGGGAAGCCCAGATGATATGCCGATGGGAATTGTAACAACATGGGATTTAATTAAAGTTGACAGACGTGAAACGGACGATGATTGAATTTTTTCGAAATGAAAAAGCTAATATTATTGAACGTTCCCCTTTGAGAGGATATGATTAAACTATCCTAGTTAAGGAAGAGGGATGTAAGCATGAATGAACGCAGACATGAACCCTTCCGATATCCATTCCAAACACCTCTCCCGGGTTTTTACAACAAGAAATTCACCAGCCATGTTTCAGGGCCTATGGAAGTGAAAGACATCAGTATGCACGGATTACGCTTTTCCTGTGATTCTCAACCTGGATTGTCTATGAAAGATGAGTTGATTCTCACCTTCATTTTTGAAAATAAGACCTTCACAGCTGAAGGCCGGCTCATTTGGATGAAAACGGAAGAGCAGCAAATGACGTGTGGTGTACACGTATTTGAATTTCCAGATCAACTAAAAGAGATCATTGAGAAGCTAGGGGATTCCCTTGAAGCTGTTCAAAATGATCCCATGGAAACAAAGTCTCCGTAAAGGAGGCTTTTTTATTTTGCCTCGAGTTGTACGTATTTTTCAATTTCACCGATGGATAAATTAAAGATTAGATGTAAAAAAATGGTGTACCAGGTCATCCAATATCTGGATGACCTGGTACACCAAAAAATGTAAGTTATTCTTTTTGGGCTCTTTTTTGGAAGAAGCCTGTGATTTTGTTTGATAGATCGTCAAAGTAGGTGTAGACGACAGGAATGAGTACAAGCGTGAAAAAGCTCGATACGGTCAGGCCGAAAATGATGGTGACCGCCAGCGGCTGTTGCGCTTCAGCACCTCTGCCTATTCCAATCGCTAATGGGACCATTCCGAGCACTGTCGTCAAGGTCGTCATCAGGATGGGACGAAGACGGTTAGGTCCTGCCTCTAAAATGGCTTCGTAACGATCATACGATTTCCGTCTCAGGATGTTGATGTAGTCGACCAGTACGATGGCGTTGTTTACAACAATCCCTGCGAGCATAATGATTCCTACAAAGGCCGGCAAGCTGAATGGCAAACCGGTCACAAATAGCCCCCCTGAAATTCCGATGATGGTTGCCGGTAAGGAGAACATGATGATAAATGGGAACAAAAAGTTCTCAAATTGTATCGCCATGACGGCGTAGACAAGGAAGATCGAGAAAATCAAAGCAAGAGACAAGTCGCCGAAAGCTTCCTGCATATCCTGCGCCTGTCCTCCAATGGTATAAGAGTAGCCATCAGGAAAGTTCAGACGCTCAAGCTCTGCCCGCACTTCTTCTGTTGCCGTACCCAGATCAATATTCGAAATTTCTGCTTCCACATTCACTTGCGGCTGTTGATTTTGACGGAGCAGAGATACAGGCCCCTGAACTTGGTTCAACTCTGCAATGGTGGCGAGTGGAATCAGTGTGCCATTCGGTGCCTGGACCGACATCCCCTCTAAATCTGCAATCGTCTGCCGCTCATCTTCGGGAAGGATAAAACGGACATCAATTTCATCTGTTCCATTTCGATACCGGGTCGCAACTTGACCACTGAAACCGATCTGCACCTGACTGATCACTTGTTGCTCTGTCAGGCCGTATTGAGACGCTTTGTCCTGGTCCACTTCAATCTGCATTTCAGGACGTCCTTCATCCGTCGATGACGTCGCATTCTGCACCCCGTCGATTTCATTCATCAAATAAGCGACTTGGCCAGCCAGTTCATCCAATACTTCATATTCTCCACCATTGATTTGCACTTGCAGTGGTGCTCCCGTTCCAAGACCTGCATCCAACTCACTTACTTCGATTTCAGCACCTGGAATGCCCGAGAGGGAATCACTTAATTCCTCCATGACGGTCTGGGTCGTTTTTTCCCGCTTCGAAGGTTCGACAAGCTGAATCGTATAGGAAGCAAAGTCAGACGAGCCGTTTCCGATGCTCCCCATCGAACCTCCGCCAATAGAAAGATAGCTGACATCTATAATTTCACTATAGTCTTCAATCTTGACATCAATCTCTTCAGTGAGGGCTTCCGTTTCTTCAAGTGATGTCCCTTCAGGCATGTTCACTCGAACTTCCACCTGTCCTTGATCGGAAGGGGGAATGAACTCTGTTCCAATCAAAGGAATGAGGGCTACACTTCCTGCGATGAGAGCGAATGTTATGGCGATGGTCGTTTTTCTGAATTTCAATACCCATCTCAATATTGAGCGGTAGCCATCATTCACTTTTTCTAAAAAGCGGTTAAACCAGTACCGGCGTCCCTCTTCTTTCAAGGATTTCGTTAACAGTTTCGAAGAAAGCATAGGAATTAAAGTCACAGACACTGCTAAGGAAGCAATGAGCGCGAACATGATCGTCAACGCAAGCGGCGTGAACAATTCAGATGCGATACCTTCTACGAATATGATTGGTAGAAAGACGACGAGTGTCGTTGTTGCAGAGGCTACAACAGCTGGCGCCAGCTCTGACGCCCCCTGTTTAGCCGCTTCGACCATCGAATATCCCCGTTGTCGGTAGCTGACGATGTTTTCCAGAATGACGATAGAGCTGTCCACCATCATTCCAATCCCGAGAGCAAGTCCTCCCATCGTCAGGACGTTCAATGTTTCACCGGTGAAGTACATGAGAGTAAATGTCGATATGATGGCAATCGGTATCGACAACCCGATCACGAGCGTCGCACGAATGCTTTTCAAAAACAGCAATAGGATCAAGACGGAAAAAATACCGCCGAGGATGATGTTCAAAACGACACTGTTTATCGAGATTTTGATAAATTCTGATGTATCCAGAACAATGCTTGTGCCGACACCTTCCGGGAGGTCGGCGTCCAGCTCATCCATCGCTTCCCGTACGTTATCGGCGGTTTCAACGGTATTCGCATCCGTCTTCTTCAAGATGGAAAGTACCACGGAAGATGAACCGTTCACCTTGCTGATGGTATTGGAATTGGCAAGCGTTTCGTTCACCTCAGCAATTTGACCAAGCGTCACCTGGGCACCTGTAGGAGATTGAATTCTTGTCTCTCTCACATCTTCCACAGAATTGAATTCTCCATCAATCCGGATTTGAAGATCCTTCTGTCCTTTCTCGATGGTTCCTGCTGAGGCTGACTGATTGGCTGCATTCAGCGCCTGAATCAACGTTTGAGAATCCAAGCCGTATGTAGCCATCTGTGCCCGATCCACCAGGACTTGAACTTCTTTTGTCTGACCGCCTTCTATGCTGACAGAGGCGACTCCTTCCTGCCGTTCAAGAAAAGGAACCAGCCGGTTTTCTGCTACTTTTTGGAGTTCATCCGGTGTATCTCCTGACAAGCCTACCGTCATGATAGGCAGCTGCTGCGGATCAAAACGGAGAACACTAGGATCAGAGGCGCCTTCTGGTAAAAGTCCGGTCACCTGATCGACATTTTCCCTGACCTGTAAAAGCGTACTGTCAAGGTTTACCCCTGTATTGAACTGCATAAGAACGAGCGAGGCCCCAGCCTGTGATTGAGACTGGAGCACTTCGAGCCCTTCAATACTGCTGACGGAAGACTCCACGGGCCGGCTGACGAGTTTTTCGACCTCCTGCGGGGCTGCTCCTTCATAGGACGTCGAGACCACCGCGATCGGCAGGTCAATTTCCGGATACAAATCAATGGTCAAACTGCGGAGGGATACAAACCCGAGACCAAGAATGGCAGCAACAATCATAATGACTCCCACAGGTCGTTTGACGGAAAGATTAACAAGCTTCATCAGGAATCCTCCTCCATGATGGTCACTTGACCCCCGTCTTCCAAGGTGAGCTGCCCTGTCGTAATGACCGTCGCATCTTCAGGAAGGTTTCCAGACACTGCTGTGAAATCCGACTGAGACTCTAAAACGGAAACGAGAACCTGGACGGCTTTTTCGTCCACTACTTGATAAACGAATGTTTCATCATTTTGTTCGATGAGGCTGTCTGTCGGGACAATGAGCGTATCTTCTACAACGTTTTCAGGAAGTAAGAACGTCGCCATCATCCCTGGTTTAATCTTTTCATCCCCATTACTAACGGTCGCTTCAACGGGATAGAGTCCTGTATCATCCGGAACGGAAGAAACGTAACTTACGGTTGAGTCGACCTGTTCTTCCAGATAAGGAAGATCGACGGTCAGCTCCGCTCCTTTTTCAAAAAGGGAAAGTTGATCGGCCGTGACGGAAGCGGTAATCGTCATGGGATCAAGACTGACGATCGTGGCAAGTGGTTGTTGATTACTGACCATGTCCCCTTCACTTGCATTCACTGTCGACACTTCGCCGGATGTAGGTGCAGTAATTGCTTCATTTTCGGCTTGTTCCTGAGCCTGGTTCAATTGAACATTGGCTTGTTCTACCTGAAGCTCTGCCTGCTCCACCGCTACACGGGCCTGCTCCAATTGTTGTTCTGCCTGATCGACTTGCGCTTCTGCTTGTGCTACTGCAGATGAAGACTGAGGCTGCTGCCCATTTAACTGCTGGTATTGCGCATACGCTTGATCTGCACGATTCTTCGCTTGCTGATAGAGCGCATCGGGAATCGTGCCTTCATCGGCTAATTTTTTCGTTTCATCCGCCAGTTGCTTGGCTTGTTCATACTGTTGCTTCGCTGCTTCCGCTGCCTGAGCCGTTTGACTTGCCTGCGATTGTGAGGCTTGTTTAGCCAGGTCAACCTGCTCCTTCGCATTTTCAACACCTTCAGACGCCTGCTCTTTGGATACTTGCGCATTTTCAAGCTGCGTTTGAGCTTGGCGAACGGCGATTTGCTGCAATTCCACCTGATTATCTACATTGCCTCCCGGTCGAACGACGGCTACGGTTTCACCTTTTTCTACTCTGTCCCCTTTAGCAACATTCAAGGTCGCCAATTCTCCAGGGGTTTCAGGTAAAACAGGTGAAGTATCAGCAGCCGTTGCACGGGCCACCAGTTTACGTTCCACGACAAAATCCTCTTTTTTCACAGACTCCACTTTGACCGGTGTGATCCGCTCCTCTATTTCTTCATTGGCTTCTTCCTGATTACAAGCGGTTACAAAGAAGAGCACCATGAACATGAAAATCAAACGTTTCATCTAAGACTTCCTCTCCATATCAGACTCTCGTAAATCTCCCGGACTTTTATCTACTTCTATTATTTTTCCCCTTAGCGATCAAGAGGATACCTATAAAAAACGCACTGACCATGTAGTCATAATTACGATTAATGTTACTAAATCGCGATTTGTAATGCAACTTGTAGTATTCCTACGAAATTGACAAAATTGTGACTAATTTTGGTAATGAAATCATTTCATACTTGCCCCGTCCTTGCTTTATCACAATAAACGAATGCATAAAAAAGTTCACAAAAAAAGCTGAACCTATGCAAGAGGTTCAGCTTTCTATTTTTCACTGCAGGTTATTACCAAGCTGGGCAACAATCAAATCCAGCTTTTTGACTTTCGGAAGCTCATAGCCTGGAAAACGTTCATCAAAGTGAGCAAAAACAGGCTCCAGTGCTTCATCTTCAAGCAGTTCTTCATAAGTCCGGAATGTATGTTGATACTGTCCGATATAACGCTTCATCTTTTTATCGAAGCCTGATAAATGGTATGTGGATGAGTAATCAAAGGCTTTCACGATATCACTATCATAGGTTGGGAAACTTGGATTAATGGTATGCAGCATAGAAGCAGCTAATGGAAACTGCATCGTTGGGTTCCCCTTGTGATTCTTCACCTCGTAAAGGCTTTTCGTAATGTGGACGATGTTCGGGCGTTCATATCCACGTTGTTCTTCCATCAGTTTGAAATAGTACGTCTCAAACTCCTTCGTCAGACTTGGGTTGTCCAGCCGGAAGAAATGCCGGAAGATGAATTGATATAGCGTGTCGTCAGGTACATAAGTATCCTGAAAGACGGAGTGCAGGTAAAGATACACATCCAGTTTTTCCAGTGGAATCCGGTTCACCACTTTTTCATAGTCTTCCAAGATCAAATCTTTCAGGTCGCTTGCCGTTCTGTATTTCATCAATAATCACCTCTATTCGCTTATTCCACACATGAGAAACCTGAAAACTCCTGATTGTAAAGTTTTTATGAATATTTCTACTTCTATTCTACATAAGATTTTAACGTTTTCCAAAGGTTTTCAAAGATCCGGACTAAGATCCAGTTCGTCCGTAATCTTGCTTGAGTTTATGAAGAACCGACCGATGGTATAAGAAAAGGAGGGATAAGATGGACATCGCCGCAATATCCATGTCTATGAGTACAGCAAGCCTTAAGCAACAATCCAGTCTGGCTTTGATGGATAAAGTAAAAGGGGATACCGAAGAGAAAGGGAACCAAATGGTCGAAATGCTTAAACAATCCGTTCCCCACCCTGACCTAGGCAGACAGATTGATTTGAAAGGATAAAAAGTGGAGAGAGTAAGGGAATTCTACTATCTTCACTTTAAGGAGTGGTTTACATCGAGCAACGCCTGGCTTTAAGCGGATTCACCTTATTTATGATTGGAGTAGGTCTCTACCTTCTCCAACCCATAGCCATTTTAAGGTTTCTCATCCCTACTTTTACCATTGGAGGAGTATGTATTATAGCCATTTCCACCTTTCTTTCCATGAAAAAAAGCCGCTGAATGCGGCTTTCTTTTATTCGTTATTATTTTCTTCGTCTGTTGTTGCTCCATCATCAGTCATGCCGTCTTCCCCATTTTCACCATCTGTCATATCATCTTGTTCTTTTTCTTTTTCTTCTTCATTCATGTCGCCTTCTTCATCCATACCGTCATCCATGTTGTCTTCTTCATCCATGTCGCCCTCTTCATCCATACCGTCATCCATATTGTCCTCTTCGTTGTTGTTTTCTTCTTCCATGTTGTTGTCTTCTTGAGGCTCTTCTTCAGAAGCACAAGCTCCTAATAGGGATACAGCAAAAAACGCGACCAAAAGTTTCATAAGTAATGCTTTCATCGGTGTTTCCTCCTTTTAATGATTTCCCAAACTAGTATGTCCATATTCTGTAAGTTCATCCATATAACTAATTTTTTTCTATCTTCTTATTCCAGTAAAGCTCCATTTAGTTGAAAACTCAGTTTCGAGACTTTTGTTGGGTGGATGGGGGCTGCGGGGAATAGCTCGAAACTACCTTCCAGCAAGAGGAGCTTTTATGGTTGAGAATCCTATATCAATGCGGTTTAAACAGGATTTATAACATTTTAGGCAAGGTAATATAAGAGGGGCTTCGAGAACCTCGTATGGCAAAGGGGCGGAGGGAAACGGTGAGACTCCTGTGGGAAGTGCGTGGTAGATGAGACCCCGCAGAGCGTTAGCTCGAGGAGGCTCATCACTCGCCCACGGAAAGCGAGCTATTCCCGGAGCCCCTAAACTCCAACGAAAGTCTCGAAATCAAGTCTTCCACAATCCTGCCATATACTAAAAAAGAACGCAGCCGGCGCTGCGTTCTTTTTTATGATTATTTTAAAGCAAACATGATTTCCGCTTCACATGCAATTTCTCCATCGACAGAAGCTGTTGCTTTTCCTTTTCCTACAGGACCTTTCAAACGGACGATTTCTACTTCCAATTTCAAACGGTCACCAGGCTTGACTTGACGTTTGAAGCGGCATTTATCAATTCCTGTGAAAAATGCGAGTTTCCCCTGGTTTTCTTCTTTTTTCAGCATGGCCACAGCCCCCATTTGGGCCATCGCTTCTGTGATCAACACACCCGGCATGACAGGGTAGTCGGGGAAGTGCCCCTGGAAGAAGGGTTCGTTCATTGTGACATTCTTGTATCCGACCGCACGCTCACCTTCTACAATCTCTTCTACTTGGTCAATTAGTAGAAAGGGATAACGGTGTGGGATGATTTCTTTGATTTGTTGTATGTCTAGCATAATCAGGCTCCTTTCCTATCCATGCTTTTATTATAAAAGAAGCACAAGCCAGGAACAAAGTTTTTCTGAGTGCTCGTTTTAAATCAACCATTTAGGGAAAATATACAACTAAGTTCACCTATTACAAAGAGGAGGCCGATACAATGCTTTGGACGATATTAATTATCATCCTCGTTCTATGGCTATTGGGCTTACTCGGGGGTATCGCTGGAAATTTGATTCATATTTTACTTGTGGTCGCCCTCGTTGTACTCATCGTCCGTCTTGTGCAAGGCCGTGGGCGATTATAGCCAAATGAAAGAAACCGCTATGGACGTATCCATAGCGGTTTTATTTATGAGCTCCGTGTCAGTTCATTTGTTGAGGAAGAGTTGGTAGAAAGAGTTTGTTCGCTGCTTCCCGCCATTTGCGTATGTTTCATTTCCCTTACTGGGCTCGTCGGGCTCAACCAAAAGGTGTACCACGAACCTTCTTTAATTATCGGATCAAGATCGAACAGTTCATATTCACAGCTTTGAGTAATCTCTTTCAATTCTCCTTTGTTAGGCAAGGCAAAAAGGTTGGAGTGAGCGACAAAGAAGCTGTTAAAGGCTGAAGAAAATGCTTCTCCATGCTCCGTTTCATTGATTGGTGTAATAACTGAGATCAGCCCTTGATTACTCACGTAAGTGTGGAGGTGATTCAATAGACGCCTGCGATCTTCCGGATGAATATAGTGGAAGATGTTATGCAGGAGGACGACATCCACATTTTCCTCCTCACGAGGTTTCCACTCATTAATATCACCTACTTCAAAGGTGATGTTCGGATAACCTTCAGATAAGGTACGCGCTTTTTCAATGACCTTCTGATTGATGTCTACTCCGATCATTTCCAAATGTGGATATTCCATAGCCAGTTTTCTTAGATATCCTCCATGTCCACAGCCTAAATCTACGACAGAAGTTACTTTTTTATCTTTGATCATCCGCTTAATCTTCTTAATAGCGAAATGCTCAAGCAGAGCAGACGTTTCTGCGACTACTTCTCCATGTCGCTCATGGTTGAATTCTGCCCTTTCGTGGGATTTCATGATGTCTGGGTACTTTAATAGTGTCGGCAGGTGCAATTCCATCATTTCTTTCAGTAAGGCTTTAACTCCAGGTGACTGGTCATCTCCCATCAAGCTGGCACATTTTCTTTTTGATGTTCGAAAGCGGTTGTTTGGGCGTTTTTTCATATGCTTAACCGCTACTCCCACATTCACCCAGGAAGCGAGCAGGTCATAGGGATAACCCGTTTTCTCACTGATTGCTTCAACTGTCCTCGCTGTCCTGAATTCATCAAAAAGACCGAGTTCTGATCCCACATAAGCGTGCCAGCTAGGCAGGAACGATTCGTTCTTTTTCATCCATTTCCTTGCCTGCATCGCCGTTACCCATTCATTCATGATATCCTTCCTTTCTCGTTTCTTTTCCAAGGATAATCTTCTTCTTCAGAAAAGAGATACTGACGCTGTTTTTGATCTGATACCCTTTTTTGTCTTGATGGAAGCATACTGCCTTGGACGGCTCTGTCCACCAAACTGAAATCCCATTTTCCAAGTCCTGATATATTCAGCATTTGTTTGACGTGAAGCTGATCATCATCATAGATTCTCTGGACGGCTTTCAAACGGAATTTCCTCCACCATTCGTATTGGAACGAATAAACAAGAGCCGACAAATGACTTAAGTTGAGTAAGAATTCTACACGAGGTCTGCGCACATCCTCATAATAATGAAGATAGTCCGTGTAGGTTTTCCCCTCTTCCTTACACCAGGCCAGAAGCTCACCTAATACATCAGCATCCTGGATGGCGAGATTCATCCCCTCCCCGGCCATGGGGTGAACGGTGTGCGCGGCGTCCCCCAGGATTGCTATATTTCCGGAATAATAACGGTCGACATGATACGTAAATGGAATCATCAATTGAACCGTTTTCCAATCCTCGATGGTCCGAACCCCCTCCGCAAGCTCTGGTTCCAGTTCACTGTAAGCTTGATAGAGGGACTCCAGCCCTTTTTCCTGAATGCGTTTATACTCTCCGGCTTTGATTAAAAACACAGTCCGTACTTCGTTATCCGGAAGGGGGAATAATCCTAGAAAACAGCTGGATGTCGTAATGATTTTTCCTTTTGTAAATGATGCCGGGCGGGGAATGGTCACCGTCAGAAAATGATGATTGTAGTCTTTCCTTTTCACATGGACGTTCATGGCATCACGCGTAGGTGAGCTTCGTCCTTCTGCTCCTATGTACACTTGAGCCTGGACGTAGAATATCTCCTTCTTGTGCTTCACCTTTGCCATCCCTTTTTCAAAACCCATGAATCTTGCCCCTGGAAGGTAATGAAAAAATTCATCATATTCCTTCCCCTTATTCCTTAGGATTTCTTTTGTTTTTTCATGCGGAACCATTAAAGCATGATCGTAAATGCTGGCGACTCGACTGTAACTCAACTCTGTCAGATTGATCTCTTCTGGAGTACTGCCACGGTTACGTTGAACTTCCTGAAAACGCAGTTGGTCGATAACATGACCGTTCTCTTCCACTTCATCCAATACGCCCAGCCTTTCGAGAATAGCCAGTGTCTTGGGTTGCAGAAGTTCACCTTTATATACAGGAGATTCTCTTTTGAGCTGCTCCGCTATGACCACATGAACACCACGGCTGGCAAGTTTCGCCGCAAGAGCAAGTCCTCCTACACCGCCGCCGGCAATAAATACATCTGTCTTCAAGATTATGATCCCTCCCCGCTTCTTTGTCCTCTGTACGGTTGTAATTCCCTATTCCATAGCTTGAAAACATCTGATGCGCCGCTTCATTGGTACGGAAAAGGAAGAGAGCCCTATCAGCCGTGAGCGGTGCCTCATGAGCAGTGCCAGGCACCCTCAGCCATATACGTGGTGCCAGGCTTTGTGTTCAAAAAATCACAAATGGAACAAAAAGAACACGAGTCGTACCGACTCGTGTTCTGCATATTGAATAAGCTTACCTCATAGAATGAAGTACAAGCTAACGATTATTCTGTTTTTGTCACGATATCCCAAATATGACGCCATGTATCCATTTCAAGTGCGTCTGTCGGGTTACCATCACCAATAACTCCATATCCGACCATTAATCCAATCAGTAAGGCCGCCGCACTGAAAAGAAGGACAAGGATGATCCGCAGCCATATCGGCAGGACTCGCCGCCGCCCTTTTTTCGGAGCTTTCTCTTCGGCTTCCGACTTCTGTTTGTTGGACGATGCTTTCGCCGGCTTCTGCTTCGTGGCTTCATCTAAAGCTTGACGCTTTTTTTCTTTTTCCTGATCTTTATTTAGCTTTTTGCCTGTTGATTTAGGATCTGTTGCCATGGTCCGTCAAACTCCTTACGTTTATGATCTCAGTTGACTCACAAGCCCCATCATTTGATCACCTGTGGATATGGATTTGGCGTTGAATTGATAGGCACGTTGAGCCATCAGCATTTCTGTCATCTGCCTGGCTACATCCACATTCGATGTTTCAAGCGTCTGGGACTGCATTTTTACATCTCCAGAAAGCACATCTCCCATAATTCCATCCTCTTCTACATTGTCTGGAATACGGAAACGATTCGCCCCAACCGATTCTAACATACGTGGCCGGACAGCTTCACTAACATCCAACGTGCCTTCCACCACTTGGTTTTGATTTCTTGTGACTAGAATTCTTCCATTCGGATCGATATTGATGGCTTGAAAATTGTCTTCAAGGATAATATTTTCACCGTCCGCACCGATGACTGGGTGGCCATCCGCATCTGTCAGAAGCAATTGACCATCATCGATCGGATTCAAATAGAAGTTCCCTGCGCGGGTATAGTGAATTTCCTGGCCTTGTTCCGTCGTAACTCGGAGGCCGAACATATGGTGGTCTTCCAATAAAGCCACATCCAGTTCTCTGCCCGTATTTTTCAGGCTTCCCTGAGTCAGATCAAGGTTCGTGTGACCAAGCTTTGCACCTGAACCAACACGGATGCCTTCCGGTGTCAGCCGGCCGACCTCTGCTTCAGAGTGAGACTGGTTGTCGATCTGTTGATACAGTAATGAAGAAAAATCGGCGTTGCGGCTTTTGTACCCTGTCGTTTCACTGTTAGACAAGTTGTTTCCGACAAGATCCAGCTTTTTCTGCAGCTGCCCCATCGTTACAGCCGATTGGATCATAGAACGATTCATGAACGTTGCCACACTCCTTAACTAATTCTTCCGATTTCTGTCACTGCTTTCTGCATGCTCTGATCATAAGCTTTTAAGACACGCTGGTTCATTTCGAATGAACGGTATGTATTCATCATTTCTGTCATAGTCCTGTTCGGATCGACATTTGATTGCTCTAGGTGGTGTTGACGAATGGAGAAACCGACTCCTTCTTCCGCTCCGGGGTTCAACAAAATGGTCCCCTCCTCAGAAAGACGATAGAGATCGTTTCCTTCTTTAACCATTTGAGAAGCATCCGGTGTATAAGACACTCCGAGTGTGAGGGCCTGTCCATTTACGGTAAGCTCTCCATTTTGTGAAACATCAAATTCCATGCCGCCCGTATTGATTGGCTCTCCGTTTTCATCCAAAACATAATACCCGAGATTTGTCGTCAAGAAACCTTTCCCATCCACAGTGAAGTTCCCATTACGTGTGTACCGCTCTTCCCCATCTTCATTTTGAACACGAAAGAAAAGAGAACCGGACTCCTCCGGCACCTCATTTTGTATAAGGGCAAGGTCTGTCCCTACCCCTGTTTCTTTCAGGTCTCCTTGAGCAAAAGAAGGAATCGCTTCCTGCATATAAACACCTGTGTTAAGGGATCCTACATGTCTGCCATCAGGTATTTTGAATCCATTCTTCGTCGGGATCGTTTTGCTTCCCATCCGCTCGATTAATAGCTCTGGAAAAGCACGCATCGTTCCCTGATCTGCTTTGTACCCGGGTGTGTACGCGTTCGCCATGTTATTCGACAACGTTTCCTGCATCCTCTGGTTGGCCATCATACCTGCTGCTGCTGTGTAAAATCCCCTTAACAAGGTGTCCTCACTCCTTCCGTCCCAACTAAACTATAGTTTCGTGGAAATACGCTTATCGATATTTTCAAGCATAATGCCTGTACCTGTAGCGACACAATCCATCGGAGATTCAGCTACAAGAACAGGAACCTTCAGCTCTTCGGCGAGCAGTTGGTCAATGCCATGCAGAAGTGCTCCGCCGCCTGTCATGATCACTCCACGATCAATGATATCAGCAGATAATTCAGGTGGTGTACGTTCCAGCACTTGTTTCGCCGCTTGAACGATGACCTGGACCGACTCACGCAAAGATCTTTCAATTTCTTCTGAATTGACGGAGATCGTTCGTGGTAATCCGGACACCATGTCTCGCCCGCGAATTTCGATTTCCTCGTTTCTTGAACCTGGGAACACCGTAGCCACACTGATCTTAATATCTTCAGCTGTGCGTTCACCAATCAACAGTTTATATTCTTTTTTAATGTATTGTAGAATCTCATGGTCAAACTTGTCACCGGCCATTTTAATGGAAGAAGCCGTGACAATATCACCCATGGATAAAACAGCGACATCCGTTGTGCCGCCTCCGATATCGACCACCATGTTTCCGCTTGGCTGGAAGATATCCATACCGGCACCAATCGCTGCTACCTTAGGCTCTTCTTCTAAATAAACTTTTTTACCACCGGATTTCTCAGCCGCTTCTTTGATCGCTTTCTGCTCCACTTTCGTAATGTTCGTCGGGCAACAGATCAACATGCGCGGTTTTGATAAGAATCCTCTCACGTTTGTTTTTTGGATAAAGTGCTTCAGCATCGCCTCAGTAACGTCAAAATCTGCAATGACACCGTCCTTAAGCGGCCGGATAGCTTCAATGTTGCCTGGCGTACGTCCGACCATCCGGCGGGCCTCTTCACCTACCTCAAGCACTTTCCCAGTGTTACGGTCCATGGCAACCACAGACGGTTCGTTCAATACAATTCCTTTACCTTTTACGTGGATGAGTACGTTCGCTGTACCCAGGTCAATTCCTATATCTCTCGCAAACATGTTCTGTAGATCCTCCCTATTGTAAAAAACATAATCCAAGTAACGTGCAGGACCCTCGTAATCCGTTACGTTACACCGGCAATGGAGATCAATCTCCTTCAACTTATATTTCCCTATTGTTTCAAGTTCTATTTTCGATTTAAATCATGCACATCTAGTTCTTTATTCTATCACAAAATTACGACATCCGTCTCTTGAGAGATGAAAAAAGTTACCAAATATCGAGGAAATATGACAAAGGGAGGAGAACAGCGTTCAGGCGAGAGGTTGAACAGGTTGATCATCCACGAATTGAGACTTGTATTTTCTGCGGGTCGCTTCTCCACCTCTGAGATGGCGGATTTCTTTATGGTGATCAAGTATCTTCTTCACTTCCTTGGCAAGTTCAGGATTCACTTCCGGAAGCCTTTCGGTCAAGTCTTTGTGGACCGTACTTTTAGAAACTCCAAACTCTTTGGCAATCACTCTTACCGTTTTTTTCGTTTCAATAATGTGCTCACCGATCTTGATAGTCCTCTCTTTGATGTAATCATGCACTCCACTCGCCTCCTGTGATTGACTATCCAAGGGGGTGGGATTCTTAGGAAAGCGGTTCAATTGTTTTGTTAAGGGTGTTTACTCTGGAAGTTAAATCATGCTGGATCACCCTGGATGTTACCGAGTGCTCGGTTATCCTCATTGTATTAATAAAAGTTCTAAGATATGCCAGATGATGCATGGGGTGATGTGATTTCTTGTAATTTCATGCTTAATCTCAACCATTGAACATCCGTGTCTTCATCTTATGTAACACAAAAGGCTTCATACTTGCTTAAACGCACTGCAGAAACAAATAGATATCAGCTTAGAGATAAACACAAAAAAAATGAGGGCAGAACCCTCATTTTTTAAGCTTGTGTGGCGGAGATGGAAGAGGCACTATCTTCATCTGGTGTTTGCTCTTCATCTTCAGAACCAGCTGGATCTTCATCCGTATTCAATTCTTCATCCGTAGACTGCTCGGCATCATCAGAAGATTGCTCTGTACCTTCAGAAGGCTCTTCGCCGTCTCCTTGTGGCTCTTCAGCAGGAGCTTCATCTTCTTTTTGAGCTTCTTCTCCTGCATTTTCAATGATTTTACTCATTGGCTGACCGAAAAACTCTTCAGGATTAACAGGCTGCCCATCACTGCGCACTTCAAAGTGTACATGGACACCACTTGCTTGACCGAAGGAGTTCTTACCTGCAGAACCAAGAACATCACCTTGTGCTACATCTGATCCTGCTAAAACATCGACATCTTCTAAACTAGCATACACAGTAGAAATGTTTTCATCATGTGTGATTTCAATTACATTGCCGTATAGCGGATCCTCTTTAACTTCTGTGACTGTTCCTGACAAAGCTGCTGTAACTTCGAAAGCTTCTCCATCTTCTCTAGTAATGTCTACGCCTTCGCTTTGGTAATACTTATTGTTGTATAGGACCAGTGCACTTTCTTGATCTTGCTCGGAAGCGTCGTAATCATAGAATTTAGTGACAATGGATGCTGCCTTTTCATCTGCTACAGGCATTTCCAAGTTTTCCTGGTGTTCCATGACTGGCACAGTATCTTTCTCATTATCTGCTGTCAAAAATTCGTCCTGGACTTTGGAATCCGGCTGCTCCGCGATTTGGTCTTCCAAATCACTAGCCCCCTGCTGATACCAAAACACTCCGACAAGTACTAATGCAGCCACTGACAAATACAATGCTGGATACAACCACTTCTTGCGCATCAAGCGTTTGAACTTTAATTTAGTCACGCTTTTTTTACCTTCCTCTTTCATGTTCATCACCTCAAAAACCATTCTGAACACTTATTTGAGATTATATACATTTACCAGAAAAAATTTATATTTCATAGAGTACTTATACAAGATTGGCGCCCCATTCTTAAAGACAATAAGTCTGAACAACGAAAAAAGAGCTGCACAGGGCAGCTCTTTAGTTTACTGTATCTTCTTTTTCAATGGTCAAAGAAGCCGTTTGGGTACTGAGAGGAGCAATTTCTGTATCCTGGTAATAGTGGTGAATGATTTCTTTATAATCCTTGCCTGATTTGGCCATGCCATTGGCCCCGTACTGACTCATTCCTACGCCGTGGCCATAGCCTTTCGTTGTGAAGATGACATGATCCCCTTTTTGTTTGATCGTAAAGTCACTGGATGGCAGGCCGATTTTTTCACGGATTTCTCTTCCAGAAAACGATTGATCCCCGAAATGAACTTCGTCTACCCTGTTTCCTTCTGTCTTTGTCATCGTAGTCTGCTGGATTCCAGTCCCTATGCTAACTCCTAAGGCTTGCTCAAGCTCTGCAACGGTAATGATTTTTTGGTCCACGAATTTCGGTGATTCCTGATCCCATGGACTTTCTACACTTTGAAGGTATGGAATGTCATGCTCCCAATAATCTCCTGCGTTTTCTGTGTAGCCGTTACTCGTTGAGAAGAAAGCGGCCGTAATGGGCTGTTGGTCATACGTAATAATTTCACCCTTCGTAGCGTGGACAGCCTCTGTGATTTTCTTCATGTTCGCTTCATAATTATCTTTCCATTGACTCCGTAGTTGGTCTTCATCCTTATACACTTGGTGACTGACTGTATCGGTAACATCTGCTTCTGAAGAAACTTTCTCCCCTTGGACCAGGTGGCGCGTAATATAAGTCCTGGCTGCTAGGGCCTGCGCTTTCAAAGCTTCCATTTCGAAATTCACGGGCATTTCAGAAGCGACGACTCGAGCAACATAACTTTCTAACGGAACCTCTTCCACCTCTTTTGTCGTGCTGCGTAATACTTTGACTGCAAAAGGGGAGTCCTCTACGCTCGCTACTTCTTCTGTTTGCGGAGTTTCCTTCACTTCTTCCGTCCCCCCGGAATTCGTAAATGGAACGACAATCATCGTTGGTAAGATGAGTATTATTGTGAATAAACCACATACAGCAAGTATTCCAATTCCGTTGTTTTTTTTCATCCGCATCCTCCTGGTTACATAGTAAATCCCTCTACTAAAAATGTATCCAGAAATAGAAGATGATAGAACTAAAAAAGCTTACCTATTTCAAAAATATTGAAACAGGCAAGCTATAAAGATGTATATATTATAATGTCGATACTGATTCGCTTGGTTCGTGATCTTCTGAATAAACTTCTTCTTCTCTGACACGCTCAATATCAGCGCCGAGTGTAGCTAATTTCTCAGCAAAATCCACATATCCGCGATCCAAGTGCTTAAGCTCCGTTACCCGTGTATATCCATCGGCAACTAAGCCTGCCAGGATCAACGCCGCTCCCGCTCTAAGATCGGTTGCTGCAACTTCTGCCCCTTGTAAGGATGATGGTCCTTCTACAATGACACTGCGACCCTCAATTTTCAAATTCGCATTCATACGACGGAATTCTTCGACGTGCATGAAACGATTTTCAAAAACGGTTTCTGTAATGACGCTTGTGCCTGCTGCATTCAGCATCAGAGCCATCATTTGAGATTGCATATCTGTCGGGAAACCAGGGTGTGGCATCGTTTTAATGTCGGTGGCTTGAAGAATATCCGGTCCAATTACACGTAGACCACTTTCTTCTTCTTTAATGGTGACGCCCATCTCCTCCATCTTGGAAACAAGAGGACGCAAATGTTCGTGCATGGCACCTTGTACGAGAACATTCCCTCCAGTAATTGCTGCAGCTACCATAAATGTACCTGCCTCAATACGGTCGGGGATGATGGTATGAGTCGTACCAACAAGCTTCTCTACACCTTCGATGCGAATGGTTTCTGTTCCTGCACCGACGATGTGAGCGCCCATTTTATTCAAATAGTTTGCCAGGTCGACAATTTCTGGTTCTTTTGCACAATTTTCAAGAACCGTCTTTCCTTCTGCAAGAGCTGCAGCCATCATGACGTTTTCTGTCGCACCAACACTTGGTACATCGAAGTAAATTTTCGCACCTTTCAGGCGGCCGTTAACTTCAGCTTCTACATAGCCATTACCAACGGTTACTTCAGCTCCCATTGCTTCAAAGCCTTTTAAGTGCTGATCAATCGGGCGTGAACCAATAGCACATCCTCCGGGCATAGCAACCTTAGCATGGCCATACCGGGCCAAAAGTGGTCCCAATACAAGAACAGAGGCGCGCATTTTTCTTACATATTCAATTGGTGCTTCCGTTTCCAGTTCACTAGAAGCATCTACCGTGACTGTGTTACCCACCATATTTACATCTGCATTCATATGTCGAATCACTTCATTGATCGTATATACATCAGCTAGTGCGGGTACTTCATGCAGTACGCTTTTTCCTTCACTTGCAATAATACTTGCTGCGATGACAGGCAGTACGGCATTCTTGGCACCTTCTGCTTTAACGGTACCATTCAGCTGCCTCCCACCACGGACGATGATTTTTTCCAAGGTTCATTCTCCTCCGCGTCCATATTCATTATTATTAATATTCAGCAGTTATTATGGGTGTGCCAATCGTGATGTTTGTCTCCCCGCCCAAAGTTCGGGTCGCGAATTGAACGTTCATCATTCGATCCCCAGCATCAATGGCCTGATCCCACTTTTGGGTGTATCCGGTCCTGCTCGTCCAACCGTTTTCGTCGATTTCATCTATTGTTGTTATGTCGAAAGCTTGTTTGAATTTTTTATACACTAAAACATCATCAATAATACCACTAAATTTGGTCTTAATACAAGAGAAATTAGTGACATTTTTTGAGAAAAATCGACGAGATATTTCATTCATGCTTGTTTGATTAATGTTTGTTAATGAAGGTGTTCCCTGTCCTTCTGTGGTATAAACCACTTCCACGTCGCTCCACGCATTTTTTGGAACAATCATGCTAAAACTTTCGATGATTTCTTCGTTTTTATGACTGTTTTTGACGTTATACTTCACGGCGTTCATCGTAATCTCTTCTGTTACGACAGAATCAGACCAGAACTCCAGGAGATCCACTTTCAAACGATCTGCCTTTTTTCTAGATACTTTTTCTTTCATCGTGATCGTCCAGCCATTCACTTCAAGCTGCTTATCCGCAGCAAATGACGAAAACTCCATGAGGGTTTCTTGAGCTCCTGTCACTTCCTGTGGATAAGCACCTGTTCCTATAATAAATAGAGCAATGATTCCAGCCAAAACACTTTTCATTTTGAATGCCTCCCCAAGCATTTTCTTACTATAAGTTTGACCTGAGAAGAGGACATTCATACGAAACATTTCCTAACAACTTTAGACATTTGTCCAACATCTTTAAAATAAATAAATCAGGCTGTTTGACCACTTAATAAAATCAAGAAAGAAGTTGCTGACCGTTGTTCCTAGGGCGATGGTTACTAAAATAAGCAAAGCCCTTGCTTCAAAGACTTTGTTTTTCCTGAAGAATGCATCAAAATTGATCGACTGCAAGACCCTCCAGGCAATGATGATGAAAATCAAGTGCGAAGTCATGCTGAGAATCGCTTCTTCTGCAAAGTATTGTTCCATAGGTGCTGCTCCTTCCCTGAGGAATGTCGAGATCCCTCATCTCTCCATCAATGGTTCAAGATAAACTGACAAAAGAGGGAATATTCCACTCCATTTCCCGGGCAATAATAGACATTTTACATCTTTTTGACGGGACTATCCAAAATTCGCTGACGAAAAAAAGCTGTATAACTCACAAAAAAACTGCTCTCGTAAAGAAAGCAGTTTAGAAGTTGTTCTCATAAACATTCAAGCGATTCAAGGCACGCTTGAGTGCCATTTCAGCCCGTTGGAAATCAATGTCGGCTTGTTTGTCCTGAAGGCGACGTTCGGCACGTTCTTTGGCCATACGGGCACGATCGATATCAATATCTGCTGGTTTTTCAGCAGATTGAGCAAGAATCGTGACTTTATCTGGACGAACTTCCAAGAAACCGCCACTTACCGCGATACGATCTGATTTGCCTTCCCCTTTAAGACGAACAGCGCTGATCGTCAAAGGCGCGACCATCGGAATGTGACCTGGAAGGATTCCAAGTTCACCGCTTTCCGCCTTACAGCTGACCATTTCAAATGCATCTTCCAACACCGGGCCATCAGGAGTGACTACACTCACCGTCAGTGTGCTCATTCGTATTCCTCCTTGGCTGATCATGAAGAGGAAGAGGAACTTTACTCAAGCCCCTCTATCCACCAGACCTGTTTATTGCATTTGTTTTGATTTTTCAACGACTTCTTCGATTCGTCCAACGAGACGGAACGCATCTTCCGGAATATCGTCGTATTTGCCGTCAAGGATTTCCTTGAAGCCTTTAACTGTTTCTGAAACAGGCACATAAGAACCAGGCTGGCCCGTGAACTGTTCTGCCACGTGGAAGTTCTGAGAAAGGAAGAACTGTACGCGACGTGCACGGGATACTGTCAATTTGTCCTCATCAGAAAGTTCATCCATACCCAGGATCGCAATGATATCCTGAAGCTCTTTATAGCGCTGAAGTGTACGCTGAACTTCGCGGGCGATTTCGTAGTGCTCTTCGCCGACAATTTCAGGGTCTAGAGCACGAGAAGTGGAAGCAAGCGGGTCTACGGCTGGGTAGATTCCCTGCTCAGACAGCTTACGCTCAAGGTTTGTCGTTGCATCCAAGTGGGCGAAAGTTGTGGCAGGCGCAGGGTCTGTATAGTCATCGGCAGGGACATAAATCGCCTGGATGGAAGTAACGGATCCTTTGTCTGTCGAAGTGATTCGCTCCTGAAGCTGACCCATCTCTGTAGCAAGCGTCGGCTGATAACCAACAGCTGATGGCATACGTCCAAGCAGGGCAGAAACTTCAAGACCACCTTGGGTGAAACGGAAAATGTTATCGATAAAGAAGAGAACATCCTGTCCTTCTTCATCACGGAAGTATTCGGCCATCGTTAGTCCAGACAGGGCCACACGCATACGTGCACCAGGCGGCTCGTTCATCTGTCCGAATACCATGGCTGTCTTCTTGATAACCCCGGAGTCAGTCATTTCATAGTATAGGTCGTTTCCTTCACGTGTACGTTCACCAACACCAGCGAATACGGAAATACCACCGTGCTCTTGTGCGATGTTGTTGATCAATTCCTGGATCAGTACGGTTTTACCTACACCGGCACCACCGAACAAACCGATCTTACCACCTTTTACATAAGGGGCAAGAAGGTCTACTACTTTAATTCCTGTTTCAAGAATTTCAGTTTCTGTAGCCAGGTTTTCAAATTTAGGAGCTTCGCGGTGAATTGGGTCACGGCGGACATCACCAAGTGGCTCATCAAGGTCGATCGTGTCGCCTTCTACGTTAAATACACGCCCAAGAGTTACTTCCCCTACAGGTACAGAAATCGGATTACCTGTGTCCGTAACTGTTGTACCACGCATGACACCATCCGTAGATGACATGGCAACGGTACGAACGGTATTGTCACCCAGGTGAAGGGCAACTTCCAATGTAAGATCGACGCTCTTTTCGTTTTCGTTTTTCGCTTCGTAACTTACGTGCAATGCGTTATTAAGATCAGGGAGATGTCCATCATCGAACGTTACGTCAACAACGGGTCCCATGATTTGGGTCACGCGTCCATTACTCATCGATTTCCCTCCTAACTTACTGTTCAAAAATCCGAGAGATCCTATTCGAGGGCAGCTGCACCGCCGACAATTTCGGTGATCTCCTGGGTAATAGCAGCCTGACGGGCACGGTTGTAAGAAAGAGTAAGATCTCCGATCAAATCATCAGCATTATCTGTCGCACTCTTCATAGCCGTCATACGTGCTGCATGCTCACTGGCCTTACTGTCGAGTAAAGCACCATAAATCAAGCTCTCAGCGTATTGAGGAAGCAAGACTTCCAAAATCTCTTCTTGGTTCGGCTCATACTCATACGAACTTTGGTTCGCTTTACCCTCTTTATTCAAGTCTGTCAGTGGAAGAATTTTCTTCTCTGTCACTTCTTGAGTGATGGCACTGACATAATGGTTGTAATAGATAAACAGCTGATCGATTCTTTCATCTGTGTACAGCTGTACGGTATCTGAAGCAATATCTTTGATATCAGTGAAATCTGGTTGATCAGATATTCCGGTGATATCCATATCGACAGGCATGTTCCGCTTACGGAAAAAGTCACGCCCGATCCGTCCGATGGTAATCAGGGTATATTCGTCCGCTGACGTATGCTTGCTTCGGATTTGCTGGTACACCTTACGAAGAACACTGCTGTTGAATGCTCCTGCAAGTCCACGATCGGAAGTGATGACGAGATACCCAGTCTTTTTGACATCACGGGCCTCAAGCATCGGGTGACTTGCATCTCCGCCACCTTGGGCGATGCTTGCCACAACTTCCTGGATCTTCTCACTATAAGGCACAAACCTCTTGGCATTCTGCTCGGCACGGTTTAGCTTGGAGGCAGATACCATCTCCATCGCTTTCGTGATTTGCTTCGTCTTTTTCGTTGACGTAATCCGACCTTTAATATCTCTAAGGGATGCCACGCTGTTTCACCACCCTTTCTAGCTATGATTCATTTATTCAGAAACGACAAACGTTTTCTTGAATTCTTTCACAGCACCACTCATATCTTCATCTTCTGCAAGCTTGCCTGTCTCACGGATTTGAGTCAGAAGCTCTTTACGGTTGTTATCCAACCAGTTATGGAACTCAGATTCGAAGCGAGTGATATCTTCGACTGGAATTTCATCTAAGAATCCTTTTGTCAGTGCGTAAATGATCATGACTTGCTTTTCGACGGCTAGTGGTTGGTGAAGACCTTGTTTCAAGACTTCAACCGTACGGGCACCACGGTTCAACTTGGCCTGAGTGGATTTATCCAGATCAGAACCGAACTGAGCGAATGCTTCCAATTCACGATAAGAAGCCAAGTCAAGTCTCAGTGTACCGGCAACCTTCTTCATTGCTTTGATTTGTGCGGAGCCACCAACACGAGATACAGAAAGACCCGCGTTAATCGCTGGACGTACACCAGAGAAGAATAAATCAGACTGCAGGAATATCTGACCATCGGTAATGGAAATTACGTTTGTCGGAATATAGGCAGAGATATCTCCTGCTTGTGTTTCTACGAAAGGAAGAGCAGTCAATGAACCGCCGCCTTTAGCATCACTAAGCTTCGCTGCACGCTCTAGCAAACGAGAGTGTAGGTAGAATACGTCTCCCGGGAAGGCTTCACGGCCTGGAGGACGACGTAGAAGTAGAGAAAGTTCACGGTAGGCAGCTGCCTGTTTGGAAAGATCATCATACACGACCAATACGTGCTTGCCGTTGTACATGAAATCTTCACCCATGGATACACCTGCATATGGTGCAAGGTATAATAATGGAGCAGGCTGAGAAGCACTTGCGGTTACAACAATTGTGTAATCCAGTGCACCATGACGACGTAGAGTTTCTACTGTGCCACGAACGGTTGACTCTTTTTGACCAATCGCTACATAAATACAAACCATATCCTGATCGTGCTGGTTTATAATCGCATCAATGGCGACAGATGTTTTACCTGTCTGACGGTCACCGATGATCAATTCACGTTGTCCACGTCCGATTGGTACAAGAGCATCGATGGCTTTGATACCTGTTTGAAGTGGCTCATCAACGGATTTACGATCCATAACCCCTGGTGCCGGTGATTCGATTGGGCGTGTTTTTGTCGTTTCAATCGGACCGCGTCCATCGACTGGTTGTCCGAGTGGGTTTACGACACGACCAAGCATTTCTTCCCCGACGGGTACTTGCATGATTCGTCCTGTACGACGTACTTCGTCGCCTTCTTTAATATCTGTATATGGCCCTAGAATGACAAGACCAACGTTACTTTCTTCCAAGTTTTGTGCCAATCCCATGACACCATTAGAGAATTCAACGAGCTCACCAGCCATGACATTATCAAGACCATGAGCACGGGCAATACCGTCACCAACTTCGATTACGGTTCCCACATCATTGACTTCTATATCTGATTCATAGTTTTCAATTTGCTGCTTAATCAGCGCACTGATTTCTTCAGCTTTGATGCTCATGCCATTTCACCCCTATCATCTATTGTTCGCAGAAACTAACTTCCGCTCTATGCGGCGAAGTTTTCCACTGACAGAACCATCAAATATGCGATTACCGACTCTCAGGCGAAGCCCGCCAAGGATAGAAGGATCGACGATATTCGTAAGGTTCAAGGACCGTTTACCTACTTTCGGTGCAAATGTTTCTGAAATGCGCTGTTTTTCAGCTTCAGAAAGTTCCCTCACAGAGTAAACATCCGCATCTGCAATGCCTTTAGCATCGTTCATCATTTCAATGTAAAAACCGATCATATCCACAATGATTTCCTCACGATGCCTTTCCACCAACAGCTTTAAAGTATTAACGATTTCGTCAGAAAAAGACTGAAAAGAATCGCCAACAAACTTTTTCTTCTGCTCCATGGAGAACCGTGGATGGTTCAGGAATGAGATGATTTCCTTATTGCCGCGAAAAACATCACGTAAAGTTACCAGTTCGGATTCAAATTGTTCTAGTTTCGACTTTTCTTTTCCAAGTTGGAAAAGGGCATCAGCATAACGTTTAGCAATGATAGATTGACTCATCGCTCTTCGCCTGCCTCATCGATATATTGGTTGATAAGCGCCTCTTGATCCTTTTGTGAAAGTTCTTTTTCAATGACTTTCGAAGCAATCATGACAGACATGGTAGCCACTTGATCTTTGAGGGCTTGGACAGCTTTTTCTTTCTCTTGCTCGATTTCTTGACGAGCAGATTCCTTGATGCGTTCAGCCTCAGCGCGTGCCGACTCAAGAATATCTCTTTCTTGCTGGCCTGCTGTTTTACGAGCATCCTCAATAATACTCTGTGCATCCTGGCGTGTCGCTTTCAACTCTTCAGAAGCTTCACGCTGCATGCGCTGCGCTTCTTCACGGCTTTTCTCGGCCGTGTTTATTTCATTTGCTACATAATCTTCACGTTCTTTCATCATGTTCATCAATGGTCCCCATGCGAACTTACCTAAAAGAGCAAGTAAACCAAGGAAGAAAACAAGTTGAATGATCATGTCACCTATATTAAGCCCTCCAGCTCCGAGGACCAGACTCTCTGTGAATCCTTGCACAGTTTTCACTCCTCTCCACACCATCTCGTAACAGGTTTACACTTCAATAATTTCCGCAAGCCCTTTCATGATGCTAGGGCTAGACAAGCGAAAAACCCGGCTTCCGCTGTACATACAGCTTCCGTCGAAGTTTTCTTACCGTGACTTTCGGGTATAAAGTTTTCGTAAGGTATAAAGGAAAGGCGAAGATCGATGGAGTTGAACTTCGCCATAAGCGTATATGCTCGTCCTAATTATTGTCCCATTACGATGAATGCAATAACAACGCCGATGATAGGAATCGCCTCTACTAGGGCAACACCGATGAACATTGTTGTTTGAAGTGCACTGCGCAATTCTGGCTGACGCGCAATCCCTTCTACTGTACGACTAACAATCAAACCGTTACCAATACCAGCACCTAGTGCCGCTAAACCTACTGCAATTGCAGCTGCTAAAAGACCCATAATGAAAATCCTCCTCAATATTTTTAAAAAAGTTAATATAATGCTTTATATTAATGGTCTTCGCTCACCTTGTGAGACAAGTAAACCATCGTTAACATAACGAAAATAAACGCTTGGATAAAACCAATAAAAGTACTAAAGCCCATCCATGCAATCATCGGAACGGTCGCTCCGATAAACCCTCCAACGCCTGTCGCTGCTAATCCAACGAGCAAGCTTAGCAGAATTTCACCTGCGTAAATGTTCCCGTAAAGACGTAGACCAAGAGTCAACGTATTTGAGAACTCTTCAATAATTTTGAATGGTAGCAAGAATGGCAATGGACGTACAAATCCTTTTGCATATTCTCTACCGCCCCGCAGTTTCACTCCATAATAATGGGACAAGACGACAACTAAAGTCGCAAGTGTCAAAGTGATTCCCGGATCAGCTGTCGGTGATTTCCACCATAGTGTGTGTCCAACCACACCGTTGGTGACTACCCCGAGCATGTTCGCTACGAAAATGTAGGCGAATAATGTCAGTCCCAGCGGTAAAAAGAGCCTACCTGTTCTCCAATCCATGTTGGAACCGATAATTCCTTTAATGAAATCAATCAGCCATTCCATGAAATTTTGAAAACCTGTCGGATATCGCTGCATGTTTCTTGTCGCCGCTACGCCGAGGATGAATACGATCAATGACGCGACAAACATCATCAATACGTTTGACAAATTGAAATCCAACCAAGAGAGTCCAAACGCATCCTCCCACATCGGTGCTTCGTGATTCAAACTGTTCACCTACCTTCCATCATGCTAAACTGTTGATTTATTGAACAGATAATCTATTAAAATGACAATATAGGCTGCCATTAAGCCCAATACTACTGCAATCAAATGGAAATATTCTTCAAACTGAAGGGCTATGACTACGGCTAAAGCGCCGGAAGCCAATCGCGTAAACGTACCTATTCCTCTAACGGAGCGGTTATCTGCGGAAGCTTCGCCAAGCTTGCGGATCTTTCTTTGCATGAGCCAGAGGTTGTAGAAGCTCAATGCACTTCCTAACAGAAGTCCGAGGAAAATCGGTTGCCAAGGGGTGATGCCCCAACCAAGTACAAATAATGCCAGAAGGTAGAACATCCATTTTCGCTGACGGGTCATCATCTGTTGATATCCTTGCATGTCAATCGTCTCCCGTGTACGTGCGTACTAAATGAATGGTCCCATATGTACCTGCCCCTAACCCTAGGAGCAATCCTATGATTAAGAAAATGGGTTCTGTGGAATAGTGACTATCGATCCATTTCCCGAGGAAAACGCCGGCTAAAGGTCCGCCTGCGAGTTGGGATGTGATCATGCTGGTTAAAGCCATTGCTTTGAAGGGTGGTTCGGTCTGTTTCATCCGCTCTTCCTCCACAATTTTCTAGTGGCTGAAAACCTTGTATGTCACCTATGAAAACCTTATCATTCCACACTATGTAAGAATACAATAGGGGTGGTTTGATGTCAATGAGTTTGTGAGTAAAAGTACAAATGACAGACAAAATTCGATCACATTTTCGTCACATTTACGTCGTATTTACACAGCATTCAAATATATGGAACACAATACAAAAATTATCTATTTCAACTCCCATTTACATAGCCCCTCATCATCATTACAAAAGACGCTGCGCTTCAGTGCGCAGCGTCTTTTTACCGATTTCCTTCTATATAAATAGGAAACGGATAGATCGACTCTTTTTTATCTGTTACAACGGTTACTATGGCAAGATAACTACCATCCAAGTTCAAGTCATCTATATCCACTTCACCTTCAATCAGTCCGGATTTTAAATCTTTTATCTCCAATAGAGTACCTGCTGTTAACATCGTACCTGCGCGATATAAATCCACTCTCAATTCATCCACATCTTCCGCTATGTGGAAACGATAATCACCCACTCGATCGTTTTGCCAGGACGTCTCCAGTTCAAAACCTGACACAATTTCATAACCTGAGGTCTCTTTCACAAACACATATGGGAGGGTATAAACTTTTTCTTTCTCTTTAACTTTAAGAAATCCTTCATGAACCCCATCTTCTAAAAATGCGGCAGACACACGCAATTCAACAGACAATTCCTTCGTTTGTCCGGGTTCTATTTTTTGTGACATGGGCACCGTCCATGAAACCCCACGTTGCGTACCCGGCTTTTCAATGGAAATAGTAACCGTTTCATCTTTTAAATTCTTTATCTTTAAAGGTAATTGTTTTCGATAGATCTGGTCATCGATTTTTCCAAAAGACAATGAACTTTGCCCAATGAGCAGATCAGGTTCAAGAGCTTCGTTAAGATCTACATAACCTGCTCCTTGTTCAGTAGGTGGGAAAGGCTGTTTTCCTGTACCAATTAAATCTGCTGTAGTTGTCAGCGCCTGTTTGACTTCTGCGGGGCTCCAATCCGGATGCGCCTCTTTCATCAATGCTGCCATCCCGGCCACATGAGGGGCTGCCATACTTGTTCCTTGCAACGATTGATAACCTCCTGGAACAGTACTGAATATATCCACCCCAGGGGCGAGTATATCCGGTTTAATCTCCCAATTCGTTGTGACTGGTCCACGCGAGCTGAAGGGGGCAACCTGGTCACCTAAAGGAACATTTACCGTTTCCACCCATTGATTTTGCCGGATGACCTTTTCCTTCAGCCATTCCCCAGCTTCGTTTGATAGAGACGCTACGGGAATGGGCAGTTTCACTCCATCCAATCCTCCTTGAAAGTTCCCTTCTTCGTTGTTGTAGATGAGTACAGCGACCGCGCCTTTTTGGTAGGCCTTGAGAGCTTTGTGACTAAAAGGAATGCCGCCTCTTTCAAACAAAACGATTTTTCCACGTACATTCCCATACTCAGCTTCACCTGTCCCCGCAAAAACGAGGGGATATTTTTTTGCTAATTCCCAAGGTACAGATCCAGACATTGTCTGAACCAGTACCGTTTCCCTTTCACCCGGGACTTTCAGCACAGGGGCCTTCATAGATAAAGCAGAAGCCCCTACCGTGATGGCATCAGAGGAAGTAGCTGGAGAACCGATCGTCCAGCCGTCCGGGCCAGAATTACCGGCCGCTACGACAACCACTGTACCTAACTCTACGGCTTTATTGACAGCATGGGTCGTTGGCCAGTCCGGACCATTCACATCATTCCCTAAAGAAAGATTGATGACATCCATACCGTCATTCACAGCTTCTTCAATCGCTGCAATGACTTGCACAGACGAACCTACTCCTCCAGGTCCCAAAGCCCGGTACGCATAGAGGTCAGCATCTGGGGCAATGCCTTTCATTTCCCCATTCGCCCCTACAACACCAGCGACATGCGTGCCATGAATTGTTGCGCCCTCCTCCTCTGTTTCCATAGGATCGTCGTCAAAGTCAACGGTGTCATAGCCACCTTTGAAATTGTCTTTTAAATCCGGGTGGTTGTAGTCCATGCCTGTATCTATAATTCCAACTTTAACGCCTTTCCCTGTCTGCGGGTTACTCAGTTGATTACGAATAAATTCCGTTGAAAAATCAGGAACTTCCTTTACCTCTAATGCTTCATAAGTACGTACGGGATGTTGATTTTTCACAGCTTCCATTCTTGCCACTTTTTCCAACTCTGCCGCCGTCCCTTTAATCGCTACTCCATAAAAAATCGTATCGTAACTCGTCACCACTTCAAGCCTCGGTAGTCTTCGTTCTAGTTCTTTTAAGAAACTCTCAGGTGGTTCATCTAATTCGACAATGATGGTTACTTCATCGTTCGGTTCAGGAGCACTGAATCCGGTCAATATAAATAGGCAAGTGAAAAAGACAATCCCATATCGCATAAGCTTGTGCTCCTTTTTCCATAGCATTTGTTTTAGCTGAACGTTTATGCGGAAGCATTTAAGGATCTTAAACAAAATGAACGCCTATTGTGTTTTCAAATACCTCTCTATTTACATAAGAGAACGCAATATGATCCGTTACGAAATTTATCAGTGGATTCTAAGCTTTTATCGGTAGGTTCCTGGGGTTTATCGGTGACTTTTGCTCTTTTATCGGTGTCTTTCACATTTTTATCAGTGACTTTAATGATTTTATTAATCCCGGTCTTCTAGGCGCTGACAAACAATAAGAAGATATTAGGGGAGTATGTTCGTGGAGAATAAACAAAAGGGCGAGGTCTTGGTGACCTCGCCCTTTTATGTTCATCTTATTCGATTTCGAATGGTGCAGGTTTATCTTCACGATGTTTGAAGAAATAACGAATCGCCTCTGCGATACGGGCAGAAGCTTGTCCGTCTCCATACGGGTTGGAGGCTTTGGACATCGCTTCATGTTTTTTGTCATCCGATAACAATTCATGAGCGAGATGGAAGATGTGATCCTCTTCCGTTCCTGCAAGCTTCAATGTGCCTGCATCAATCCCCTCCGGACGTTCTGTCGTGTCACGAAGGACAAGGACAGGAACACCCAGTGAAGGTGCTTCTTCCTGTACGCCGCCTGAATCAGTCAAAATGAGGTGTGCTCTTGAAGCGAAATTGTGAAAGTCGATGACATCAAGCGGTTCGATCAGCTTGATTCGATCGTCATTCCCTAAGATTTCGTCCGCTGTTTCTTTAACCACCGGATTCAGGTGAACCGGATAGACGACTTGAATATCGTCGTGCTCCTGAACAAGACGCTTGATCGCGCGGAACATTTGCTTCATGTTGTTTCCGAGGTTTTCACGACGGTGTGCTGTCATCAGAACAAGGCGTTTATCCCCTACTTCATCAAGCACTGCAGAGGCATAGTCTTCCGCTACCGTCGTCTGTAAAGCATCAATAGCTGTATTCCCGGTAACAAAGATATTGTCTTCCGACTTATTTTCAGCAAGAAGATTGTCTCTTGATTTATTCGTCGGTGCAAAATGAAGGTCCGCCATAACACCGGTCAACTGGCGATTCATTTCTTCAGGAAACGGTGAGTACTTGTTCCAGGTACGGAGTCCAGCTTCCACGTGCCCGACAGGAATTTGGTTATAGTAAGCAGCCAAGGAAGCGGCAAATGTTGTTGTTGTATCCCCATGGACAAGCACAACATCAGGTTTCGTTTCCTTCATCACTTCATCTAAACCTTCCAAAGCACGTGTCGTCACTTGAGCAAGTGACTGGCGGGCTTTCATGATATCAAGATCAAAATCCGGTTCAATATCAAAAATACTCAACACCTGGTCCAGCATCTCTCTATGCTGAGCGGTTACTGCAACGATTGGTTCAAACTGTTCTGAACGTTTTTTCAACTCAAGGACGAGCGGTGCCATTTTTATAGCTTCCGGTCTTGTCCCAAATATCGTCATTACTTTAATGCGTTCTGTCATGAGTGCTCCTCCTTTAATGAGGAAGTGGTTTTATTTGGTTCCGTACAAACGGTCTCCCGCATCTCCTAAACCAGGTACAATGTATCCTTTTTCGTTCAATTTCTCGTCAAGAGCCGCAAGGTAAATATCCACGTCCGGGTGTTCTTCCTGCACAGCTTCTACACCTTCAGGCGCAGCTACGAGACACATTAAACGAATCTGTTTTGCTCCACGTTTCTTCAAGGAGTGGATTGCTTCGTTGGCTGATCCGCCTGTCGCAAGCATCGGATCGATGACAATCAGTTCACGTTCTTCAATATCACTTGGAAGCTTCACATAATATTCGACGGGCTGCAGTGTTTCTGGATCGCGGTAAAGTCCGACGTGCCCAATTTTCGCAGCCGGAATCAATTGGATAATTCCATCTACCATACCAAGCCCAGCTCTTAGAATAGGAACAAGGCCGATCTTTTTACCTGTCAGTACTTTTGCCTTCGCATCCTGTACGACTGGTGTATCGATAGACACTTCTTCCAATGGAAGATCGCGGGTGATTTCAAAGGCCATAAGTGCTGCTACTTCATCTACTAATTCACGGAAGTCTTTCGTCCCTGTCTCTTTTTTACGTATGTACGTCAACTTATGTTGAATCAATGGGTGATCCAGTACATAAACGTTTGCCATTGCCATTCACTCCTTCTGAAAATTTACATCCTTTAAATTGTACAGAAAAAGAAACCTCTCTGCAACCTATGATTAGATTACGAATTATTACAGAAATGCTCCTTACTCTGGAAGATTCAGTTTCAAGATGTTTGTTGGATTTTAGGGGCTCCGGGAAACAGTTCGCTTTCCATGGGGCGGGCGGTGAGCCTCCTCAGGCTACGCCTTCCGGGTCTCACCTGTCCCGCACATCTCAAGAAAAGAACCGCGAAACATCCCGCTATCGAGTTTTCCATAATGCTGCCAGATTCTTAAATAAGAGCCACTAGATCAATCTAGTGGCTCTTGGTAGTTTCGTTCATTAAATGGAAGAAAAGTTGAGTGTCTGGTATAACGGGAAGCGGGATGTTAATTCACGTACACGTTTTTCCGCTTCTTTCATTTTCGCCTCATCCTCGTGATTGTCCAGAGTGAAGGCGATCAGATCTGCAATTTCTTCCATTTCCGCTTCCTTGAAGCCACGGCTCGTAACAGCTGCTGTACCGATACGGATACCACTTGTCACAAACGGGCTTTCAGGATCGAACGGAATCGTATTTTTATTTGTCGTAATACCGATTTCATCTAAAGCTTTTTCGACTACTTTGCCGGTCAAGCCTTTGCTGCGTAAGTCAAGTAAAAGCAGGTGATTGTCTGTCCCATCAGAAACTAGATCTACCCCTTTTTCAATAAGGGATGCGCCTAGTTGCTTTGCGTTGGCGATAATTTGCCGGGAATATTCTTTGAACTCTGGCTGCAAAGCTTCCTTGAAGGATACAGCTTTAGCTGCAATGATGTGCATTAAGGGACCGCCCTGCATTCCCGGGAACACTGTTTTATCGATCTTTTTAGCAAAAGATTCTTCACAAAGAATCATTCCACCACGAGGGCCACGCAATGTTTTATGGGTTGTGGTCGTAACGAAGTGAGCGTGTGGTACAGGGTTCGGATGTAGACCTGTAGCAACCAGCCCTGCGATATGGGCCATATCGACCATGAGGTAAGCTCCTACCTCATCAGCTATTTCACGGAATTTAGCAAAATCAATTTCTCGTGGATAGGCGCTGGCACCTGCAACGATCAGTTTAGGTTGCACTTCTTTGGCTTTCTGAAGCACAGCCTCATAATCAATCGTTTCATCGTTTTCGTCTACACCGTACTCCTCAAAATTATACAACTTCCCACTAAAGTTGACGGGGCTGCCATGGGTCAAGTGACCACCGTGATTCAAATTCATACCGAGGACTGTGTCTCCATGCTCAAGCACAGTGAAATACACGGCCATGTTCGCTTGCGCACCAGAGTGCGGCTGAACATTAGCGTGATCGGCTCCAAACAGTTCTTTCGCGCGGTCGCGGGCTAAGTTTTCCACAACGTCTACGTGTTCACAACCACCATAGTAACGACGGCCCGGATAGCCTTCCGCATATTTATTCGTAAGCACAGAACCCATCGTTTCCATAACGGCTTCTGAAACGAAGTTTTCTGAAGCAATCAATTCAATATTATCCTGCTGGCGTTGTCTTTCATCCTGGACGGCTGCAAAAATTTCTGCATCTGCTGATTTTACATGATTCATGGTCTAGCTTCCCCTTTCCATTCCTAATGATCACAAGAACCTGCTTCTTCTTGACTTACATAAACCGCACGTGCCCCACCGATGAGAGGAGGTCGGGTTTTCGCTGCCGTAATGTGGGCGTGACCGATGCTTTTTTGAGCGATACGAAGCGGTACGGCTACACGTTTTAAATGCATCCCGATGAGGGTGGCACCGATATCAAGCCCACCCTTAGCTTCAATCCTCTCCACAAGCACAGGATCTTTCATATGCTTATAAGCGAAGGATGCCATCGATCCGCCTGCTGTGGGCACAGGAATAGCCGATACTTCTGTTAAACGCTGATCTTCCATTACTGCACGGTCGACAACTAATGAACGATTCAAATGTTCACAGCACTGGAACGCAAGTGAAACGCCGGAGCGCTCTGAAAGATTTTGCAGCTCACTGAAAACTACTTCAGCAATAGCTTCACTTCCTGAAGTGCCGATTCTTTCCCCTGCAATCTCGCTTGTTGAACAGCCAATGACAAAAACACCTGGTTGTAGGCTGTCTGTTTCCATAAGCTGATCGACCACAGCGCGAACATCCGCTTGAATGCTTTTCACATCCGTCACTTTCCTACCTCCTCTATGTGTCAGCACAAATAGGGGAATAACTCCCTATAAGCGGTTTATTTACAAAAAAAGGAGAAGCATCAGGCTCCTCCTTCAATTGTCAGCATCAGCTATTAAAAAAGCTTCAGCTTTTCTATATCCCATTGTATTACTTATTTTCATATTCGGCAATCTTACTTACACGTCTTTTGTGACGACCTGCTTCGAAGTCAGTAGACACCCATGTTCTAGCAATTTCACGCGCTAAACCTGGGCCGATGACGCGTTCACCCATACATAACACATTCGAATCGTTATGTTCGCGAGTGACTTTGGCTGTGAAAAGGTCATGCACCAATGCGGCACGAATTCCCTTTACTTTATTAGCGGAGATCGACATCCCGATTCCTGTTCCACAGATGAGGATCGCTTTATCAAATTCTCCATTCGCTACACGTTCTGCTGCAGGGATTGCGTAGTCAGGATAGTCGACGGAATCTTCACAATCACAACCGATGTCTTCGAATTCTACTTCAAGTTCATTCAAAACGTCTGCTACTTCTTTTCGTAAGTTCACTCCGCCATGGTCGGAGGCAAGGATCACTTTCATCTATAGACACTCCCGTCTTCTAATATCAACCTTATCGTGACAGTTTCCCTCTCCCCTGTCAATCCTCTCCATCCGACTCTTTTCATCTACCAGCCCTTCTGTTTTTATTAAAGAATTTGGCAGGATTGTGGAAGACTCGATTTCGAGATGTTTGTGTGGATTTAGGGGCTCCGGGAAAAAAGTGCATGGTGAGACCCCACAGGACGTAGTCCGAGGAGGCTCACCGCGCTCCCGCGGAAAGCGAGTCATTCCCCGCAGCCCGGTCCACTCAACAAAAGTCTCGAAACTGAGTCTTCAAGAAAAGGGAGCTTTTCTGGAATAGGAGAAATAAAAAATCCCAGAGGGGGGGCGCTGGGATTTTCAGATATGTATAAATGATGGAATAAAACAGCGAGACGACGAGGATGGTACGTCTGATAGAAACCGGTTTATTCCTCGTCGCGAAGTTTTTCTACGAGACGTTCAATATAGTGATTGAGCTCATCACGGGTATTCCGGTAGATGGTGATGTTCCCGCCAAAGGGATCTATGATATTCAAATCAGGCAATTCTTTCTCCCGCTGATCGATTTCTTTGATTTCATCCTCAAGTTCATCGAACAATTTTTGCTCAAGATCCTGGTCATCGATCTTGCCTTTATATTCATTCAGGATAGACAAACGCTTCTCTTCAAAGGCTGCATAAAGGCTCTTTAAATGTCGCCATTGATTTTCATCAATGAGTACATATTCCTTCAGCGTATAGTATTTTCCTTGAGCGTCCGGGTACTGAAGGGCGAGGGTTTGTTTATGGCGGTCTGTCATGGTGAGCACAAGATCCGCCCATTCCAGAAGGTCCCGATCGATAGGTTTGGTCTGGTGGTCCAGGTCCAAATCGATCTCCTTAAGAACAAGTTCTGAATTCTCTGCCAGAGGTTCCCCTTTCCCTGCGAAAATTCCTGCGGATTGAACATTTCCTTCTTCATACTTCGATTTTAGCAATGCTTCTGCCATCGGACTTCGGCATGTATTTCCTGTACAGACAAATAATATATTCATAGCCACTCTTCCCCTCATCAATAGTCCGTTTTCTCTATAGTACCATAGGTACAGATCGGGTGAAAAACATGTCAAAAAATAGCATTTAACCCTAAGGCACACAATATGCTTCCTCCAAGAAGTTCACTATATATACCCAGTAAACCTCCTGCCCGGCGACCTATGATGAAGCCTGTCCATGTCAAAGCCATACTGAATACTCCGAAAGATAGGACGGATATGAACATTTCCGCTTCTCTTAAGCCTAAGCTGAAACCCACGGGGAAACTGTCAATGCTGACGCTTAGTGCGAATAACCACAAGCCGATGCCCGTCATTCGATATGAAATCGAGTGCTTTTCCGTGAACGACGCAAAGACCGCATAAGCACCTAAGCCGAACAACATTACTCCTCCAGCCAATTCAGCCCATTCAGCTGCACTATCAGACAGCCATTTACCAAGCAGGATGCCCAACCCCGGCATGACCATATGAAAAACCCCGATGACAATCCCGGCAAAAAAAGCGTGCTTTAACCTAATTGCCTGTAATCCCATTCCTAATGAAACAGAGAATGCATCAAGACCTAAAGCAATCGATAACAAAATTAGTGAAGTCATATGCTCCAACTGAATCTTCCCCTCCCCGGACATGCTATATCATCGTATGCATGAGTGGAGGGGCGTATGTCAGAAGGTCTGGATTCTTTTTATAGCGGCTTTATTCAATCGGTTCATAATGGCCGCTCCTACACCTTCTTCAGAAAAAGTTTCACATAAAATAAGATCTACATCCGACTCTTTAAATTCTCTTAAGGCACCGTAAAGTTTTTCTGCTACTTGATGAAGCTGAGATCTTGAACCACAACGTATAAGAGGATAGTGATCAAGTTTTTCTGCTAGTTCATCACTTGCAATGACCCCGACTCTGTTTCCACCCTTCTTCAATTCATGAAGTTGCCTGGAAAAGAAGTCATCATTACCCTCCACCAGCCAAAGCGGTGATTCCGGTGCATAGTGGGTGTATTTCATCCCGGGTGATTTAGGCTTCTGCTTTTCATCAGCGAGAGCAGGATCCATCATGACTTGCTTTAGAACCCGTTCTAAATCTTCTTTCGTTACCCCGCCCGGTCTTAAAATAACAGGCATTTCCGTCGTGCAGTCCACTACAGTAGACTCCACACCAACACCTGTGGGGCCTCCGTCAAGTATGCCAGCAATTTTACCGTCCAGGTCCTGATAGACGTGCTCAGCCGTTGTAGGGCTGGGTCGACCTGAACGATTGGCACTTGGAGCTGCTAATGGTTTTCCTGTCTCCCGAAGCAAGGTTAGAGCAAGTGGATGATCAGGCATTCGAATGCCAATCGTGGATAATCCCGCCGTCACATTAACAGCAGCTGTTCCATTGCTCTTCAGAACAAGCGTCAACGGACCGGGCCAGAATTCGTCCATCAGTTTCCGCGCAACAGGGGGAATCTCTGCAACTAATTGACCCACCTGCTCCTCATCTGCCACATGAACAATTAAAGGATTGTCTGCTGGCCGGCCTTTGGCTTCAAAAATCCGCTGTACCGCTTCTTCTTCGGTTGCATCCGCACCTAAACCGTAGACCGTTTCGGTAGGAAAAGCGACAACCTGTTTATCTTTCAGAAGAGTCGAGGCTTCCTGGACTTGAGCATCCAAATCCCTTGTGTTTTCCGTTTGTTTCCACCATTTCGTTTCCATACTCATCGTACGAACCCCTTTATTCCGTATCTGCTGTCATTTTTATTATGATTAATTCTACAAAATATCGCAAATTTAGACATTATTCACAAGATGTCCTCAAGTTATCCACAATTTTACCCACATATCCAAAGAATCCGTTAGTAAATATGCGAATGAAATTTTCCTATTCACAACTTATTAACAATTAATACCCGTTTTGTGGATAATTAAGCGACTTATACACAATTAACTGTGATTAACTTCATAAATCCACAACCTTTTTTCGACATCCTTTTTCTTGAACTGTTGATGCTGCAAAAGAAAGTCGAGTGTATCGGAATGACTTTCCACATGAAGCTCTCTTAAACCTACTTTCTCCACATAGGTCTGAATCACTTCAAACACCTCTAAAATTCTACCGGGAGAAATATGGTCTTTCACTTGGAGTTGTTCAAGCTTCCCCGCCCCCTTTGATAATTGGATCAGACGGAAGGATCCGATCGGCTGGTCGGCTTTTTTCAACTGATACAACTCATCTTCTATTTGTTCGATATACATAATAGAATCCACACCCCTTTGTTCTACTCTATGAAAAGGGGGGTGGATTCTATGCTAGGAAAAGATGCTTTCCCATATTTTCACGACAAAGAACTGTACTTCCTCTTCCTCTTCTTTCTCTACTTCTTCTTCTGTTACTTCTTCCGCTTCTGCTACACTCGTCCCATTAGAGAAATCAAGGAAACATAGTGGCGGGAACAGGACGCACCACCAGTTATCCCCCTCACCTTCTCCCAGTGTGATGAGAATGGCTTCATATTCCCCGGCTGGATAGATAAAGGAACCATACAACTTCGTCGGAAATTGAACATTGGAGTCGTAGTCGACCGTGTAATCCTGTTGGATCCCTTCCTTTTCAAGGGTTTGCCCTACAATCTCCTGAAGCTCGGGAAGACGCCCCTGTATCAATTCCCTCGCCGCTTCAATCGAAGTCAATTCAGCTACCCATTCAGTAATTTCAGCATTGACCTCGTCTCTTACCATACGTTTAACTTTCTGATCCGCTTGATCATTACTATCTGCTAATATGCGAAGACGAATGGCTTCATCCGGAATGACTTGAAATTCAGGTTGTGCTTGCGATTGTTGTCCCCATGGGAGGACCGCAATAATAATAGATAAGGATAAAAATAAGAGCCAACTGTTTTTCATTTTCATTTCCTCCCTGTCACTCTACTAGTCGCTAGTATGGACAGGGTGCCTACACTTTAAACCATAAATCTATCAATCTTCTATTTGGTTACTTAACAATGGCAAAGACCATGCGGTCCTTCCCGTTTATATCTGGACGTATCTCCGTATGACATTCAGGCAGCATCTCTTGAATGAGCGCCGAAACCGAGCGTCCTTGTTCATGACCAATTTCGAATGCGATGCATTTTGGTTTTTGTTTCATATGTGAGATTTGAGTAAGGATGGTTTTGTATGCAGCCAACCCTTCCTCCTCAGCAAATAGAGCAAGCGCCGGATCGAAATCCACCACAGTATCGTCCATTTTATCTTTTTCTGAAAAAGCAATATAAGGGGGATTGGAAACAATGATGTCGAACGGCTCTTCAAGCAGTGATTCCAGAAAGTTCCCTCGATAAAAGCGAACATCGGCCCCATGCTGAGCAGCATTTTTTTCAGCTATTTCAAGAGCTTCCTCTGAGAGGTCTACACCACTAACCTCACTCCCCGGAAGTTCGGTAGCAAGGGTAATCGCAATGACACCACTTCCTGTGCCAAGGTCAATAATTCTTGGCGTCTGCAAATTTTCATCACGGACATAATCCACAACACCAAGGACCAGCTCTTCCGTCTCAGGCCTTGGAATCAGCACGTTTTCATTGACTTGAAATTCCCGTCCATAAAAGTGACCGACTCCTGTAAGGTGCTGGACAGGAATCCCTGTCTCCGCATGCTGTCTGACTGCTTGGACGAAATCCTTCTCTGCTTCATCAGATAACCGTTGATCGTCAAAAGCAAGAAGTTGGGAGGGTGTCCATTTCAAAAAATGTTCGAGTAATAAATCAGCCACCCTCGGTTCCCGTTGATGTTGTTGTAAAAAAAGAGAAGCCCAGCGGCGGGCTTCCCGAATCGACGTAAAAGTAGGCTGCATACTATTCACCAATCTGCTCCATTTTTTTCGTTTGCTCTTCAATCAATAGAGCATCAATGATTTCATCCATATTTCCCTGGAGAATCTGATCAAGCTTTTGTAACGTTAGACCGATTCGGTGATCCGTCACACGTGTTTGCGGGAAGTTGTACGTACGGATCCGCTCGGAACGGTCCCCTGTACCTACAGCAGACTTACGATTTTCATCGTATTCTGCCTGGGCTTCCTGTTGGAACTTATCATAAACACGAGCCCGAAGAACTTTCATCGCCTTTTCTTTGTTCTTAATTTGTGATTTTTCGTCCTGACACGATACAACGGTACCCGTCGGTTCGTGGGTCAGGCGTACAGCGGACATGGTCGTGTTGACACTCTGCCCTCCTGGTCCACTTGAAGCAAAGGTATCGACTCGAATATCCTTATCATGCAATTCCACCTCAACTTCTTCAGCTTCAGGCATGACAACGACAGTCGCAGTAGACGTATGAATACGTCCCCCCGATTCTGTTTCCGGTACACGTTGGACACGGTGAGCGCCATTTTCAAACTTCAGCTTGGAATAAGCCATATTCCCAGACACCATAAAGATGATTTCTTTATAACCACCGACGTCACTGGCATTCGCTTCAATGACTTCTGTTTTCCAACCTTGCGCCTCAGCATACCGTGCGTACATCCGATATAGGTCACCAGCGAATAAAGCAGCTTCATCTCCGCCCGCTGCTCCGCGCACTTCCATGATGACGTTCTTATCATCATTCGGGTCTTTCGGAAGCATAAGAACCTTCAACCGTTCTTCAAGGTCTTGTTTGCGTGTGGAAAGTTCATGAATCTCTTCTTTGACCATTTCCACCATATCCGCATCCATTTTGTCGTCAAGCATCGCCTTCGCATCATCCAGCTGCTCTGCCACTTCTTTATACTCACGATAAGCTGTCACTGTTTCCTGCAGGCCGGATTGTTCTTTGGAATACTCACGCAGTTTATTCGTATCAGAAATAATTTCAGGATCACTAAGTAATTCGTTCAATTTTTCATAACGATCTTCTAATGTTTGTAAACGTTCAATCAATGGTATGCACCTCTTTCTCCATAACATTCTAATTATATTATAGAGAGGTCATGGATACAACCGCCCAACCCATTCCTCAAAAAAGATGTCTTCACGTGCTTTACTTTGGTAACCGTATCTCCATAGAGGAAGAAAAAGGGAAACAACTTTGTTCCACGGAATTTCACGCAGACACTTAGTCATTCCCCTACCTAAAGAACGGAGGCCATCCAAAAAGTTACTTGATTCTTACATGAATGTCATAGCGAGGGACAGCCTGATAAACAGCTTCTTGAACTTGAGCTTTCCATTCGGCTTTTTCTTCTTTGGAGAGATCTTCATCCCCTTCGATGTGTACCGTCACCCACGCTTGGTTTGCTTCAAGCGTAACCCTTTTCACTTCGACCCCGGGTAGTTGTTGGGCTGCTGCTTTCATATTCTCCCTGTCCTGTTTCAGCCCCCATGTATATCCGACTTTGTTCATGGAACGCGGGCTCTCTTCTCCTCGAGTCACTTCATTATTGTAGCCCATGTTCTCTACATCATCACGACTGGTCATCCCTTGGTATTTATCTCCCTGCAACCCACATGCACTCAACAAAACGGCAGCCATTGCGGCCATTAGTAAGAAACTTCTCATCTCTAGCACCTCTTCTCTTTTTACCGTTATTGTCTCCGAAACCACCCCACTTATGCCCCATTCGTTATTCAACATAATGGCAGGTTTCTTGAAGACTCAGTTTCGAGACGTTTGTTGAGTGGATGGGGGCTGCGGGGAATGACTCGCTTTCCGCGGGAGCGCGGTGAGCCTCCTCGGACTGCGTCCTGTGGGGTCTCACCAAGCACTTTTTTCCCGC